>JBEIKL010000095.1:0-7490 GCA_040379745.1 Bdellovibrionales bacterium | reverse complement strand
CAATCCGCTCAGTGCGATCACTCTTACCTTTTGTTTTTTCATGGGTTTCCTCGTTTTATTCCTTGACCAAACCAATATGCTCCTCGTATTTTCGGAATTCAAGGAGAGATCATCATGTCTCAATTGTTTACCGCATCTTTGCTCGGATTTTCCCTGATTATCGCCGCTCTAGGTTCCACCGCACAAGCCATGGATCTGGATTGGCACGGACAGTTCAGAACGGAAACCAATTGGCTCTTCGGTTACTCGAACGGTTCTCTTCGTACCGACACACCGACCGATCATGGTTATTTCATTCCTCTGAACGGCGATTCTCCCGCTTCTTTCCAGAATCTTTTCCTGCGCATGACTCCCCGCCTGATGGTCAATGACAACATCTCCGTTTACTCGAATCTCTGGTTCGGTACTCCGGACAAAGGGATTTTCGGTGGTGATTTGAGTGAAGCTGGACAAAATTCCGTGGTGAGTCAGACTCGCACGGGAAATTCCACGATTTCAGCAAGTACCTTTTATGCGGAAGTGGCCACCGACTTTGGTACGCTTTCCGTGGGTCGCGTTCCCCTGAATTGGGGATTGGGTGTGGTGTGGAACACCACGGTCGACGGCTTCGATCGCATGCCATCCACTGCAGATGGTTTCCGTCTTGAATCCAAATTGGGTGCGTTCAAATTCACGCCAGCGGTTTACAAGTATCGCGCTGGCTCGAATTTCGGTGGAGCGAATGCTGCCGGATCACTGAACACCAAGGCAGGCTTCTCTTCTGCAAGCGATTATTCACTCGCCTTGACTTACACCAACGATGACGAGCAAATGGACCTTGGCGTTCTTTTCGTTCGTCGGATCGCCGGAATGGAAGCGAAAATCACCAGTCCGTTCTCGGTCGATACCGCATCCACCACGGGTTACACGTTCAACATTTGGGACATTTACTTCAAGAAGAAAACCGGTATTTTCACCGCTTCTGCGGAAATCCCGCTCGTTACCGGTCTGGTGGGCAACAACTCGTACACTACCGTTGCCGGAGCCCTCAAGGTGGATGCTCAGCTTGACGATGCCTGGAAGATCAAGTTCAACGGCGGTCTTGCAAATGGTCAGGACAATTCGGCTTCCGCTGCTGCAGCGGCGACCGCGAAGTACACCGCATTCTACTTCCATCCGGATTACCGTCCGGCACTCCTGATGTTCAACTATAACTTGCGCAACCTTTCAGACGGTTCATCTTCTCCGTTCAATAATCCAGTGACCAACGCCCAAGTCCTTGCGCTCGGATTTGATTATGCGAATGCGAAGTGGAACCACGGTGTGAATGCGATTTATGCCAACGCCTTGAAATCAGCAGACGGTGTTGCCGGAGGCGTTTACTTCAACAGTTGGGATGGCATTTACAAGTCTTCAACCGCCGCCGCAGCTCAAGACAAGGGTTTGGGCTTCGAGATGGATTACAGCATCGGTTACCAGTGGGATGATGCCGTGAAAGTCGGTGCTGTTGCCGGTCTGTTCTTCCCTGGCAAGTTCTTTGAATTCAGCAACTCGGCTACTCCGAACGTGAATAAGACCGTATTCGGAACCGGTGTGAATCTGAACGTATTGTTCTGATCGTGATGTCTCACTGCCCTCACCAGAGGGCGGTGAACAGACCGTGATTTTCCCAAACGGCTCCGCTCTTACAGCCAGCCGTTCACCTTGTACCAGGCAACTGTCTGAGGAACGCCTGATTCCATGGTGTAGCGGGGTTTGAACTTGAAGTGATCAAACGCCTTTTGCGAAGAACAGATCCAGTAATCCGGGGTCAATTCGTTCAGCTTGTCCTGATTCATCGGAAAATTCGTATTCAGTGCACGACCAGCGATGGTTCCCAAGGATGCCATTGATTTCATGACCAGAGACGGTACTTTCACGCGGAACGGTTTCACTTTCAGTTCCTGCGCAATCGTCGTCATGATCCGTTCATAGGTGTAAATCTGTCCGTCGGTGACGAAGAAACGTTCACCGTTCTCAAAATCAGCAGTGGGGGCTTCCAATGCGACAACCAGCGCTCCGATCAGGTCGTCGACGTGGATTGCACTGTAGTACTTGTGCCCGGTCGGAGTGCGTGAAGGCAGGATCGGCATCCACTGTTTCTGAATCGTCTTGAAGAAAATGAAAACGTTCTTGTCGCGTGGACCGTAAACCATTGGCGGGCGGATGGTAATGAAGTTCAGTTTGCCTTTCAGTTCATCGAGATAGAGTTCCGCACGCAATTTGCTTTCACCATAGAGGGAAACCGGAGTATCGGTTTCATTTTCAGAGCGGGGAGCGAGGCCGAAGCTCGGGCCGGCTGCTGCTTGGGATGAAACAAAAATGAATTTTTTCACTGAACCGCTCTTCATTGCCGCATGGGCCAGGTTGCGGGTCGCTTCGGCATTGAATTTGAAGAACTCTTCCTTGTTTCGTGCGGCAGTGAGCCCGGCAACGTGATAAACCGCATCGACGTTCTCGCAAGCACGAACCATGGATTCCTGGTCACCAAGGTCTCCGGAGAGTCGGGTGAATTTCACGCCTTTCAGGAATTCTGAAGAGGCGCTGGGCCGCATCAGTGCGCAAACGTCATGACCTGCTTCCGAAAGCGCACTGACCAGCCCGCTTCCGATAAATCCACTTGCTCCGGTGACTAAGATTCTCATAGATTCCTTATATCATGACCTTCAAGAAAATGCGCATCGAGGTTTTGGGGTGTGGTACCTCGACCGGAGTCCCCCTGATCCATTGTGATTGCAAAGTCTGTCGATCCCGTAATCCGAAGAATAAGCGACTCCGGGCGTCCATCTGGATCAAGGTCGACGGCACCAGTCTGCTCGTCGACACCTCGATCGATTTGCGACAGCAGGCGATTCGTTCCAAGATCGATCGCATTGACGCGATCCTCTTCACTCATCCCCATGCCGATCACATCGGTGGTGTGGATGAGATCCGCTCGTACAATTTCATCCAGCGGGAGAGGATTCCCGGCTACGGACACGGTTGGACCATAGAGCAATTGAAGGCGCGTTTTCCCTACATGTTCAGCGACACCCTGATCGAGGGAGGAGGGGTTTCACAGATCGACCTTCACGAGTTCAAGTTCAACGAAGGCGCTTTCAAGGTGAAGAATCTTTCAATTCTCCCGATTGAGTTGAAGCACGGTTCGCAGACCGTTGCCGGATTCCGAATCGGAAAATTCGCGTATCTTACCGATTGCCACGAAATTTCCGATCATTCCCTTTCCCAATTACATGGTTTGGATGTATTAATTCTGGATTGTCTCAGATTGTCAAAACACGGAACCCATCTGAACTACGAGGAGGCGCTGATGTATTCATCAAGGATTCAGGCGAAAAAGACCATTCTCACTCACATGAGTCACGATTTTGACTATGTTTCATTTTCAAGAAAACTCCCGAAAAAGCATGCTTTGGCATATGATGGGATGATCATCAATATATAAGGAGCGACCATATGATCGTTGGTGTACCCAAGGAAATCAAGAATAAGGAAAACCGTGTTTCAATGGTGGTGGCGGGTGTCCGCGCACTGACCAATGCGGGTCACAAGGTGTTGATCCAGGCTGGAGCGGGGCTCGGTGCCGGAATCGCCGATCAGGAGTACGCATCCGCAGGTGCGACCATCATCGATGGTGCAAAAGAAGTATTCGCAAAGGCTGACATGATCGTGAAGGTGAAAGAGCCTCTTCCGGAAGAATACGAACTTCTTCGTGAAGGACAGATCCTCTACACTTATCTCCATCTCGCGGCAGACGAACGCCTGACCAAGGCTTTGCTCGATCGCAAGATCATCGGGATCGCATATGAAACCATTCAGCCGGCCGACGGTTCCCTTCCGCTTCTCGCACCGATGAGTGCGGTGGCAGGTCGCATGGCAACCCAGATCGGTGCAACTTACCTTCAGAAAGATCATGGCGGAAAAGGCATGCTGTTGGGCGGAGTGACCGGTGTTGCACGCGCAAACGTGACCGTTCTCGGCGGTGGTGTGGTGGGCGTGAATGCGGCGAAAATGGCCGTGGGCTTGGGCGCGAAAGTGACCATCCTTGACGTGAACGTCGATCGTCTCGAGTATCTGAACGACATCTTCGGTAATTCCATTCACACGCTCTATTCGAACAATGAGCAAATCGAGAAATCCGTGATCGAGTCAGACCTGGTGATCAGTGCGATCCTGGTTCCGGGCGCGAAGGCTCCGAAACTGGTGACTCGCCAGATGGTTTCCCGCATGGCTCCGGGTGGCGTCATCATTGACGTTGCCGTGGACCAGGGTGGCGCGGTTGAGACTTGCCGTCCGACTTCCCACGAACATCCGACCTATACCGTGGATGACATCATTCATTATGCGGTTCCGAACATGCCGGGTGCGGTGCCACGCACTTCGACGTATGCACTGACCAACGTCACGCTGAAATACGCACTGATGCTGGCGAACATGGGGTGGAAAGACGCGATCGCAAAAGACCAGGCTCTTTTCAAAGGCGTGAACATCGCCAACGGCAAGCTGACTTACAAGGCGGTAGCTGACGATCTGGGGTTGCCGTTCGAACCAGTCAAAATCTGATCGCTTTTTTTAAATAAACATTAGAAAGCCCGGGCGGATCGTCCGGGCTTTTTTGTTTGAAAGAGGGGGCCTGAACCCTTAGTCTAGAAACATGGGCAAATTGGGCCTCATTCTGGGGTTGGTCAATACGGTTGCGATCATGGCAGTGCTGGGTCTCTTTGTTTATACGAAGGTGATCTACAAGCGTCCTGCCATCACCGAGAACAAGGAACGTGCGCGAATGGAAAGCCAGGCTCACAAGGATGCCGTGCTTCGTTCCGCCAAACGCGGACTGATCACGCTGGAGCCGATGACGGCCAATCTAGATCCATACACCGACACCGACGGAAAACAGAAAACCCATTATGTATCGCTCACACTCAGTGTCGAAGTTCGCGATGAAAAGGAAATTCCGAAGTTCGAATTCATCAAGCCCGTGATTCAGGATCAGATCATTCAGAGTCTCGGTAAGAAATCCTTCGCCGACCTGAACCAGGTGCAGGGTCGCTACCTGTTCCGTTCGTTGATCATTGATGCAACCAACGCCTATTTGAAGGAACCGGTCGTGACCGAAGTCTATTTCAGTGATTTTCTGTTGCAGTGATCCGGAGCCCGAAAATCAGGCTGTGATTCCCTTTGCCTCGAAATAAGCACCCGGATCGATCTGAAGCGTGGGTGCCTGTACGGTTCCGAACACTTTTCCCAATGCCGTGACCCGGATTTTTTTCTGGGCAATGACTTCGCCCTTCACGAACCCTTCGATGATGATGGTGTCGCCGATGACTTTTCCTTCCACCAGGGAATCTTCCTTCAGATGAATTTCGCTTTGGGGTGCGCCCTTGATCTCGCCCATGACATGACCGAAGAAGTGTACTTCGTCTTGCACTTCCAGTGTGCCGACGATTTTGGTCTTCTGGGAAATGACCGTGAGTGAAGATTCGGGAAGCCTGCTATTTTTTTCCATATTGAAAACTCTGTGAGATGAGGAGTCGGTTCTCCTGGTCGAAAAGATAGATCTGAACCTGTTCCAATTGCGAAGGGGTTTCGAATGGACCAAGTCGGGTCTTCAGCATCCGGAAGCGGGCAACTGAAAAATATTCCCCGTTTTCCGCGTTGAAAAGATGCGCGCTGTTGGCCACGTTCAGGATGTTTTCAGGGTGACCAAAGATCCGGTCTTTTCCGCGAGCCAGCACCACGAGGTGCCCTTGTTGGCTGCCCTTTCCCTGTTCGCGGTAAGCGACCACGCCGGTGATGTTTGCGAATTTCCCCTGCCAGTTGATTTTCACTTCACTGAGATCGATCGAGGGAACGAAGCCTTTGGCTGGCGCGGTGATATTGGGCGAGAGTCCGGTCCAGATCGTCTCGGTTCCAGGAATGGCCTGTCCGGGTTGTGATTCCGGTTTTTCATCCGATGCGTTCTTGTCCTGGTTGTTGGATTCGTTCGCCGTCATGGATTTGTCGCCCGTTCCGGTGTCGGCTCCTTCGTGAATCACCACGGTTTGTCCGCTGGTTTTCAGGCGATAGGTCTTCACGGCGAAGAGCATGGATGCCAGAGTGACGGTCACCAGAAACCAAGCAAGGAGTGAAGTGCGATAAATCCACTTCACCGGAACTTTGAAGGTGCGTGGATCCAGATTCTGATGGTGGACCTGGACCGTCAGGACTTTGTCGAAACCGCTTTTGGATGCTTTCTGATCGGCATTCATTTCCGACAGAATACACCATTTTCAAGATTTCACCTCATCTTTCCGAACAGTTGAACGTGAAGATTCTATTTGTCGATGATCATGCCGGCTTACAGGAAAAATGGATCGAACCTCTCCGCGGAGAAGGTTGGGGAGTGGTTCGTACGCGAAGCGCTGACGATGCCGAAAAGGTTTTTGAATTCCATGGCGACAGTCTGGATGCGTTGATCGTTTCCGAAGCGCATGCAGAATGGGCCCAGAAGTGGAACATTCCCTACATCGTGATGAAAACCACCTGGAAAGATGTCCAGGTGATGAAGCACCAAAACAGTGCCGAACAACCGGCGTTCGCCTATCTGGATTTCGATTCCAATTTCGATCTTTTCAGACAGGCCGTGGTCGATGCTCGCTCTACGCCAGTGAAGAAAAACCTGAAGCCAACGGGGACGGGAGTGATTCAGTCGTCGGCGATCCAGTCTTCTGCGATCGAATCGGCAATGTCCCAGGCTTCCGAATCCGCTGAAGAGAAAAAGGAGAACACCGGCGGGATTGTCATCCAGTTCGATCAGTATTCCGGTCAAAAGGTGGAAATCGAAAGCACTTCGTTGGGCAGTGGAAAATCCAATCAGGAATCCGCAGTCGAAAGTCCGGTGGTGAACAACGATGCGACCAAGATCCTCGATTCCGGCACCAACCCTGACATTCTCAAGTTCTTGAATGAAGACAAGCAACAACCGGGTGCGGATGATTTTGTTCCGCACGAAGTGCTTTCTTCAGCCGTTCAGGAGATGGGTGGGGAAGCGCTTCCGCAACGTGAAGCGACCCGTGTTGTTGAGGAGGAGTCCAACGCAGACGCCACCACCATTCAGAGTTCGATTTCCCTGTCTGTCGATGAAGCGGCTTCCAGTGAGAGTGTGGATGAAGAAATTCAGTTCATGGAAGCGCCGGAACAGCCATCTGAGCAAGCGACTTTTCATTCGTCGATCCCGAACCCTCCCGCATTTTCATCCTCGCTGGGTGTGGATCGCGATCTTGAGACCATGAAAAACTATCTTGCTCTTCGAGAGCAGGATGTGATGGTTTTGACCGGTCAGATGCGTTCTGCGCAGGAACGGGTCCGTCAGCTGGAGTCCATGCTGAAGGAAGAGCGCTCACGCAACTCCGATCTGAGTCAGACCGTGCAAAAGCAGGATCAGCAGATCAAGAGTTTCGAGCGGGACAAACAGGTGGAATTCGAAGTCCTGT
>JBEIKL010000094.1:0-7723 GCA_040379745.1 Bdellovibrionales bacterium | reverse complement strand
GTCGTTGTATTTTAGGCAGAAGGCCCAGATGTCCGTACGATTTGATGATGCAGAAAGTGCCACCAGTGTGTTGTTGTTATTCGTGGTGGTATCGGTTCCGTTCACATCAAGCCCGGTGACAGTTGGTGGAGTGATGTCGTAAGTCAGTGTCAGCACCTTACTTGCTGAAATGTTGTCAGCAGCATCTTTTGACCAAGCGTAAAAAACATTGGCGGTTGCTTCGGTAGGGGAATTGATGGTTCTGGAAAAGGCGTCCGCCGTCGTCACACACGTTGCCCAATTCGCATCAGACACTGCTGGTGCGATGTTGGTCGCGGTAAAGATCACCTTTGACTGGTCTGTACAATTCGTTGAAGTCAGGGTGGTCGTCAGGTTTCCGCCGGTTTGTGTATTCTTGTCTTCCCAATCTAAGTTATTCGAAGCGAACTTCATTACCGAAGTTGGCGCAACCGTATCCTTGGATCGGGTCAGAGTCGAAGTCGTTGAGTTACCTGCAATGTCGCTGACCGAAACTGAAACACTGACATTGCCTGTCGCTGCGCCAGTAGCGGTATCGACCAACGAGCTGACATTGATCGAGGTACTGAAATTACCGGCACCCGAACAGGTTGCTGTCGCGGTAACGGTATTGGTGCCATCGGTCACAGCGATGTTGATCGGACCATTTAGTCCCGAAGTTGCATCCCCGCACGAACCGGAAATCGCGTAAGCTGACTGGCTGGCAGAGTTGATCCATGGGGCCGGATTGATTCCGCTCAAAGTCGGAGCAACAATGTCCCTGGAAACGGCGACAGCCGAAGAGGTGTTTCCATTGCCGATTTGATCGGAGACGCTGGCGGTGAGGGTTAAGTTTTGAAATCCGTTCGTGAATCCACCGAGCGTGAGTGCGGTAGTGTTCAGGTTTACGCTGAAAGCCCCTGAAATACAAGGCGTGGATTGCTCCAGAAAATTCGAAGCATTCAACGCCAGGCGAACCGTCACGTTGCCATTGATTCCCGCTCCGGAATCGGTGCACGCTCCATTGACCGCATACGAAGCTTTGTTTGCATTGTTGATCCACGCTGTAGTCGCACCGATCGAAATCGATGGTAGAGAATTATCCACGACGAATGAACTCGAGCATTCCGAGTAGGAAGCGTTGCTTTTGCGATCATAAGAAATCACCTTGAAGGAATATGAACCGTCGGGAAGGCCATCAAAAACATGGTTGGTCTGAGTGCTTCCGGAGTAGCGTATTGGCGCACCACTGGCGATGTTACAGGCCGAACCGATGTAGAGCTGTACTCCTTGCGAGGTCATGTCGGCAGTAGTGGACGGTGTCCAACTCGCCTTCATCGCCGTTTGCCGGGAGTATTCACCATTGTTTACCACCGCATTTCCATTGGACAGATCCAACCACTCTAGCGTCTGAGCCGCATCGGGGGCGGTGCGATCATAGTAAGTGTCCCGGATCTTGGTTTCGACCTTACACGCGGTTTGGGCAAGCGCAAACGTCACCGCTAACACATGCAGTGCGAAGGTAAAAACACGATGATGCATTTTTACGCTATTCAATACGCGATGATGAAGTCCCAAGTGTGAATTCAAGAACCCGCCCTCTCCCTATAGTCATTATCGGAAATTTGACGAACTTCTAAAATGGGTCACGGGTGACACGGGGATGATCTAGTCGTCTATAAACAATTAGGGAATTTGCGAGTAGCTGGGAGGATGAAAACGGTGAAATAAATTGAAACTAAATCGGTGAAGCTTGTACTTCGCGCGCCCGAAGTACGGAAGTCTGAATTCCGGCCGTATCGCTCTTTAGTGCGAAAACACTCGCTTAGATCGAGGAATCAGCTCCACTGGGACCGCAATTAACGCGGCAAGCATCAAAAAAGCGCCGGACACCTTTTGGTGACGCGGCAAGCATCAAAAAAGCGCCGGATACCTTTTGAGGATCTCAAAACCATCCGAGCTGTACACCATCGGTGCGACCACGGTGGTGATGTCGGGATATTTCGATCGACACTTCTCGACTGCCAGTCGGGATTTTTCGGCACGTTTTTCCTGATGCTGTTCCAACTGATGCAACTTACCCAACAGTTCGGGAGAAAGGGAATTCAACAGCGGATCATCGCCGACGCCCAACACATCCTCGCCTGAACCGGACGCATCTCCCACACCGAAAGCGCCGTGCATGGCCTCACTCATCGATTGCTCGACCTGATTGATCACGATGCCCTCAAGATGGATGTCACGCTCGCGCAGGAATCGATTCAAGCCCTCCAGTTCGAACATGGCCGAAGATTCCGGAGTGGTCACTGCAACCACAGCGACTTCTTGCTGAGTGAAAAATTTTGCCAACAAATCACAGCGATCAAGGATGCGATCGCGTAACAAAGCAAACGTTTCAAGGAACATGCGGCTTTCGCGATAGATCTTCTCGCCTAATAACTTTTCGACCCAACCGAAAGAAAGTACGGCTTTGAAGAACCCTCCACTTTTTGGCGAAAATAGCTGGAAAACCTTGCTTTCCATCAGATTCTTGATTTTGCCCGGGACGAGGAAAAAATCCTTGGCATGGAATGACGGTGGAGTATCCAGGACGATCAGGTCGTAAGCCGAATCCTTGATCATGCGGGTGACCCACTCGTATGCGGTGTATTCCTGAAGTCCGTATACCATCTCACTGAGTTGAGCGTAGAGCATGGTCTTCTTGAGAGACTCGGCCTGCACCGGCGAAAGCGTCTGCGCGATGATTTGCTCCAGCACGTATTTCGGATTCAAGATTCCGACGGACAATTCCACGTCTTCAGCAATTCCGAGTGCCCGCTTGGAGTCTGCAGAAAGTAAAATCGGCTCTCTGCCCTCTTCGAGAGCACGTTGCGTGAACCCGAACGCTTCGGCCAATCGCTTGGCTGGATCAATCGTGACGACCAGTACTTTTTTTCGAACGCGAGTGGACGCGATTGCAAGTCCCGCAGCAGTCGTGGTCTTGCCCACTCCACCGCCACCGCAGACGATTACGCATCGTTTTTTGGAAAGAAGATCAAAAATTGAATTTTTGGACACGGTAGCCGAACCCCTCTTCTTCGAATGGATTGTCGGTTTCAGGCGCGATCCAAAGGGGGCCGTTCTGGCTGAGTCTCTTTTCGGCTTCACGCAAACGGCGAATGCGCTCCAGATCGATCATCAGTTTGTGGGTCTTGCTCTTAGCGCTCATGCTTTCGAGAATCGCTTCCTCTTCAACCGTGAACGGGTTGAACGGCGCGCGGTTCAACACGAATCCACCCACCGGAATCTGCTCCTTGTAAAGGGAATCATTCAGCTCAATGGCTTCACTGACGGGTAAGGATTGCGGGAGGGTGACCACCCAAGCGGCGGTTTGGCGTTTGTCGTAAAAAAAAGTTTGTCCTTCACGGAGTTTTTCCGCGATCGGGCCAATCGGCATCATCTTGAGCAGCACATTGGGCAATCGAGCCAAGCCAATCAAGTGACCGGTAGCTGGCAAATCGAGAATGATGCGCTCGTAGCTGGAATCCTTCAGCATCGTCAGCAAATGATAGAAATAGCCCATTTCCTTGAATGCAGGGGCTCCGTCCAGAAACCATTTCACACCTTGATTGCCCATCACTATCTGCGTGATGGAAGAAAGTTTCAGAAAGCTGTTCAGGAATTTTTCCTGCCCCCAAGGAGCGGACAGCGTGACGGCGTGAAGGTGGTTTTCAATTTCAGAAGGTTCGACAGGGAAATGCTTCATGCCGAAATGACGGGCCAATGGAGAATCCCAGCCGGAATCATCCTCGAGTTCGGCGAGTAGGGTCTTCTTCCCTTCTTTAGCACTGGCCTTGGCCAAGGTTGCTGCCATCGTGGTCCGACCGACTCCGCCCTTTCCTGAAATCAGGTTGATGCGTTTCAGGCTACTGACCAATGATTGTTCCGTCTTTTCCATGTTTCCCCCGTGACGTTTCTCTACAAATATCACAGGGACGGGGGGCTGAGCCAAGAAAACATTTCTTAATCAGTCGATCAGCGTTTTTTGGAGCGAATCTGCATCAAGAACGAGAAAACATAACCCAGCATCGACCCGGCAAGGCCAAAATAAAACAGATCAGTTTCCTCGATTTTCAAGTAGTTCAGAACCGCACCGATGATCGACAGGAAAAGCCCCAGCCCCACACTCGACAGAAACCGGAATTCACTTTTGAATTTGGGGAAAATCATCATCAACAACCAGGGAAACAAAAGACAGGACGACGAAAGCGACCCCATCACCTTCCAGACCATGGCGATGTTGTCAAAGAACGGGGTCACGAGCAAAGCACCGAAGCCCACGAATGTCATCGCGATTTGCAAACGGCGTTTGCTGAATCCCCGCTTGTTCATCAGGTCGAAGGAAATCATGCTCGATGCGGAAAACAAATGCGAATCGAGACTGGAAACGATGGCGGAAAACACTCCGGCCAAAAGAAAACCGCGCAATCCATCGGGCAAAATGCCCATGGCGTAACTGAGGTAACTCGTGTTCGGATCCAGTTGCGGCATGAAGGCCCGCGCATACAGTGCACCGGTTACTGCCGCACAATCAAAGATGAACCACACCACGGTTGCGCCGACGATTCCCCAGCGGGCTTGCTTTTCATCGCGTGCGGCGAGCGCGCGCTGATAAAAAAGCGGATCCACCAGGGTGCTGAGCGCGATGAATGCCCAGATGAAAATCTGCGAAAACGGCTTGCCACCGGACCACTCGAGATGGGTCTTCGGCAATAAGGCCGGCAACTGATCGGGCGATCCGAAGTGAAGGATCGAATACACGGCGACGAGAATCACCGAAGTGACCATGGCTGCGAATTGTACCAGATCGGCATAGACGACGGAGCGAAGACCACCCGTCATCGCATAAGTGAAGATGCACAGCACGCCGATCGCCGAAGCGACAAACACCGGAATCCCAAAAATGAAATGTAGAAAAATCCCGATACTGAGCACACCCGCAATCGGCAACGCATTCAGGATGGTCAAGATCGCGGTGATCCGATGCGCACGGGGCCCCAAGTGATTGCCCACCAGTTCCGGAAACGTGGAGGCGTTGTTTTTAGGGATCCGGCTGATCATGAAAAAGGCGAAAATCAGATAGGTCCCATACCAGACCAGACACTGGGTCAGAAAACTGAACAGGCCATGCTCAAACGTGAATGCGGTGGCACCTGAAATCTCGCCGTACCAACTGGCCACGAGAGAAGCGATGAACATGGGAAGCGTGATCTTGCGCCCCATGAGGAGCAATTCGGCCTTGTCTTCGGTGGCATGGGATTGTTTGAATTTTTTGCGGCCGTAGGCGACTGCCGCCAAGGTCAGCAAAAAGATCAGGACAAAGACCACACCATCCAAGAAACTGATGGATGCGTTCACTCCGAGCCTTTCGAAGGCAACATCATGAACACGCCGGAACTCTGAATGGTGAATACCCCCTCACCCACATTGGAAATGCCGACGCCTGAGAACGATAGCAGGGTCTGGTCGCGAATCGGGAATCGACAGGCCCCCGCAATCGTGAATCGGGCCGACTCGAATGCGAGTACTGAAAACACACCGTGATGGACAAATGCATGAGTACCGATATTGTGAACGGTGAAGGCAAGATCGCCCGACTGATCGTAAAGCGAGGCCCGGGTCAGATCCATTCGGATCGCCAGCGCACGACAGACCTCACCAATGGCAGCGAGTTCGTGATCCTTACGTCCACCGAGAAAACCAAACAGATGCAAATCCGTCCAGCGTCCTGGATTCACGAGCTTCAGCGCGAACGCGAGATCGGTCTGATCCTGATCGGGTTTTGGATGAAAGGGTGCCGTGGAAGCCCCCGACTTACTGTCACCATCGCCCACCACCAGTACCGGATTCGGGGCAAAACGATCGCCACCATCGACGGCAATTTGAGGAGCACTGGCTAAACCGAGTTGATTCAATTTTTCAGAAGGGAGTACGGATGCGAGGACGGGGCCTACGATGACCAGAGTTTCGGACTTCAAATGAACTGCATCATTCATGTTGCCCCCAAAAATGCGCCAATCGAGCGTGATTTCAGAGTAACACCGCTTGACTCAGTTGCAAGCATGAAATACCCATAAGGCATGGACTTGTTTCAGAAAATCGCAAAACTGAAGAAAGAAAAAAACGCCGTGATCCTGGCCCACTACTACCAGGACCCGGACATTCAGGACGTGGCCGATTTCATCGGTGACAGCCTTGAATTGGCACGTGCCGCTCAACGCAGCACTGCCGACCTGATTCTTTTCGCCGGCGTGCACTTCATGGCTGAAGGCGCGAAGATCCTGAACCCTTCCCGCAAAGTGGTGTTGCCCGATCTGCGCGCGGGTTGCTCGCTATCAGACAGCTGTCCGCCAGAACGGTTTGCGGCGTTCAAGAAAGCCAACCCGGATCACTTCATCATCAGTTACATCAACTGCTCGGCCGCCATCAAATCGATGAGCGACGTGATTTGCACGAGTTCAAACGTGGTCAAAATCGTTGAGAAAGCACCAAAAGATCGCCCGATCCTGTTTGCACCGGACCGGAACCTCGGGCGCTGGGTATCGGAAAAAACCGGACGCGAGATGACCCTCTGGCAAGGCAGCTGCATGGTCCACGAGACGTTTTCGGAGAAAAAGATCATCGACTTGCGCATCCAACACCCTGGCGCCAAACTGATCGCGCACCCCGAGTGTGAAGAAAACATCCTGAAGAACGCGGACTACATCGGCAGCACTTCCAACCTGTTGAAGTACGTGATTGAAAGCCCGGATCAGGAATTCATTGTGGCCACGGAAGCGGGAATCCTGCACCAGATGGCGAAAAAAGCTCCCGGCAAGAAACTGATCGCGGCACCACCGAATCAGAATTGCGCGTGCAATGAGTGCCCGTTCATGCGACTAAACACTCTCGAAAAAGTGGCACAAGCACTCGAGACCGAGGGACCTGAAATCCACGTCAGTGACGAAGTGATGGCCGGTGCAAAGAAGTCACTCGAAAAAATGCTGGAGTGGTCGGTATGAGCGACCAAGGCAATCTGCATACTTTTCATCTGGATGACCTGAAACGCGCTGAAAAGTACTTCCTGATGAGTTCGACGATCGTGCCCCGCCCGATTGCGATGGTATCCACCCTGAACGATGATGGCACGGACAATCTTGCGGCATTCAGCTACTTCAATGCGATTTCGACCGAACCGCCGTGCGTGATGTTTTCGATCACCCATGGTCGTGAAGGAAAAAAGAAAGACACTCAGATCAACATCGAGCGCGAAAAAGAATTCGTGATTCACATTTCCCAGTCCGCTCAGATGGAACTGGTGGATCAGACCGGAGAAACCCTTCCCTACGGGCAAAGCGAACGTGAGAAACTCGGTCTCACGCAAGTGCCATCGAAGTGGATCCGTACCCCGCGTGTGGCGGAATTCAAGGTGGCGTTCGAGTGTGTGTTGGAAAAGATGGTCGACATCGGATCAAACACCGTGGTGTTCGGTCGCATCGTTGGCGCTCATTATGATGAATCCGTTCTTCAAAAAGACCCGACCACCGGACAGATCATTCCGCGTGCGGATGCGTATACCCTGGACCCGCTGGCCCGCATGCACAAGGAGTACGGCAAAGGCGTTCCCAATCGATAGACATGAACCAAGCGGAGCCGACATCGCCGCCACCGCACGCTCAATGACTTTGACAACAAACTTAGTCTACCC
>JBEIKL010000093.1:0-7905 GCA_040379745.1 Bdellovibrionales bacterium | reverse complement strand
GTTGACATCCCATTGGTCTTCCTTGAATTTTGCGATTTCCGTCGCGCTAGGGTTTTTGTCCTTGTTGGCTTCAACAAAATCGTACTTGGCGGAATCATTGAACATGACCTTGAACTTCATTGTAGTACGGGTGATGTACGGTTGGATTGACATAGGATTGCTATAATGATCACCCTTGGAAATGATGTAGTCTTCGGCATTAGCCGAAAACGGTGCGATGAGGAGAGTGAATGCGACCAGTGTGAGAGTGCGATTGGATACGGATTGTTTTTGTTTCATAAATTACCTCTGAATTTGATGGTTGAGCTTTCGTATTTGCCGTCTTTGCCCTTGAAGTCCGTCCAAGTGATGTTCTTCAGGTTGAATTCCTTGCCGTTCAGCAGAAAACGGTTTTGAAAAATGAATGCCTTCAGTTCCTGTTGCTTTTCTGTCAGGATCGAAATCGGTTGATACAGTCTCAAGGTGTTTTCGACTTTGTCTTTTTTCAAATAGCCGCAGTCAAAGATGAATCGGTTGCCCGGTTCGCCCGGGTTGATGGTACCGATCAGATGACCGTTCAGCTTAAGGGCGAGGATTCCCTTCTTGACCCGAAAATCAGGGATTTCAAGAGTGCACGATTCGACTGAATCAAGGACCGGAAAACTTCCAAACTGCTGGATCAACATGTTTTCCTGAAGGGTCTCGTGCAGGTTCCGGTCGACGCGCTGAAGGAAATCGAGAAAACCACTCAGCGGAGCCTCTGCCGGATCGTCGAGCAGTTCGTTGGTCTGAACGATGTTCAGAACCCGCTTTTGATGAACGCTTTCTCCGGATTGAAGAGCCTGGTCCACATGGTAGGTCTTGATCACAGTGTCGGAATGACAAATCAGGAAGCTAATGCTCATCAGGTTCGGGTTCAGCTTCGTGAAGAAATCGGCAGGAATCACCACGCCAAGCGAATCGATGATCATTTCTTCGAGACTCTGGACTGCTGTCGCTCCATGCGGTTTTCCAAAGGACTGCACGCGGGTGTGGCCAACGAAAACAATATTTCCGACGGTCGGATCCTGAAGAATAGCGCGCAACTGATTGATGGTGTTGGTGCGGATCAGTTCCCAACTCAAGCGGGAGCGATGGAGGAGTTTCAGTCCGGAACCATCCTTCTTGAATGCACTCTCCACGCCCTTGGATTGCTCATAAAAACGTTCCAAAACGAACTGGGTACGAAGCTCCTCTTCCAGTTTGGCGTGTTCGGCATAGGAATAGTTGTTTTCATTTTTCTTGTCCGTACATCCTTGAACTGACTTGGCATCATAAAGGTTGTTAAGTGTTCTCTTCATGCTCCGGAAGAGTTTTGATTTTCTCCGGTATTTCGCGATCTTCAGTGAAAGGCGGATGTTGGCATCGTTGACCTGATCCCCATCCGCCTCAGGCTCTGCCTCTGTTGCGTCCAATTCCGTGTACGGAGGACTCAGGTTGATCACCACATTTCGTAGTTTTGCCATTTGAGTGGCAGGGGACTTTCGAAGCAGTTGATCATGGATGGTGTAAGTCTCGTTCCGGGGTTGCGTGAAATTACCCGGGTTCAAAATCAGCGCTCCGTCTTTTGCGAAAACCCTCAGTTCTTCCCCGGTTTTCCATCCTGATTTCACCCAAGTGATGTATTCGCAAAGGGTTTCATCGTTCACTGGTTTTCCAAAATCGGTATTAGAAGGCTGTTCATCTGGTGTTTTTGAAGTGTTTGTTGAGGGTGAATCAGTGTTCTGTCCTTTTTGGGCATGGTTATTCTTGATGTGTGCTCCCCATTGCTGACCTATCGCCGCGGTCTGAAAGAATGCCGACTTTGTATTCACGAAATTTTCACAAAAACGCTGTTCGGTTTCGTTCAGTTCCTCATTCCGCGAGCATACCCGATGGGTAATGGTATCGATCATCGGCGTGACAAAGAGTGCGGCAGTAGCCGGATTGGATTGGGACAAGAGTTGATATCCCTTGTAGAGGAAGTATATCGAAAACGTGCTCGACATCCGGTGTCCCAGGAATTCGTTCCAGGTGATCTGTCTGCGAGGCGTTTCTTCTCCCGTTGCCAATCCACGAAAGAAGTGGAACATGAATCGGAATGGGAAAACGGCTGCCTGGTTGATCACGTTTGAGGCGTGGGCTCCACCTCTGCCGATCAGATGGAGAGTCTCGTCCGTGCCGACGCAGAGATCATTGAAGAACTTTTGCATTTCGGACTTAGCGAACTTTTCACGCGAGATGGAGCGTAGAATTCCAAGGTGGGTGTTCAATGAATGTTTTTCATGGCGATCCAGGTCCGGCTCCTGAAGTGCTGATTCAGTATCCTGGATGGACTGGGTGATCCGTGACTGAAGGCTTTCTTCAGGAAGGGTGTCCAAGGTGTTGATCGCATCCCTGGCAAACCTGCATTGGAACGAACGTTGGTGGTATTCGAAAGTGAGTGAATCCACAGAAGTGTCCTTGGTCTGTGCATGTGTCAACGGATTCGACAGGACAAGGCCAATCAAAACGGCTTTTAACGTTGGATTCATCATTCAGTCCGAATCTATGGAAGGATCGTGCCAACGAAATGTAAAAAGCCCCCGGCTTACGCCGGAGGCTTTTAGGTGAAGATGGGGTGATTTGACAGTGCGGCTCAGGAACTCAGGGAGTTTACGAGGTCCGCAGCGTTCTCTTCGTTCAAGTCAAGGCTTTGAATTGCACTTTTCACGTCTGAGGCGTTCAGAATGATGTTTGCATTGCCGTCCGCATTTTTCACATGCGGATACTGTTCAATGATCAAAGTCGTTAGGTTTCTCACTACATTTGCATCATCCACATAGGGGTAACGTTTCTGAAGAGAAGTTTCGATATTTGCTCGATTGTTCTCGATTTTCTCGTCCAGCATCACAATGGCGGCGATGATCGAAGGTTTGCTATACATACCGGTATAGATTGCAAAAAATGAATAAGTCATGAGGGAAAGGCCGAAAACAGGAACAATGTAGTCATCGAACTTGTGCTTATGGTTCCAGACATGTTGTTCGAGACCGGCCACGACGAGAAAGCTTGCTTGGGCTTCCTGCTTCGGTGCTGCAAAACTCAGTACAGTGGCGATCATCAAGCTACAGATTAGTTTTTTCATGTTTCTTCCCTCTCGACTTTTTGGCGAATTATCCGCCACTCTTTGACCGAACTCCCATTATTCCGGTCTGAAAAGGATTTAACATGGATTGTTGAATCTCACAAGAAAAAATAAATAGAGTTTATTTAAAAATTTTATCGGTGTCAACGGAAAAGATTGATTGTTGATTGTCGAATGCCTCTAGGAGGATCAGGTGTGGAACTTCACCAGGTTTTCAATCGGCTTACGAATGATCACGCCCACCATCAGTCCCTCTTCGGTGAAGGCTTCGCGCAATTCGTCCGAGCAAAGATCTGCAATCGATCCCACGAGATTGATCGGAAGTTCCTGCCAGTTCCGATACTTTTTCAGGTGGCGATTGGCGTACTCGCGGAATGCTTTCTGGATCAAATCTTTCGCGAACGGATGATTGCGGTGTTTGATCAGGAACTGTGCAAAGCCGGCGATGTGAACATTCTGTCCTTCACCGTAAATGCGATGGATGATGGCATCATCGCCTTCAGGGTAGCTTGCTTTGAAATCAGCTTCCAGATCGGCAGGGAATTCGCGATAGTAATGGGCCTGCAAGGCGAGTTTACCCAAGTGAACCCCGCCGCCCTCATCGCCAATCACATGCGCAAGGGCGGTGACGTTGTCGGTGATCGTGTTGCCGTCGTAGGCGCAGGAGTTCGATCCGGTACCCAGAATTCCGGCAATACCGGGACTTCTGCCACAGGTGGCACGTGCGGCACCCAGCAGGTCATGGTGCACCTCGATGAGTGCGTTCTGGAAAACGCGTTTCAAGCCTTCAGCCATTTTATTGCGGTAGAATTCGTCTGGAATTCCGGCGCCATAGAAGAAAACCTGTTTGATTTCTGAAACAGGAATTGCCTGGCGGAACTCGGCAGTGCTCAGTACCTGTTCCACTTTTTCAGGGCCGTGAAAATACGGATTCAGCCCTTGAGTGTGAGAATAGGTGGTCAGACCTTCTGAATTAGTGAATGCCCAATCGGCTTTCGTTGATCCGCTGTCGACTACGATCCGCATCTGCGACTCCTGATTCTTTCTTTTCAAAACGGTTGGAGAAAATAAAAATATACAAATAGCAAAGCAACGGCACGATGTAAGAGAAACGTAGGCCGGCGGTATCTGCAAACAGGCCTTGTGCCAAAGGCACGAGCGCGCCACCGACAATGCAGGTGCACAGCAGGCCGGACGCGTATGGCGTGTCTTTGCCGAGGCCCGAAACACTCATCGAGAAAATGGTGGGGAACTGAATCGAATTGAATAGGCCGATGAGGATGATCGCCCACATGGAGATGCCCGGTGTGTAAGCACCAACCGCGATGATGATCAGTGCCAAAATGCAGGCAAGTGAGAATTTGAGAACGATTGCAGGCTTGAACCGTGCAGTCAGAACGCTTCCGGTGAAACGGCCGATCATCGCTCCGCCCCAATAGAAAGAAACATAGCGACCGGCTTCTTCGTGACTGAATCCAGCAACATTCGTGTCTCCCAGCCAGGAAACCAAAAAGCTACCGATCGAGACTTCGGCACCGACATAGAAGAAAATGGCCAGCATCCCGAGTACCAAGTGTGGGTTTTCCTTCATGGTGCGCAAGTAATGATGCATCGATTGGGAAAAGGTTTCACCGTTACCGGAGGCTTCTTGATCGGAGTATTCACTCAGAGTAGGCAAGGGAATTTTCGCAAAAATCAAACTCACCGCTGCCAACGCGAGGGTGAGACCCAGATAAGGCGTTCGAATCGCTGCAACTTTGTCTTCGGTCTGTAAAATCAAAAGACTTCCCACCAGTGGAGCAAGAGTGGTTCCCAGGGAGTTGAAGGCTTGGACCAGATTCAATCGGAATGCTGCTTTATCGGGTGCGCCCAGAAGGGTGACGTACGGGTTCACTGCAACCTGCAACAGGGTGATTCCCGATGCGAGGACGAACAGCGAAATCAGGAAAACCGCATAAGAAGAAAGTTGTGCGGCTGGAATGAATCCCAGCGTGCCCACCGCTGCAGTGGCGAGGCCCGCCACGATACCGAATCGGTAGCCATAGCGAAGGGTGATGCGACCCGATGGAATGGACATGAAAAAATATGCCGAGAAAAAACAAACCTGAACGAGCATGGCTTGGGTGTAGGTCAAAGTGAACAGGCTTTTCAGGTGAGGGATCAGGATGTCGTTCAGGCAGGTGATGAATCCGAACAAAAAGAACAGGGTAGTGACAAAAATCAGCGGCTGACGATAGCTCTTCATATTTAAAATCCCTTGGGTTTATGTGGTTTTATCACTCCTTGCCAAAAAGGGAAGGGTAAATTGAGCACGTTTCTTGCTTCAGGGAAAGTTGAGGTGATCCATGAATCTTTCCAGTCCATCATTTGCGAATCAACATCCGATTCCGATCGCATTTACAGGAGAAAGTGTCGATATTTCCCCTGTTTTGCAATGGAGCGGTGTGCCTGAACGAACTCGATCCTATGTGTTGTTGTGTGATGATCGGGATGCCAAATGTCCACGTGAAAAAGGCGAGAATTTTGTGCATTGGTTGGCCTATGAAATACCGGCGAATGTACGATCCATTCCGGAAGCAATGCCTGCCGGTGAATCCCTGATCAAAGAACCCGTTACCATGGAGCAAGGGGTGAACTCGTTTGGAAAAATCGGTTACGGAGGGCCTCTGCCCCCTAGAAACAGCGGTGCTCACCATTATGTGTTTACGCTGTATGCTTTGGATCAGAACCTGAAGCTTCCACCGGGACTCAGCAAGAGAAAGGTTTTTGAGAAGTTGGAAGGACACATCTTGGCGAGCGCCCAACTGACCGGTACCTATCAGCGCCACCTTTAGGTTCAAACTGAGATTTTCGCTTTTTTCAAAAGTTGATCACGTTTGATGATCGTGATCACGCGCCCTTTTTGTTCGATCAGGCCTTCTTCTTCAAAATCCGCGAGGGTGCGAATCACGGTTTCGGTGGTGGTGCTTGCCCATTCCGAGATTTCTTTACGGGTCCAGTTCTTCTCCTGGAAATTTTCTCGCAAGAAAAGCAAAGCCTCGGCGATCCGCTCCACTGCTGTGTTCGAAGACACGCGGTGCAAGCGGGTTTCCATCATTCTGAAATCATCTGAAAGTTGCTTTAGAAAATTAAGAGCAAGCCCCGGATTTTTTTTGACGAGTTCCAGAATGGTCGCTTTCGGAATGAAGCAGAGCTCTGTGGGCTCAACCGCAATCGCACTGCTGAGGTAGGTTTCTTCGCTGAAAAGCGCACGGTACCCGATCATTCCACCTTTAGAGTAGACCTGGGCAATTTGGGTTTTGCCCTCTTCGTCTTGAACCTCGAGTTTGACCGTTCCGGAAAGGATGCAGAAGACTCCGGAGGCAGGATTTCCGGCATAAAACAAGTTTTGTCCGGCCTTGTAATGTTGATGAAACTTGGATTCGTCGATGGTGGTCAGTTCTTCACCCTTGAGTGAGCAAAACAAACTTTTGCCTCGAGTGGCGCACTCACCACACTTCATCTTTTCGTTGGGTTTAGCCATGGATACCTCGAATTATGATCCAGATCATATTGAATGTTTTGGTCATCATAACACCCGCGGCACAGTGTTCGCTAGAGTTGATTTCATAGAAAAGGAAACCTGCTTATGTCTATGAACAAACCTGTTCCAACCGTAATGAAATTCATGACCGTAATGCCCCATTCAGTGGGCTTTGATCAGACCATTGATATGGCGCATAAAATCATGAGTGAGAACTCCATTCGTCACTTGCCCGTGATGAAAGCGGGCCAGATTTCAGGAATCGTGAGTGATCGTGATTTGAAGTTGGCCATGTCCATCCGTGGTGTCGAAGCGAATAAGACCACCGTCGATGAAGTCGCCAGCTCGGAAGTGTTTCTCGTGAAGCCGGAATCCAAATTGGATGACGTGGCCAAGATGATGGCTGAAAAGAAAATCGGCAGCGTGCTCGTGGTGGACAATCATCGCTTGGTTGGTATTTTCACCACTACGGATGCATTGAAGGCATTGAATGAATTACTTCACAGTCGTTTGACCCACTAAGGGGTGAACAAGCGATATGGAAAGTTTTCTTAACCCCGCAGTGACGTCAGCTGTTTGCAAACACTGTTCCAGTCCGGTACCGAATGATCGCCGGCTGAACGGTTTTTGCTGTCATGGCTGTGAAGCTGTTTATCAAATCCTCACCACTGCGGGGTTGGGGAATTATTATGCATTGAAAGAGCAGGGGGTTTGCTTCAGGCCTTCACAACCTGTTGCCACCTCCTCCCGTGAGTTTCATTTTCAGGTGTCCGATCCATGGGTGAAGTTCTACCTCGAAGGGGTGCATTGTTCAGCCTGTCTTTGGTTGCTGGAAAAATTACCTCAAGTGATGCCCCATGCGGTGCGGTCTTGTTCACTGAATCTGAACCGATCCGTCCTGACTATCGAATTGGTGAGTGGCGAATGGATCAATGACGTGGCAAAAATGATCAGTGATTGGGGATATGTGCCCCATTTGATTGCTGATGCGGACGAAGCCACCCAAAAAATCGAAGCCGAAAACCGTAAGCGTCTGCTGGATCTTGGCCTTGCCGGAGCCATCGCCGGAAACGTGATGCTAATGAGCATCCCTCTTTATTCCGGTGTCAGCGGGCGCTTTGAAACCCTGTTTGAAGTGATTTCGTTTGCGTTGTCCATACCTGCATTGTTCTATTCCGGTCGCGTTTTTTTCAAGAATGTCCATTCCGGAATCAAATCTAAAACCTTTCCGATCGATGCCCCGATCCTCTTGGCATTG
>JBEIKL010000092.1:0-7993 GCA_040379745.1 Bdellovibrionales bacterium | reverse complement strand
TCATACGAATACTGCACGCTTTCGGAATTGACCCGATTCAATGCGTTTTGGATATCAACGTACAAGGATAGCACCCAGGTATCATACACCCAGCGTTTGTCCGCACGCAGGTCAAGTGCATTGAAATCCTTCAACCGTTGGCTGAACGAAGCACCGCGGATCGGAATATGGGTGTCATTATCAGCATCAAAAATCCCACCCGTAATCGGCGTGGTCAGTGCACCGGTGACATAACGGAAACGCGCGGAAATGCGCCAGTTCTTAGGTAAATCCACCGCACCGATCAGGGTCAGGAAATGCGTCTGATCATAACGCGAAAGATATTCCGCCTGGGACGGATCCCAACGTGTACTGCGCGAAAGCGTATAGGCACCATATATTGAAAACGGATCAAATCGGTAATTGATGCTGTTTTCCCAACCGAATGCGCGACCGTTTCCTTTATTCGCATAAATCGTTTCGCGATCGGGAATGATCAGACTGTCCATCCACTTAGCAAAAACCCCACTCATGGCATTTGAACCGCGCGACCATTCGGCAGAAAAATCTTTTTCCCCACGAAGGCTCAAGTGATAGGAATGCGTGCTTTTGATGCCTGGGTTTCCGAATTTCGGCGAAGCGAATTGTTCAGCAGGCGCTTGTGCATAGCGACCGCTTGCCAAAGTAAAAGCCAGATCCGGCTTCCATTGATAGCGAGCCGAAAAACGGGGGGACCATTCCACATCCCGAACCAGATTGAAGTAATCTATGCGCAAACCGGGGAACAAAGTCCAGCGGGAATCGAGAGAAGGCTTCCAACGGTGATGCGAATACAAACCGATCTTATGACTCTTCACTGAGTTCAAATCTCCGGTTTTCACCTCACCTGTTGAAATCGGATTGATCACTCCGCCCGAAGCATAAATCTGCGGCAAAGTGAAGGTCACATCCGACCAACTGTAGCGGTGATCATAACCGATGCTATGGCTCCAGGTCGGAGTGACTTGGGTCTCGTTCTCGCCTCGGGTACTCATCGCATTGGATTTCAGATAGAAGTAATTCGTACCCAGGATGTTTTCGATCTTGTCTTGACCGAGACCGAATGAAAAACGAGATTTCGATCTCACCGAATGCGTCCACTCCAATTGTGGAATGAAGCGGAAAAACTGGATCATGTTGCTGAAATCACCCCGAAGAGCCGGGTCGTTACCAAAGGCTTCCTTGACCACGAATTCGGCGGTGTCACGGGACAGGATGGACGTCAGCTTGAATTTCAACCGCTCATTCAATCGGGATTCAAAAACCGCAGCCACATCGTTGAACGATGGTGCCACAGTCAAATTCAACTCGTCACTTTTGTTCGCGATTTGCTTCAGGATCGCACCGACATAACTGGCTCGCGCACCAAAAGACAAATGGCTCTCTTTTCCGATCGGTGTGCTATACGCCCCACCCACGTTGAAAATATCAAAATAAGCCATTCCGCGGGAAAATTGATTGGCATCCGTACGCGGAAGTTCTGAAACCGTATTGGCATTGATGATCCCACCCAAAGCACGACCGAAAGGTGTCTGATAACCAGCTGTATAGAAATCAATGTCGCCCAGGAGTTCAGGCATCACGACAGACCCCAATCCACCGAAGTGGAACATGATCGGCACTTCGTGAGTGTCGATTGAATACAGGGTCTCTTCCGGAGAAGACCCTTGCACGATCACTTGCGAACTGAATCCCGGAGTACGGTTGACCCCCGGCAAGTTTTGAATCGCCTTGATCGCATCCTGTGCAGCCCCTGGCATCATCACCGCATCCCGCGCACGGATCTTGCGCAAGCTCGGGTCTTTTTTCTCTTGTGAAATGATGGTGGTTTCGTAATCAAGGCTTGAAACCCGATTCAGGAAGTAACGAGCGCCTTCGTCCGCCTTGATTTCGCCTTCGTATTTGTCGTAACCGGATTTTTGAATGATCAGTTTTGTACCAGACTCCGGTTTGATAGCCTCATCTGGAACTTCGACCGAGAATGCCCCGGCATCATCCGTAGTGGCACGGATTTTCTGGGGCATGACGATCACACTCGACTCACGCAGCGGGAATTTCACCCCTTTTTCGAACACTGTACCCTTGATCACTGCCGCATGAGAAGCAACAGAAAACAAAAGATCCCCGAGAAGAATCAAAACCAAGTTGTATCGGATCATTGCAATAGAAAACGATAGGTGTAACGCAAACGGATTGCAACGGGTTTGTCACCCATTCTGGCAGGGCGAAACTTGAACGCACGGACCGCACTCTCAGCTGAAGCCGTCAACGAAGGATCCGGTGAGGAAATCACCCGAAGATCGCGCACCCTGCCATCAGATGAAATCAGTATTTCAAAGACCACATTTCCTTGAACTCCACGCGCACGCGCATCCGACGGATAGGGTACTCGCACTTCATTGAGCAACAAGGGCATTTCACTCACTTCAAAGTCTTCAGCCAGCGGATCGCCATCGGGCGATCCACCAGACACGGAGGACTGGGTAGCCGCAGTGGACGTCGCGGGAGCACCTCCTTCTGTTGTCTTTGGTTTTTCCAGGGGCGCAGCCTTTCGTTCTGTCTTAGGACCGCCAGCGGTAGGCTCACCCAACTTACGGATGAACTCGGTGATCTCCACCGGGATCTCCTCGTAAAACCGTTCTCGTCCACGAAACAAAATGATGAGAAACACCAGCAAAATGAGGTGCAAAACAAGCGATCGAAACAGCGGTTGCCGAGTCAACCCATCACTCTTCACAGGAGCTTTTCAATTTCCTTGATCAGCGATTCCGGCTTGTCGTTGGGTGCAAAACGATCCACCACTTTGCCATTGCGATCGACCAAGAACTTCGTGAAGTTCCACTTGATCGCCTCGGTGCCCAGGATTCCCTTCGCTTCCTTTTTCAGATACTGATAAAGCGGATGCGCACCCGCACCGTTGACCTCGATCTTGGCCATCACCGGAAAATTCACGCCAAAAGAAGTTCGGCAGAATTCCTGGATTTGTTGATCGGTACCGGGCTCCTGCCCACCGAACTGATTGCAGGGAAATCCGATCACTTCAAAACCTTTGGAGGAGTATTTTTCGTAAAGTTTCTCCAGACCGTCGTATTGACCGGTGAAACCACATTCACTGGCGACATTCACGATCAACAGGACCTTGCCTTGAAAATCCTTCAGGGAGATTTCACTTCCATCCGCTTTTTTTACCGAGTAGCTGTATACCATTTTTTTATCCCTCCGATGATGACTGGCATGGTGGAAACAAAGACCACCAAGATAATGATCTTGTCCAAGCGATTGGCCAATTGGGTTTGCCCCAGATAATAACCGACCAGCAAAAGTGAATTGATCCAGAGAACCCCGCCCAGGATGTCCCACTTCAGGTACTTGCGGTATTCCATTTTCGCAACACCGGCAACGAACGGAACAAAGGTCCTGAAGATCGGGATGTACCGGCAGGCGATGATGGCCGCCACACCATACTTTTCGTAAAACGCATGGGCTTCAATCACGTGTTTTTTCTTGAACAGAAAACCATCTTCGCGAGTGAAAATGGCATCTCCGGTTTTTCTTCCCAAAAAGTATCCCACCTGATCTCCGATGATCGCCGCCAACGTCAGGGCGATCTGAAGCTTCACCAACTCCAGGCCCGGTACCGCATTCGGGTTCAAGGGATTGGAAAGCACACCCGCCGTGATCAGCAGGGAATCACCGGGCAAAAAGAACCCCAGAAGCAATCCGGTTTCGGCAAAAATGATTCCGGTGACCGCGATCACGCCTCCGGTGGAAAGCCATTGTGCAAAGGTATCCGGGTTATGCAGGCTTTTGACAAATTCGATCACGGATTGAATCAGCTGTTCCATTATTTTGTATCTCCATTCCATTTCTTCAGTGTTTTTTTCAACGCTTCCACATAGCGACCGGTTCTGATCTGAAGCCCTTCGGGTACGGTCAGTGTTTTCAGGAATTCCTGCCCTTTGGCAACTGCCTCCGCTTTCAATCCCGATTCTCCCATGATGGTCACCCATCGTTCCATGGCGCGAATGCGGTTGTCACCATAAGAATACTGCAAGGCCTTTTCAGCCATGGATCTTGCGGTTTTCAAATCACGCGACATGAGGTAGGTCTTGGCTGCGGCAAAATAGAAAGTAAACTCTTCCGGAAACTGAGCAATCATCCGTTGATGGATTTTTTTGGCTTCTTCGAATCGCCCATCCAGCGTCAACAAGGCCGAATACTCCAAGCCGGTTCCACGCAGGTGAAGGCTCCCTTTCTCATACTCCTCAATGGCACGTTTCCTTGCTTTTACCATGGAATCCTGGTCGCCAATCAGGCCGAAAAGATCCATCCGCAACACCCACTGATCGGCCTTCGTCAATTCCGAATCCTTGCGCGTTCCCAACTGATCCAACAGATTGAGTGCAATCTTCCGGTAAGACTCCTGCTTCAGCCAAAACTCGCTCTGTAAAAAATCAATGGTGTGCAACAGGGTCGCACTCGCCAGTTTTCGTGAATCATCCTGAATCGCGAGCAGCATTCGCTTCGCTTCGGTGAGATTCATCTCGTTTTTCAACCAAGCATCATTCCGACGGACTTCGCCCAGATAGCGGTACAGCACCACCGAAGGATCAATGTCCGGTCCAGCCAAAGCGATCATTCCCTCGTAATCCTTCTGTTCCAGGAGGGATTGCAAGCGCTCGATTTTGCGACCTGCCCAGCGTTTTTCGTCGGTATCCATCCGATGCACATACGCTTGATCCAGTTTCGAAAAGAATGCCTTCGGTGGAAAATAACCCACAATCCGATCCAACTCGGTCAGTGTTCCGTTTTTTTCAACACGGGCTACGATCAGAGAAGGATACCCCCCGACCTTGAAGCGGGATTTAAGCGCAAAAGAGGATTCCGCATCCGCGTCCATCTTCAGGAACACGAAATCGCGGATGCGTTTGCGAAAAAGCACGGTATTGAAAATCGTTTCATTGTACAAGTTGCAGGGAGGGCACCAGATTCCGAAAAAATCGATCAACAGCGGCTTGCCAGTGCGTACGGCTTCCGCAACGGCGGCGGCCTCATCGGTGAAGGCGGGGTCCGAGGAAGCAGAATCGTTTTTCTTGGCAACCTTTTTCAAGGCTGGAACAGAAGTCTTTTTCTTGAATTTTTCACGAATCAGTTTCGCCTGTGCTGAATCCAGGGTCACCATCATCTTTTTTTTCAAGCAATACGTTTTTGCCTCGTCACAGAGGAAGGCAACGGTCTCGACCGTTTTCCCCGATTTCAGCTTTTCGTTTTCAGCTTGGAAAATCATCTTCTGCGGATTTTCCACCACGGTTTCAAATGTCAGGCCATCCGCCTTGGCACCATGGGGCGCATCGAGATTGAAGTGATGATCTTTTGGTGGAGTGATTTCAATAGCCCATAATCCAATGCGGGCGGAACCACCGTGATGAACAGTTGTTTCAAAATTCTTCACCATTACAGACGATGCCTGGACTGGTGCAATCAGTCCAAGAATAAGCATAGGGATCATCCGTCAAATTTATCACGAAAAATTCCGAATTGTCCTAGATTTTGACAAGCTTGAAACCCGGATAATAGTGGGTCAGAATCTGTTCGCGTGTGAAGCCCTGCTCCCCCATTCTCTTCGCGCCCCACTGACAAAGTCCGACCCCGTGACCGGAACCCTTGCCCCGGAAAACAGCCAGTCGCCCTTTGATGTCGAGCTGGAAGCGGGTGCTCTTGAGCTGAGCGGGATTCAACCAGTTCCGCACCTGATAGGCGTTCATGCTCACCACTAGAGGAGTTCCACCTTGAACCGAGTTGAACTGGAAAACCATTTCTGAAACCCGATCCGCATCCTGCTGAATACGGATGCCGGAGAGGATCCAGTGATCGGGGTGACGGATGTATTCCTTTGGCCAGTACTGATGTGACGCCTGGTCCACCGACAACCCCTTGTGAATGCGCTTCTCAATATCATGAAAACTCATGGAATGCGTCCATTCAAACGAAGGAGAGCCCGCACAGTAAGGACAACTCACTTTTTTGAAACCACCGTAATTTCCGCCCCAGATCTGCTTTGGCAAAAAGGTTCCGCCACCGCAGGAGGCATGATAAAAGGCCTTGATCGGACAGTTTTTCACGGTACTCACCGGATCGGAGAGGATCATTCCCTTGGTTTTCATCACCAACTGAGTGGCCCGTGTATCCGTCACGTCATGCCCGAGATAAACCTGGTCTTTCTGGGTTGACTCGACATCAAACACGCGACCACGGTCACGTCGCATTTCTTTCATTTGATAAAAGGCATAAGTGCGTGCAGCGATGATCTGGGCTTCCACTGCGGGTTCAGCCCACTTCGAATTGAATTCTCCATTCACCACCGACTCGAGGTATTTTTCCACGGCGATGTGATTCACGACCAGACATTGGGTACTGGAACGAATGCTGGCATCATACGGCGACAGCAACTCTTTGGGATAGACGACCACTTGCTCGCGAAACTTGCGCCCGTTTACAGATAGGATTCCGGTGATGGACTCGATCAGAATTCCAGAACGGGGAATCATGCGGGATTTTCCGGTTTGAGGATGGGTGATTTTGCTCTTTCTACAGTCGATTTCCCATTCGTCCGAATCAACCGTTCCCAACTCCGGTTTCATCGCCAAGGATGCGGAGAGACCGTCTCCCTTGATTTGCAAGTGGGCCCCTAAATCAGACAATCGGACTCGGATGATTTTGGAACTCAACCTGAGTTCACTGGCAGGTCTGGATGACCCCATTACCGAACGAGGAATGGCGGCACGAGCGTAATGAGTAAGCTTGATCGTGCAAAACAACGCCAATAACAGCCATCCTAGCCGTCTCACCATCATTCAGGGAGCCTCCTGAAGCTAGTGTGACCTGAAACGTCAGAAGTCTCGCCTGAAATTAAATTGACACCGTTAAACGCCCCTTCGGTGACTTGGTGCGCGGTATTTTGCCAATTTTCTCATTCCACTGAGCGTCTGCCCCTTTCATTGACAAGAGGCAGTTAAAATTGGTAGGACTAAAGAATAGTTCGTTCGGGGTGACGTACCAGAATGGCTAATGGCACGGTTTGCAAAACCGTTGTTGTGCCGGTTCGAGTCCGGCCGTCACCTCCATTTTACTTCCAAAATCCCATTCATGAATCTTCCCGCTAAAAAAATTTTTTGGATTTTCTTTCTCCTCTCTTTTTCATTCCTCATTCCCAATCTGATGATTCCAATCATCAACTACGGTCAACTGGGCAAACAAACTTTTGTGGCCGCAATGATTGAAGGTTTTTTTCAGAGTGACACTGTTGGATGGCTTTTCCCCATTCGGCACTTTCTGGAGCCCGCGCATACCGGCCCAGTGCCGTGGGCGGAAGAAGTCCCCCTCTATCACTACCTCGTGGTTTGGGCGATGAAGTCAATCGCATTTGCAGGCATTACCGCCAACGTCGTGATTTTGGGGAAATTCCTGAGCATGATCGCATGGGGAACGTTGATTTACGGCTTCTTCAGAATAGGAAAAAACCTGAATCCGAATGACGGAACTCTCACACCCTGGATCTTCGCACTGACTGGTGCCATTTTTCCCGTATTCAGGCTCTATGCGATTGAAGTCATGCCAGACCTTTGGATGACCGCTTTGTGCGTCTGGGCCATTGAACGGGCGCTTTCAGAAAAACCAATCGCTTCGGCATCGATGATCCTGCTGGCATCGCTGTTCAAGTACTACGCGTTGTTCACCGGTTTTGGCATTGCTTTGTTTTATCTTTATCGGAGCCTTGAAAAAATGGTTCAAAGTGGGTCTCTGGCTTTTTGTGAAAAACAGCACCATCATCGGATCCTTTTTTGCGGCATACGGACTGGTGATCGGACTGACCAATCAGGAAAAGAAAATCCCAAAACTTTTACTTTTTTTACTGGCAGGCTGGACTTTATTCCCCATCCTTTTCATCGAAAGTTTTGTAGTCCATGATTATTAC
>JBEIKL010000091.1:0-8019 GCA_040379745.1 Bdellovibrionales bacterium | reverse complement strand
TTTGCCGAGGCGGAATGCGGAGACATCGCCTTCACGATCACGAAGTCGCGAAAGGAAGCCCACCTTGTTCCGTCGATAGGCAACGAGGTTTCCAAAAACCGGCAAGCCACTGGTGCGTCTAATGGATTTCACGAATCGAACCTTTCCAAAACTTCGACATCATACATCTGGATCTTTTCCTTGGCGATGGCCGTCTTGAAATCCAGAGTGCGATCACGGAATCCGTTGCGATCCAAGCCTTCCGGACGATGCAGATAATGACGGAACACGATCAGTCCGCCGGGGTCCATCGCTCCACGGATCTCGTTAAGAAAGCCCTTTTCCCTTTCACCGGTGAAATAGGATGCGACATTGGAAAACGAAACGAAACCGATTCCCCTCTGATGCGCCATCCAGGACACGAGATCCTCCTGAACGGTCTCGATCCTGATCTTGGAGAGATTCTTCTTCGCTTCTGAAAAAACGGTCGCATCCGCTTCCAGTGGAAGTCCTTCCGGATATCTCAGTTCACCCAGCAGGGTCAGTTGAAGGAAAAAATTCCGGCGCGCCAAACGATGCTCGAACAGCCGTCGATAGGCTTGATCGTAATAATCGACATACCCCACCCCGGTGTTGTTCTTCGGAAAACTACCCCGATACAGAAGTGCATTGAACATTCTGGCGTTACCGACCACCGAGAGAAGCAAGCGCCAGTGCCAACCCAGGATCCGCGACTGCACGTACTGTCTTTGTTGTTCGAGATTTTCACAGGCAAAAAGTCCGTCAATCCGATCAGCACCGAGAATCCATCGGGCAACACGGGAAAAGAACACAAAAGTTCGCTCCCATCTTCCACACAGGAGAATCGACTCCCAGCGGTTTTTCTCGAAAATGGCTCGCAACATATCCCGGGTTTCGTTCTTGAGTTGCAGACGCTCGAATTGGGATTTGCGGGCATCGCTCGCCATTCCCCAAACGCCAACACGGTATCCCCAGAAGGAAAGGAATTCCGAATGGGAAAAAGCACGAACAGTTTCCATTCGGAGTTCGAAGAGGGCCAGCTGAACCGGCGAAATATCGACCACACTGATGCGTGCAGGTGCCTTCGCCAACAGTGGTATCACCCTAGAGCCGCTTCCGCAGACTGTAACAACGTGAGCACAGGATTCGGGCAGAATGGTGTGTTCCATTCCGGCATCTTCATTGGCCAGAGTGTAATTCAACTGGTTGAAATAATCGTTTGCCACTTACTTTCAGGTTAGAGCATTGACCCACGCAAACAAACCTGAAAATATGTGCAAATGCAGAGTTTATCGCCACTCAGTTTCCGCCAGATCCGCGCAAAACCCGTTCGCTCCGCGCTCACCGTTTTCAGTATCGCCTTGGGCGTTTCACTCTACACGTCCATTGACATCGTCAATGAATCGACACTCCGGAGTTTCGGAAATGGAATCGATGCCATCACCGGCAAAGCCAAGCTGACCCTGATGGCCGGGGAAAACGGTTTTGATGAATCGTTACTCGAGAAAGTCGAACACTCATCCGCAGTGAAGAATGCGATTCCACTGATCGAGACCCAAGTCTATCATCAATCCGAATCGACCGGACAAACCGAAACCCTGGTCGTACTTGGCGCCGACCTCCTCAAGGAAAGCACCATCCGTGCCTATCAAGCTGAAAATCAGGAAGTCATCGATGACCCCCTCACGTTTCTCAATCAGCCCGACAGCATCATCGTCACTCGCGAATTCGCAAACAAACACGGACTGAAACAGGATTCAAAATTCAAACTCGCCACGGCGAAAGGTACGAAGTGGTTCACGGTTCGCGGCTTGCTGAAACCGGAAGGTCCGGCGAAGGCCTATGGTGGCAACCTGGCAATCATGGACATCGATGGTGCCCGCATGCAGTTCGGCAAGACGGGAAAGATCGACCGCATCGACATCATTCCGAATCCGGCACTGCCGATCGAGGATGCCCGAGCCCAACTGGAACGGGAATTTTCGCCGACACTCCGAGTGGAAAGTCCTGAAACCCAAGCGGAAAACATGAAAAAACTCGTGGAGGGATATCAAGGACTTCTTTCATTTTTTGGTCTTCTTGCACTGATCGTTGGCCTGTTCCTGATCCTGAACACGACCAACATTGCCGTTGCGGAACGCCGTCGCGAGTTCGGCATCCTGCGCGCGATCGGATCGTCAAAAGGAACCATCATCGGCCTTCTGGTGAAGGAATCCCTGGTCATGGGATTTGCCGGGTCACTGATCGGAGTCCTCTTTGGAAAAATCATCGCCAATCGAATGGAATCACTGATCACGCGTGCGCTCTCCACCCAGTACCTGATTCCCGTCTTTATCGACGATCTCCAGCTCACCTCAGCACAGTGGGTGAAAGGAATTTTCCTTGGAACATTCATCACGCTTTTGGCTGCTCTGATAGCGGGTAAAAACACACTCCGCATTGAACCGATTGAAGCATCCCGTAGCAAGACCCCGCCATTCAAGACACCGGGATTGCTCTACCCTGTTATTGGTTTGCTTTTGCTGATGCTGATCGTGATTGACGCGAAGCTGGGTTGGAGTCACTCGTTTCCAATGGTGAGAACCCTGAATCCCTTTTTCCTGATCTTCGGTTCCGCGCTTGCAAGCCCGATTCTCGTGCGATTTCTGATCCGCGTAATCCGCTTCCTTCTTCCTTTTCCCTCAATTCGATTGTCCAGCGACAATCTTCTACAGAATGCGGCCAGAACCGGATCGAACATCATGACACTGATGATCGGTCTCATGCTGGTGATCATCCTTGCGCTGACCAATCACAGCATCAAACACAGTGTTACGTCTTGGTTTGACCGTACTCTGGCTTCTGATCTGGTCGTGTCTTCGCGAGGAAAATTGATGACCTTTCAGGTTCAACCCCTGGAAGAATCGCTTCGTGAAAAACTGGATGCACTTCCGGGAGTGGACATCGCTCCGAACGGGATCGGCTCCACTGGCATCCGCTATGTGAAGCAGACCTATCATGGAAAAACACTGGCCATCAAGGCGTTTGACCGGCTTCATCCGCGCCTTGCCGAAAAACAGTTCGACATCACCGATGGTGACCCGGAAAAAGTGCGTGCGGAATTCCAAGACTTCCGCGAAAACGTCATTCTTGTTTCTCAGAATTTCGTGATGAAGTTCAACAAGCGCACCGGCGACTCGATCGAACTGAACACTCCGACAGGATTGCATCGCTTCCGCATCATCGGTGTGATCGCTGAATTCACCAATCCTGAAGGTGTTTTTTACCTGAATCGGGAACTCTACAAAAAACTCTGGAAGGATTCACTGCTCTCCGGATTCTTCGTCATGGCAAAAGACGGAACCGATCCGCGTTCGATCCGTCAGGCAATGGATCAAACCATCGGTCGCGAATGGGGCCTGATGGCAACGCTGAATTCCGAACTGAACCAGCAGGCTCGCCAGTTGATCGATGAAAGCTTCACTTACACCAAGGCAATCGAATGGTCCGCGCTCCTCGTCGCCCTGTTCGGACTGTTCAACACTTTGATGGTCAGTGTCCTGGAGCGCACCCGCGAATTCGGGGTTCTGCGAGCAGTGGGCATGACCCGGGGGCAACTCATCACAATGGTTCTGGGGGAGTCCCTGATCCAGGGTTCACTGGGTGGTCTAGTGGCGATCGGGATCGGTGTTTTTGTCACACACTTCTGGCTGATGGGCACCCTCTCCAGTCTGATGGGTTGGGTCCTTCAATTCTCCATCCCTTGGTCGGCATTGGTCAAAACCCTGTTTTTTGGTGTTTTTGTTGGTGTTTTTGCAGGACTGCTCCCCGCAAGAAGGGTTGCCGGTCTCGAAATCCGGGACGCCCTTGAACAAGAGTGAATTGGTAAGTTATTACACCTCATTTGTTTACAAAATTACTTTTTCCCGCTATACTCCGCTTCGATGAATGGTGAATTCACATTCCTGATCAACCGCAATTCCGGCTCCGGCAAATCCTCACGGAACGCCCAGGACGCCCTGATTGCGCTTGCCGATTCGACAGTGAAATCCTCACTGCCAAAAACACCCGAAGAAATGACCCGGATCTGCTCCGATTTGGATCCCGAATCGATTCGCGCAGCAGTGGTTTTCGGCGGAGACGGAACGCACTCCTACGCGCTTCGCGGTTTGCTGGAAAATGGAATTCCCCTCTATCCTTTTCCCACCGGAACCGCAAACGACCTCGCCTCCGAACAGGGAATCACCGGCTGCATGGAGCAGTTCCGAAAACTCGTCGAAGCCGAAGCAATCGATGAGATCCGGGTACTTTCCGTGAACGACATCCCGTTCTCCACCGTTTCCGGAATCGGAATCGGCAGCGCGCTGTGCGATGACTACAACCGACTCCGGAACCGATTCTCGCTTTTCAATAAACTCTCCCAACGCATCAACTGCGAGATTTACTCTTTGCTGGCGGTGAAGCAAATTATCGGCAACTGGGGCAAGGGATCCCGCATCCGGATCCGCTCGGATGAATTCGATCGCGAACTGACCGTTTCTTCACTGATGGTTTGCAACCAGTCAACACTTGCAGGCAATCTGGAAGTCGCTCCGGGACAGAAAAACGAAGACGAGACCTTTACGGTCCTGATTCACCCCGAACCCTGTGGAATTTCGACACTCAAGGGCCTTGCCCTGCTTCGCCAAAAGAGCACTGATACTCCATTCATCCGCTTCAAGACCAAAACCCTGGAAATCGAATCACTCGATGGAGAATCACTGAAAGTCTTCGGTGACGGGGAAATCCTCACCCGCTCCACCCGGTTGACTTTCAAGGAATACCCGAAAAAACTGAAGATTTTCTCGGGTAACTGCTAAAAAAACACAACCCCGCTTGCACCGGTCCGGAACTTGCTCTTCCTCCAAGCGGAGATATCAAATGCAGATTCCGATTCAAGTCACTTTCCGTCATCTCGCCCCCTCCAGCTTCATTTCCGCAGCCGTGAAAAAAAGGGCCAGTAAAATCGAGAAATTCTTTCCCCGCATCACTTCCATGCGGGTGATGATCGAACCCTTGCAGCGGAAAAAAAACCAGGGAAACCTCTATCATGTCCGCATCGACATGACTGTTCCGGGAAAGGAGATTGTCGTACAACGCGATCCGGGAAGGAATCATGCGCACGAGGATGTCTACGTCGCCATACGCGATGCCTTCGATTCGGCACGCAGACAGTTGGAGGATTTCACCCTTAAACATTATCAACTGAAAGTGAAACAACACGCATCACCAGGCACCGGTCGGGTAATCCGCATTTTCCCGAACGAGGACTGCGGTTTTCTCAAGACCGCTGATGAACGGGAAATCTTCTTTCACAAGAACAGTGTCTTGAACCGGTCTTTCGATCTCATCCATCCTGGCGATCGGGTGCGTTTCGTGGAAACGCTTGGAGAAAAAGGGCCCCAAGCCAGCACCGTTTCCCTGCTGGAGTAAAGCCCGCCCCCTTTTCACAAGGATTCGATCCCATCTTTAGGATATTCTTATTCGTCTTTTTCGGTATAATGAAAACATGAATTCCAATCCGCTTGAGGGCAAACGGATCCTCCTCGTCGATGACGAGGACTTTCTCCGGGAAGTCCTCTGTGAAATTTTCAATTCCCACGGAGCGATCACCCGTAGCGCCGAAAACGGAATCATTGCTCTCGATCTCTTGAAATCGGAAAAGTTCGATGCAGTCATCTCGGACATCCGCATGCCGGGCGGTGACGGACTGAGCCTTGCTGAGAACATCAATACCCAACTCGACTACCAACCGAAGATATTTCTCTGCTCGGGATTCAATGACATTCCACCGGAAAAAACGAACACACTCGATGTCGTCGAAATCTTCACCAAACCATTCAGCGTCGACAAGATGATCGATTCGGTTTCCCAAGCCCTTCAAAAATGAAAAAGTCCTGCGGACAGTGTCGCGCAGGACCTTTGAAACCTTGATTTCAGCCCGAATCAGAGCTGAATGATGTACTGATAACTTCCGCCGTAAGAATTCTGATATACGTTACGGCAAGTGTTCTGGAACAACACGCGCCCCGTTCCGCAGTTCGCTTGCGGTTGACAACCGTAGTTTGTGGAAAGATATCCCTGCTGACAGTTGTTGTAGCCGGTATTGGATCCAGTGTTGTAACCCCAGTTGAACTGGTAGTTGATTCCAGTGTTATAGCCGGTGTTATTCGTGTTGTTGTAAGGATTATTGTAAGGATTGTTCTGAGCAGGAATACAAGTGTTGTTGTATTGAGCCATTCCAACTTGACAGTTCCCCTGCGGCAAACATCCGTATTGGGTATAGATCTGACCATAAGAGCACTGTTGTTGCTGATACGGGTTGTTGTAAGGGTTGTTGTAGTTGTTCTGAATCGCCTGAATACAAGTGTTGTTATACTGGGCCATTCCGTATTGGCAGTTCCCCTGCGGCAAACAACCGTACTGGGTATAGACTTGGCCATAAGAACAGTTCACACCACCCGGCACGAACTGTTGCGCCCCGGCAGTTGCAGGATTATTGTTCCCCGTTCCGCATCCGCTCAACATCAGTAAGGAAACACCGAGTGCGGCGATAGTAGTGATTGCTTTCATGATTACCCCTTTATTGTTAGAAAATTGAAGTTACGATTTCGTATAACGCTATGCGTAAAAAGAAAAGAATTATTTCAATCAAATTGATTTATTTTCGGACTGGCGAGGCTTTTTATGCGATTTCAAGGGGTTACCAATGAAGAAAATCGGTGGTAGCATCGAGTTCAGATGAAGCCACCCCAAAAAACCATCCTTCTGGAAATGGAAAAGCTGAAAAACCCCAACAGTGGCTTGGGGCAATTCTGTCTGCACCTTGGGAAACAGTTCCACCAGATGCAGCATCCAAGCCTTGAAATCGACTACTACCTGCCCGATGCCCAGCAAGCGGCATTCGGCGAAAACACCCGCTTCATCCGTCACTCTCCTTTTCACAAGTTCCTGCCCTACCGTGGCAAGCGCCACGATGTGTGGCACTGTCTACATCAGAATTCCTCTTATCTCCCCCTGAATCCAGAAACGAAACTGATTCTCACGATCCAGGACCTGAACTTCACGGAAAAATACAAGGGCATCAAAAGACAGTTCCATCTTTCGCGTTTGCAAAAAAAGGTGGATCGCGCTCACACCATCACCGTCATCTCCCACTACACGGCAAAAATGGTCCGCCAACACCTCAATACGGAAACCAAACCGATTCACGTGATTCCGAACGGCAACACCCTGGAAATCATTGAAAACCCAGAGAAACCGGAATTCGTTCATTTTCACGAATTCGTCTTCACCCTGGGGATCATCTCGAGGAAAAAGAATTTTCACGTCCTGATTCCGATTCTGGAACAAAACCCTCACCTGCATCTGGTGATCGGCGGAAACAACAACGGCGAATATGCCGAAGAGATTTTCCATCTCGCCCGATTCCACAAGGTTGCCGATCGACTGCACTTGCCCGGAGTGCTGAACAATGAGGAAAAAACGTGGCTCTATCAGAATTGCAAAGCATTCGTTTTTCCGTCGTTAACCGAAGGATTCGGCCTACCGGTGATCGAAGCGATGAGTATGGGTGCACCGGTATTTCTTTCCAACCGCACCAGCCTCCCCGAAGTCGGCGGCCCAGAGGCTTTTTATTGGCCTGACTTTGATCCGCAGTCCATGAACAAGGTTTTCCTGGAAGGCCTGCGCACCTTCGACTCCCAACGCGCCGAACGCTCCAAGGCATGGGCGAAACAATTCTCTTGGGAAGCGGCTGCACTCGCTTTTCTCAAAATCTATGAAGAAATCTGAGCATCGCACCCGCATCGCCATTGTGGGTTCCGGTCCGGCAGGTCTGATGGCCGCCACCCGACTCGCTCTTTCCACCCAAGGTCCCACACTCGACATTCACCTTTTTGAAAAGCGCCCGGGCTTGGGTCGCAAGCTCCTGATCGCGGGAAGTTCCGGCCTCAACATTTCCCACGAACATACGCTTCAGGATTTTTCAGCGCATTATGA
>JBEIKL010000090.1:0-8040 GCA_040379745.1 Bdellovibrionales bacterium | reverse complement strand
CCTTGGAGCATGATTCCGTTGATCGGATCAATCGCTCCGGGCAAGCCCACGCCGATGGTGGTGATTTCAGAAAACGAGACCGATGCCGCTTGAAGAGAGGATTTCAGGAGCTGGCGGAGTCGTCCGAAAAAATCGGAAAGACTTCCTTCTCGGGAAGTGTGCATCCGTTCCCGGAAGGCCAGACTGGCAACTGCGGTTGAAGTGAGCAGGCAGATTTCCGTTTTGGTTCCGCCCACATCGATCCCTAAGTGCATGATTTCATTTTAACCGATAATTGGGTTGAATCGATGAATTATTTTTAATAAGGTCAGCACTTTGGGGGGATTCATGAGGGGATTGAAGCTGTTATTCGCTATTTTATTGTCATTGGCCGGTGGGGTGTCATTTGCCCAAGGGGTTCCGGGTTCCATGACCCGTATTCTGCCTGCCGAGCTACCTCCGCTTTCCGTCGACCTTAACACCAATGGCTCCGATTCAAAGGTGGAGTTCGCATCGGCTCTCCAGAAGCAACTCGATCGCTGTCTGATTCAATCCTCAGCTGATGTGTATTCGTTCCCCGATCGCAAAGTGACCCGCAAACAGTGGTGTGTAGACACGGTGAAATGGTTTCTGGATCGTATTGCCGTTTCTGCAACTCTGGAAGAGGTCTTCCAAGTGGCAAAGCGTGAACTGCATTGGTATCGTTCCGAAGGAAAACCCTCTCCGGGTAATCCGAATGGCGTGCTGTACACCGGTTACTATCATCCGTTGATCAAGGCCAAGCGAGTTGCCGATTCCTATTACCGATTCCCGATTTACCGTTTGCCCGAGAATCGCAAGTTCTCGCGCGCGGAAATCGTTGCCGGAGCCTTGAAGGGCAAGGGCCTGGAAATTGCTTATGCATCCAATCCCGTCGATCCATTCGTGATGGAAGTGCAAGGATCGGGAGCGTTGTTGATTCAAAATGCCGATGGAACGGAATCACGCGTGCTCGTGAATTTCGGGGGCACGAACGGGTTTCCGTACACCTCCTTGGGCAAGGTGATGCGACAAGCGGGAATTCCGGAGGACTACATCAATCTCCAGGGCATCCGGAAGTATTTCATCGATGAGCATCCGGAACAGTGGGAAAAGTTCTCGAATCAGAATCAGAGTTATGTCTTTTTCAGGGAGGCTGCGAGCGGTCCCTATGGTGCCGCGGGAGTATTGCTGACCCCGGGGCATTCGATCGCAGTCGATCCCCGCTATTTTCCACTGGGAGCGATCGCGCTGGTGCAGTCCGAGCGGCCAGTGAATCAGACCGGTAGTTTCGTCGACGCCTGGAAGCCTTTCCTGCAATTCATGATCGCGCAGGACACTGGTGGAGCCATCAAGGGCCAAGCCCATGTCGACATCTATTGGGGCAGTGGAGAGTATGCCGAACTCGTCGCCGGAAACTCAAAACAGATCGGGCAGTTGTTCTTCTGTCTCGTTCCTTAGCGGTCGCGGATCATCCACGTGTGGATTGAAGATAGAATTTTCGCTGTTTTTCTGGGAGTTTTTCAATCGCATAGCGAAGCATGGTTCGAGGCATTTTCGAGCCGTTTCGATCCAAAAAGGCGATGAGGGTTTTCAAATTCCGCTTTCCCATTTCTCTCAGCATCCACCCGCAGGCTTTGTGCATCAGATCTTCCTGATCGTCGAGTAGGGACTCTGCGGTGGTGATCACTTCTTTGAATTGATTTTGACGGATGAAGTAATACGTGCTGATCATGGCGATACGACGATCCCATAGCGAATCGGCATTCTTGAGGGCGAAGATCTTCTTGTAGCCTTCCGGATGGTGGAACGCGAAGTGGCCCGAGAGGTATGGTGCCGACTGATCGACCAGATCCCAATTGTTCACCTGCTTGCGGTGCTTAAAGTAAAAATCGAACAGTTTTTTCTGGGTAGCGATGTCCTCGAGTCTGACCGCGCGTTCATATTGCGGGCATAAAATCAGAAGGGCGAGCAGTCGGTCTTCATGAACAGGGGACTCGAGAAGGGTTTTCAAGTCAGCGAGGGAAAGGTCGGCGAATTGCTTGGCGACCTTGCGGTTTTCAGGCACCTTCACGCCGATGAATTGATCCCCGTGACCGTATTGGCCCGGGCCCGTCTTGAAAAACCACTCATTGATTTTCTTGTTCTCGGCGGTGGCGTGCTTGCGGAGTTCTTTTTGGGCTGCGATCAATGAATTCATTTTACGTATTTTAACACTCTTGCCCAAATGAGCCAACCCTGTCACTCTTTTCTGTAAATGTCCAAACCGCTCCGCTTCGAATTGCAAAAGTCATTGAACACCGACACGACCAAAGCGCGTGCCGCGAAGATCTATCTCAAAAAGCACCCGTATGCGCTGGACCTGACCGCTCAAGGTCACTCATTCCCCAACTCCACGCCTACGGAGTTCGTGATCGAGACGCCCACCTTCATGCCGGTGGGAACACAAGGAACCGTGAAGGGGCTCACGCCCGAAGATCTCACGGCGATGAATGCGCAGATCATTCTCGGAAATACGTATCATCTTTATCTTCGTCCCGGTCATGAGCGAGTGGAGCGATTGGGTGATTTGCAAAAGTTCATGCATTGGCCAGGTCCGATCCTGACCGACTCCGGTGGGTTCCAGGTTTTTTCGCTCGCAGGGATGAATAAGATCACGGACGAGGGTGTGACTTTCCAGTCCCACATCGACGGATCCAAACACCACTTCAATGCGGAGCACTCGATGAAAGTGCAACGTGCGCTTGGCTCAAATATCGTGATGGCGTTTGATCAGTGCCCGCCGTTTCCCGCGACGGAAAAATTCATCCGCGATGCGATGAAGAGAACGGTCGAGTGGGCGAAGCGTGGATTGAACGTGGAGCTCAAGCCCCACCAGGCCCGATTCGGGATTTTTCAGGGGAGTTTAAGTGTGGATTTGCGCAAGGAGTCGATCGCTCAACTTTCTGAACTTCCGTTCGATGGTTTCGCTCTCGGTGGCTTTGCGATCGGCGAGCCGATGGAAATGATGCATCAAGTGGTGAGGCATGTTGCCCCGCTGATGCCGGAGCATAAACCCCGTTACTTGATGGGTGTAGGACGGCCAGAAGATTTGATCGAATCGGTCCGTGCAGGAATCGATATTTTTGATTGTGTGATGCCGTCGAGAAACGCCCGAAATGGCCAGCTTTTTACCTCGGTTGGGCGGATCAACATCAAGAATGCGCGCTATGCCGACGATGAGGGCCCTCTCGATCCGAATTGTTCGTGCGAAACCTGCAGGAATTATTCACGTGCGTATTTGCGCCACTTGTTCGTGGCGGGCGAGTATCTATCGGGTCGGTTGAATACGATTCACAATTTGCACTTCTATATCCAACTGATGAAGCAGATGCGCCATGCGATTCTGGAAGACCGGTTTGATGCATGGGCAAAAGATTTTTATAGCCAATTCAACGCTTCCTAGTAATAATGTCAGAAAGTTTACACTGATAGAATGTACTCGAAGAAAAGGAAGTAACATGAAGAAAACAATCACTATTCTCGTATTAGCCATTTGCGCAATGACCAGCTCCAGTTTTGCAGATGAAACTGCAAGTGCTCCACAAGTTGTTGCTCCCGGCCAGCCTGCTGCGGTTCAGAATACTGCTCCGGCAACTACTGCTGCAACCACGGCAACCACCGCAACTGCAGAAGCTCCGAAGCAAAGCACACTCGGCATGTTCATGCCGTTCGTGATCATGCTCGCCGTGATGTACTTCATCATGATCCGCCCACAGCAGAAAAAAATGAAGGAACACCAAGGAATGATCAGCGCGTTGAAAGATGGCGACGAAGTGATCACCTCTGCCGGTATCATCGGCACCATTCAGGGCATGTCTGACAAAGTCGTGACCCTGGAAGTAGCCAAAAATGTTCAACTCAAGGTGCTGAAAAGCCAAGTGAACACCGTGGTGAAGGGTTCCATCACCGAATTGAAAGCTTAAACAATCAATCAGGGCGCCTGACCGAACAGGCGCCCGTTTTTTTAATCTAAGGAGAGTTTTTTCATGACGAAAAAATGGTGGACGAAGTTCTTTTTTCTGGTTTCCGTAACGGCGATTTCGGTGATGTACATCCTTCCGACTTTCACGAAGGTGGCAAATGATCCGAAAACGTCATTCCCATTCACGAAGAAAATCAATCTGGGGTTGGATCTCCAGGGTGGTCTCTATCTGGTGATGGGCGTGGATTTCAACAAGGTGTTCAAGGAAATCGCTGACCGTCAGCTGACCTCCCTGAATGACCGCTTTAAGGAAAAGGGAATTGCCCTTTCGTCCTCCTCTGTGAAGACAGACGGTGTTCCGGGTGACGATCCTCGTATCGCCCTGTCGTTCCAGGCCGCACAAAAGCAGGCAGTGAAAGAACTCCTCGAAAAGGATTTCCGCAACCTTCGTCTCACCGATGACAGAAAAGAAACCGTCGAACTGGGGATTGCCAACGATTATCGCAACGACATTCGCGAAAAAACCGTGAATCAAAGTATCGAAGTCATTCGTAACCGGATTGACGAATTCGGGGTTTCCGAGCCGCAGATCTCTTCCCAAGGCAGTGATCGCGTCGTGGTCGAGCTTCCCGGAATCAAGGACGTCGATCGCGCCAAAGACCTGATCGGTCGTACCGCAAAGCTCGAGTTCAAGATCGTGGATGATCAGGGCATGCAGGCTGTTGATCTTCCGAAGTTGATCGCTGAAATCGAGAAGGCGAAGAACATCCAATTCACTCAAGGTGCTGACTCCAAATTCTCGGAATACGTGAAAGCACTCAATGAAGGTGCCAAAGGCAAGATTCCGGAAGGCTCTGAAATCGCGTTCGAGAAAAATGGCGACATCAAGATTCCAATGCTCCTCAAATCAAAGGTTGATGTGACCGGTAACGATCTTCAGGATGCCCAAGTGTCACCTGACCGTGAGACCGGTCGCCCACAGGTTGCATTCGAGTTGAATGCAAAGGGTGCCGTGATGTTTGAAAAGCTGACCGGAGAAAACATTGGAAAAGGTCTTGCGATCGTTTTGGACGGAATCGTCCACTCCGCGCCGCGAATCAATTCCAAGATCGGAGCTACGGGTGTGATCACCAATGGTCGTGGATCCTACGACGAAGCACTTCGTGATTCAAAAGATCTTGCCATCGTCCTTCGTGCCGGTGCTCTTCCTGCTCAATTGGAGTTGATGGAACAACGGGTGGTCGGACCATCCCTCGGTGCGGACTCCGTGAACAAGGGCGCATTCGCAAGTTTACTCGGGATTCTCGCCGTGTTTCTCCTGACTGCTGTTTATTACCGTATTTCAGGTGTGATCGCGGTGGCTTCACTTCTTCTGAACGTGATTCTGGTTCTGGCGATTCTGGTATGGTTGGAAGCGACCCTGACCCTTCCGGGGATTGCAGGGATTGCACTGACCGTCGGGATTGCAGTTGACTCGAACGTCGTGATCTACGAGCGGATTCGAGAAGAGCTCGGTCTTGGCAAAGGGATCCATGCTGCAGTGGAAGCCGGGTTTGAAAAAGCATTCAAGACCATTCTCGATGCCAACGTGGCCAACGGGATCGCGGCCGTGATCCTGATGATGTTCGGTACCGGTCCGGTGAAGGGTTTTGCTGTCACCATGATCATCGGTATTCTCACCACCCTCTTCACAGCGGTGTTCGTCTGCCGCGTGCTTTTCGATCTGTATCTGAAAAAGCAGGAAGACAAGAACGCAACCACGCTTTCGATCTGATCCAAAGAAGGAGAACAACATGTTTCATATCATCAATCCGAATTCAAACATCGACTTCGTAGGAAAAAGAAAAATCTGGATCGGTCTGTCCATTGCCATGATCGTGGCGACGATTGTCCTTCTGTTCACCAAAGGGTTGAACTACGGCATTGATTTCACCGGCGGTGCCGAAGTGAAGGTCAAGGTCCCTGCAACCTGGGATACAGCCAAGGTTCGTTCCTCCATGGAAAAAGGCGAAATGAATGGTCTCAAGATCCTTCAGATCGGTGATCCTTCTGAAAGCACCTTCATGATTCGCGCTCAGGACGACGGCAAGAACCTGAACGATGTCGTGAAGAAAATCGGCGACACCCTTTCTGCAGAACTGAAGCAAGGTGAGTTCGAAGTGAAGTCCGCTGACATTGTCGGCCCTTCTGCCGGTGGGCTTTTGCGTAAGAACGGATTCTTGGCGATGTTCTATGCCTTGATCTCGATCCTACTTTATGTGGCGATCCGATTCGATTTCCGCTTCGCTCCGGGTGCGGTATTGGCCCTGTTTCACGATGCGATCATCATCCTCGGGATTTTCATCGTGACCCAAAAGGAATTCGACCTCACGGTTTTGGCAGCGATCCTCGCTTTGATCGGTTACTCGAACAACGACACCATCATCGTTTATGACCGTGTTCGTGAAACGATGAAATTGAATCCAAGCGCAACCATCGAGAAAATCGTGAACCAGTCGGTGAACCAAACCCTTGGTCGTACGATCATGACCTCATTGGCGACTTTCGTCAGTGTCGCGATGCTTTGGGCATTCGGTGGTCATGTTCTCGAGCCATTCGCATTCACCTTGATGGTGGGGCTCGTGATCGGAACGTATTCGTCCATCTTCATTGCGTCTTCCATGGTGATCGTTCTCAGTCACTATCAGGAAAATCAGCGCAAGAGCGGCAAATCGAAAAAACGCCGTGAAGTGAAGCTCTCTCCTGAAGCACATATTGGTCTTTAGTCTAAAACTCGCAGAGCGGGATGATGTGAGTTTCGTTATCACCAATTTGATTTGAAGTATTTATGAAACAACACTGGATTTTCAAGAACAAGGAAGAGTCGCTCCAAAGGGCGGCTCTTTCGCTTTCCGAGAGTGCAGGGATCACCCTGATGACCGCGACGCTTTGTGTGAACCGTGGCTTGAAGACTCCTGATGAGGTCAGTGTGTTCCTGAATCCGAAGCTGGATCAGCTTACGCATCCATTCAAGATTCTCGATCTGGAAAAAGCGGCCCGCCGTATTTTTGAATCCCAGAACAAGTCCGATCCCGAAAAAATCCGTGTTTATACCGACTACGATGTGGACGGGACGACAGGGGCAGCTCTTCTTTCTTGGTTCTTCCGTGATTTGAAGTTTAATTACAGTGTCCGTCAGCCCGATCGGTTCAAGGACGGTTATGGTTTGAATGTTGGTGCGGTGGAGGATGCCCATGCCGATGGCGTGAAGATCCTGATCACTGTCGATTGCGGAATCACCAATTTTGATGCCGCAAAACGGGCGGCCGAACTCGGTGTCGAGTTGATCATTGTCGATCACCATTCGATTGATCCGGTGCATGGCATTCCGTCCGCGTATGCGGTGATCGATCCTCAGCGTGAGGACGATCCGTCCGGATTGAAAATGCTCTGCGGATGCGCACTCGGTTTTTATCTGAGTTTGGGGATTCGTTCGTTGGCGCGCGATGCGGGTTATTTCGTCCAGCGTGCCTCTGACGGGGTTGTTGAGCCGAACATGAAAAATCTGCTCGATTTGGTGGTGATTGCCACCGCAGCCGACATGGTGCCATTGATTGGTGACAATCGGATCCTCGTCAAACACGGCCTGGACATCCTGAAGCAAACTCAGAAACCCGGATTGAAAGCGCTTTGTGATCAGGCTGGTTTTTCGAACAAGACGATGAATGCATCGTCTCTGGGTTTCAGTATCGGTCCGCGGATTAATGCCTCCGGTCGCATGGGTTCCGCTGAAACAGCGTACAAAATCCTGATTTCAAAAGACCCGATCGAGAGTAACCAGTTGGCTCAGGAATTGGAAGCGATCAACAAGCAACGCGCCGATTTACAGAACCTGATCTGGGATGAAGTCCGTGGCATGGTGAACGACGGTCTCGATCGAGGTGAGTTTTCCCACGCGGTGGTGGTGGCATCACAGAACTGGCACGAGGGATTGGTCGGCATTGTTGCCGCGAAGGTCACTGAACATTTCAAGCGCCCGGCAATTGTCATGGCGATACGCGAAGATGGAATCGCCAAAGGCAGTGTACGGTCGTACGCGG
>JBEIKL010000089.1:0-8168 GCA_040379745.1 Bdellovibrionales bacterium | reverse complement strand
GTGGGGATTCGAGGAGTAGTAATTGTTGGGGGATGCGCCCAGATTGGTGAAGTTGCATCGGCCGCCGCCGGAGATCAGGATCTTCGGTCCGGGTTTTTTGGAGTGATCCACGACCAATACGGAAAGGCCGCGTTTCCCCGCGCGACTGGCACAAAACAGACCGGCACCGCCGGCTCCGAGGACGATCACATCGTAGTGGTTCATGGCGCTGAAGGTAAAGCAGTTCTCCTTGAAATACAATGTAAAACGGTCGGTTAAATTGCTTTTGTTTAATTCTGTGCGGGCTGATGGTGCGCTGGTATGGGCGTCCCGCTCGGCATCAGTGTACTGCGCGTTTTTTGATCATTCCCCCACGGGTGTCTTTCACCGGGTGTTGTACCACAAATGCGTGCGGGTCGATCCGTTCCACTTCCTGAATGAGGCGCGTGACTTCGAGTCGGGTGACCACGCAGAACAATGCCTTGCGTTCCTCTCGGACTGATCCCCGCTTACCGAATCCTCCTTCGGTCTTGTACACAGTGACTCCGCGGCCCAACTCCTCGGTCAGCATTTCGCGCATTTCTTCGGTATTGGGCGAGATGATGGTCATGCCGATGTATTCCTCGATCCCGTTCAGGATGAAATCCACGGTCCGGGAAGCTGAAAAATAGGTCAACATCGAGTACATCGCGGATTGAACGTCGATCACCACGGCGACCACGCAAAACAGGATCACGTTGAAGACCGCGATGAAATCACCGACCGTGAAGGTGGTTTGGCGGCTGACTTGAATGGCGAGGACCTCACTGCCATCGATCACGGCACCGCCGCGGATGGCGAAACCGATTCCCAAACCCAGGAACACTCCGCCGAAAACGGAAACCAGCAGGCGATCGGTGGTCACTGCGGGGAACGAAAGGAAGTGAACGGCGATCGCGAGTAGGGTGATGGCCAGAACGCTCTTCATTGCAAAGCGGATGGAAACCTGTTTGGCGCTGATCAGGATGAAGGGAAGATTGATCAGGATGATGAACCAGGAAAGTCCGACACCGGTCAGTTTCTGAAGCAGAAGCGAGATGCCCATGGCTCCACCATCAAAAAAGTCGTTCGGAATCAAAAACGCATTCAGGCCGATCGTCGCACACAGGACGCCGATGATGAGGTAAATAAAACTCTTGGTTTCGCCCTTGAGAGGATTCTTCATGGTTTCAGAGTAGCATAGGCGATGTGAACCTGCATCGTCGGCTGGTTCATCAGCGCACAACCGGATCACGCCAATGAAAAAAGCCATCGACTCCGGGAGTGCAATGGCTTTCATAAACTTTGTAGAAAAAAATGGCGGAAAGGGAGAGATTCGAACTCTCGAGGGGATTTCTCCCCTGCACCCTTAGCAAGGGTGTGCCTTCGGCCACTCGGCCACCTTTCCTTACCAATTAAGCACACGCTACCAAAGAGAAGCCCTCTGCGTAAAGGTTTTTTACCGCAGAGAAGAAAAACGCGAAGCGTTAAAGCTATGAATCTTCTCAATAGTTTGCATTCAACGCGAATTTTCCCCTAGAATAATCAGTATGAGAAACTTCATCCTTTTGATTCCAGCCCTGTGTTTGACAACCGCTTCCTGGGCTAATCCGCAGGTCTCTTCCAAGCCTTCAAAGGCTGAGTGCTTTTATCAGTTGGACCCTGCAACCGTCAAAGTGACCTGGACGGCGTTCAAGACAACTGAAAAAGTTGGCGTCAACGGCAACCTCAATGAAGTGAAAGTCGTCACACCGAAAAAAGCGAAGAGCCTTTCAGTGCTTCTCAAGGGCGTAAACGGTTCCGGTGGTTTTGACGACGTGAAAAAATCCGAATCCGGAAATCCGGGCCGCGACCAGACCCTGTTCGAAAAATTCTTCAGCCTTCTTTCGAAAAAAGGCCAATTCAAGGGTGGTTTTGCAACGATCAAGGGCGACGACCAAGCCGGCAAACTGAATTTGATGCTTTCCGTGAACAGCAAGAAGGGTATCGTGCCGATGGATTACAAATTGGCGGCCGATGGCGCATTCGAAGCGACCGGTTCCTTCGACATGCTCGGATTCGGAATGGAAAAAGCACACGCATCGATTCACCAGGCGTGCGAACAATTGCACAAGGGTAAAGACGGCGTTTCCAAAACCTGGACCGAAGTGGGTCTGAAGATCGCTGCCACCATCCAAAAGGATTGCGCTGGAAAATGATCGCCCAGTTCGTTCACCTCAAGGAAAGCGAATTGAAAGCCCTGCTGCCTGAATTGACCCTCGTGATTTTTCCGGTGGGCGGTTTGGAACAGCATGGTCCTCATCTTCCTTTTGGAACGAAGCTCATCCAAAGCCGCGAGTGGATCAACCGTTTCACCCAGAAACTCGAAGCGAATTTTCCGAACTGGAATTTCATCATCATGCCGGAGCTTCCGTTCACCGTCGACACTTATACCACCTCGGCCGCGATTTCCGTGCGTCCCCATGTGGTCAGGGATGCGCTCGTGGATCAATGCTTTTCCCTCCGGAAAATGGGCTTCCTTCAGTTTGCTGCGTTGTCGACTCATCTCACACCCAAACAGTTGGCGGCGATCGAGGATGCGGCCATCATTGTTTCACGCAAATCGAAGGGGTTTCTGATCTCTCTTTCTTCCGGGCTGATCAATAAGGCGTCGGTGTTCAAATCGCCTGCGATCGCTTTGCCCGAAGAGCATGCCGGTGCGTTCGACACAGGCCTGATGCTCGCCGCTTGTCCGCAACTCGTTGGTAGCGACCGTTCCGGATTGACTCCGATTCCCGCACCTTCGGCGACGATGTCCCGATTCATCGATCATACTCGTGGAAAACTCGGTGGTTATTGGGGCAACCCTTCCGATGCCGATGCCAATCATTCTAAAGCTAAACTCGAAACCGATCTCGATCGTCTCATTGATCGGATCAAGCCCGTTCTGGAAAAGGGAAAGGGCAGGGGCTCATTTGTTTCGGGGTATCGCTGGTATCCGTTCAACGGAAGTTTCTTCAAGGCTTATTTATTGGCCGCGTTTTTTTTCGTCATCATGTTTTTCTGGTTTCTGGCGGGGTTGAAAGATGTTTTCGAATAGGTTGGCATTCCTCCTTCTGATTCCGGTTCTGTTTTTGCAGGCATGCAGCGAGATTCCCGTTGCGCCCCGGATTTCCATCCGTGAACAACTCGAAGTCGACACGATGAAGGCGAGCGGTCTCGTCAGCGAGTTCCGTAAACAAGCCGTTTTCGAGTCGAAACCTTCTGTGGAAAAATACCTGCAGTCGGTTGCCTTGCAGATCATCTCGGCCGAGGAAGAATTGCGTGGAGAAAAAGTCACTGCACGGATTCACGTTGATCTGAACAAGGAATGGAAGAGCGCGTTTGCGTTCCCGGGTGTGATGATTTCCGTTCCTCGAACGTTCCTCGGAAAAGTCAATTTTGAAAACGAGTTGGCCGCGCTGATTTCCTATCAGTTGGCCTTGATTCGCAATCGCGAGCTGGCACGCGCGCTCGAGAAGGACGCGTCCAGGCCATTGACCGGTGATCGCGGGGTTTTTCGTTTTTCTGTCGATGCGATCCTTGCGTCGATCGAAGCGGGCACTCGCATGATGTACGCCGCCGGTTATGATCCGCGAGGAATGGTGTCGCTGATCGAGAAGCATCCCGGGTTCTTCGTCGATGAGTCGTCGACCGATATCATCAAGGAAAAAGAACGCTTCATCAAACAGGCGCAGAAAATCAAGAACGAATTCTTGCCGTCATTGCAACCGATCGTCCGGAGCAATGATTTCCTGCAAATGAAAAAGGAATTGAAGGGGTCATCGTGAGCCAGAACGGAGAGAAGAAGAACATGGAAACGGAATTGCAGTCTTTTGTTCAGAGGGAAGAACGGGTGGTCCGTTCGATTGAGAAGCTTCCGGGAGATGCCAGTACCCGCAGTTATTTTCGGGTTTCGACTGATCGTCAGGACATGGTGGCCATGTCCATGGAGCCGTTCGAGGCTCAGGGCGGAAGCATTCCGTTTCTTGCGGTTCAGCGCCATCTTTCCCGTTGCGGTGTCGATGTTCCCAACGTAATTGATTATGATCCGGCGAAAGGGCTCATTCTGCTCGAAGATCTCGGGGACATCACCTTGCTTCGCCGTTTGCACGAAGTCGAATCCGAAGCGGAGGAACGCAAATATTTCGAGAAGGCAATCGATGCCCTGGTGAAGATGCACGTCCGTTCCGGACCGGCACACGTGCTGAACGAGGAAGAGCGCTCGGCGGTCGAAGGATTCCGTCTCAAGTTCGATGTCGAGAAACTGATGTGGGAAGTGAATTTCACGATGGAGCATTTCTTCCACAAATTCCTGCAACGGAAAATCTGTGATGCCGATTTGGCTGTGATTCAGGACGGATTCACGAAGATCTGCACTGAACTCGATGCGATTCCGACTGTGTTCACCCACCGCGATTACCATTCCCGCAATCTGATGATCACCGGTGATTCGAAAGACGAGCGCTTTGTGATGATTGATTTCCAGGATGCCCGCATGGGTCCGCCCCAGTACGATCTCGCATCACTCCTCCGTGACAGTTATTATCAACTCGAGGAAAAACAGATCGACGATCTCGTTGATTACTACCTGATGCGCATGAAAGAAGAGGGTGCTGAAATCAAGGACAAGGCCCAATTCATCCGTTATTTCGACCTGATGTCGGTTCAGCGTAATTTCAAAGCGATCGGCAGTTTCGCTTCATTCATGAACCGTCGTGGAAATCCGGCCTATCTGAAATTCATCGGCAACACGTTCGAGAACATCCGTCGTAACCTGAAAAAGTATCCGGAGTTCAAGAAGCTGAAAGAGGTTCTTTACTATCACTACTATTTCTAAGGCCATGGTCCTCGCTGCAGGACTGGGTACCCGCCTCAAGCCGTATACCGATCTTGTGCCGAAACCGCTGGTTCCGTTGCTGGGGGTACCGTGCATCGATTACAGTCTGATGCAGTTGCCTTCTGCCGGAGTGGCTGAAGCGGTAGTGAATGTGCATGCGCATTCACGGCAATTGGTGGATCATCTTCATCAATCCGCAGTCCGCGAAGGCTTGAAGATCAGGATCAGTGACGAGACCAGTCTCCTGCTCGGGAGCGCGGGTGGATATCGAAAGGCCCTTTCGTTGCTCGAGTCCGAACCCGGAGTGAGTGAGCCGTTTTTTGCGCTGAATGCCGATGTGGTTTCGGCTGTCGATCTGCATGCACTGGCTCAACGGCATGCTGAACTGAAGAAAAATCACGACGTGTGGATGACCCTTTGTGTTGCTTCCGGCGCGATGCTGGAAGCCCAGGATGGTGCCTACACGGAAATCCTGATGGATCAATCCACTGGTCTGGTCACCGGAACCGGAGCAAAGAAGAATCGCGTTCCGTTTTACACTGGAACTGCAGTGTTTGAAACCGGGTGCTTCCGTCATTTACCCGAAGGTGTGCCCTCTGAATTTGTCCCCGAGGTCCTGCTTCCGTTGATCGCCCGCGGAAAGGTAGGTTTCTTTTCCGTCGATCAGCTTTGGCTCGATGTCGGTTCCCCGCTTCTGTGGTGGAAGTCCCATTTTGAATTGCAAAATGAGATGGAACAAGGAAAAATCCCTTCATTCTGGGCACGCGCAATTCAAGAGCACCAAGGAGAGTTCCGGATTTCTCCTGACGAAGGAATGGTCGATTACGACCCGTCTTCACCGTTTCCTGAAGCGAGCGCGAAAAACTGGATCCGTTACCGGGGAGTCACGACCGATGTTTGAGATGCGATTTTTATCCTGGGGAATTCCCCGTTCGATTCTTTTCCTGATGGGAACTTTTCCGCTCGCGTTCGCACTCGTATTCCATTCGCTTGCACCCGTATTTCTCGTTTTCGGCCTGTTGCTCACCGTACTCTGGGTGTTTCTCATTTCCCGTGGTTTCTACGTGTTCACCAAGGTGTACCTGTGGTGCATGCTTGCGGGGTTGTCGGCCGAGCTGGTGTTCGCGTTCCGCAACCGGAATCCGATCCAGATGATCGCAGCCATGGCCTGCGTATTGATCTTCCTCTATTCGTTTCAATGGCTGGAAAAACAGGTGGCTCGCGCCTGTCTGGATCCGGCGGTGAAGTGGTACGAGGGTTTGCCCAAGCTGTTTCCCCGGGTTGCTCTCGAGGTCCTGATCCAGGACCAATGGCGTCGGGCTTCTCTCCGTCGCATCGACGATCATGGTTTATTCCTCTTTGTTCATGACAGTGAGTCCGAGTCCTCCCATTTTCGTGGTGGTCTCCAATCGAGGAAAGCACTTTACCCGATCCGGATCCGTTACCGTGATCTTGTTTTCGAGGGCGATGCCCTTTTGCAGTCCGTGTTTCGTGACCGCTGGCTTGGAATGGGGCTTCAAATCAAGCCGAAAGACCTGTATCATTTTTCTCAATACGGCAAGATTGTCCAAATTCTCAAAGGAGAAGGTTATGCAACTTAAACTCAATTCGCTATTCACACTGGTCCTGATGGCTTCGGTTCAGCTCGTGGGTTGTCTTTCCTCTTCCGAACTCACGTCTCCCCGCAATACTCTTGAGGGCTATGTGAAAGAAAGTTTCAATGTCAGAAGCTATTCCCAGAAGGCGACTCTTGAGTCTTTCCTGACCGGTGATACGCTTCAGCGCCTGAGCTCCATGACGGAAGAAGGTTTCATGACCGCATTCGTGGACTCCAAACGCAAGTTCGTCTCGATGCGGATCATCGAGAATAACAAGGTCAATGACAACGAGTTCGCGCTCACCTATGAAATAGCTTACAAGGGTTCCTATTCCGTGACTTTCAAGCCAAAAGACAAGAACGGAAAAGAAGTCGAAGGTGCACAGCAAGAAAAAGTGGAGAGAGATGCTCTTGTCACTCAACGCAAAATGGCCATGATGATCAAAGTCGGAAGCGACTGGAAAATCAGCCAGGTTCACAGCCAGCGTGAGTCGATTGAATACCTTTCCGAGTTGAGTCTCCCCTGATGTTCACGAATTTCATCATCGCTTACGGATGGTCCGCGTTGCAAAAGCGGCTGAACGCATCCGAGCTCCGTTCTTCCCCGTTGTTGGACGCGCTTTATCGGAGTCGTGAATCATTCGGTCTCGAGAACGTGAATTACCAGTTTTGGTCTTATCCTGATGCAAAAGCTGAAGGCTCATTCTGGATCCGAAACCAAAAGACCGTATGCGTGTTGCTCAGTGAAGGGTTTCTTCGCAGTGCAACCGAATCTCAGGTGGCGTCCATGATGGAAAGTCTGAATTCCGGTAATTTCCGAGAGATCCGTACCATCAATCGACGAGAGTCGTTGTTGATGCTGTTTCGTTCCTGGAAGGGGGAATCCCGACGTTACCGGTTCTGGGTCATTTCTTTTTTTCTTTACCCCCTTGAGCGTTTCCTGAAAATTGCTAAAATATAGCCATGGAAATGCCAAGGGTCGATCTGACCACGTTCTTTCTTTCTGTATCAGCCGCAGCGATGGAGTCTCTCGAGCAGAGTCCTCCTGATTTGATGATGGCCAAGCACAACATCGATTTGTTGCACCTGTTGGAAGAAAAGACAAAAGGGAATCGCTCCGCCGAAGAGGAACAGTTGCTGGGTCATCTGTTGTTCCAGCTCCGCATGAGTTTCGTCCAGGCGGACCCTTCCTCGAAAAAGTAATTTCGATCGAATCAAAGCAGGCGTTTCATAGGAGTAAATACGATGAATACGATTGTTTCCACAGTACTGATCATTCTCATGTCAACCCAAGCCGCCTTTTCCCAGCCGCTCACGCTGGAAAGGGGATTCGCCGATCTCGTGAAGAAAACCGGTAACGGCGTGGTGAATATTTCCACCTATGCCCGCCAGCGCATGCAGATGCGTCCCGGATTTCCGGGCGGTGGTCCCAACGAGGATCTCTTTCGTCGTTTCTACGAAGAATTCTTCGGTCGCCAGTTCGGCGAGAATGGTCCAGGTGCTTTGCCACCTTCACCGCAGCAACCCCGCAAAATGCCGAAAAATCAGGGACGTTTGGTGCCCATGGGGCTTGGCTCCGGGTTTGTCATTGATGCGGCTGAAGGGCTGATCCTCACGAACAATCATGTCATTGATCAGGCCGAGGAAGTGAAGATCCAGTTTGTCGAAGATGACGATGAATTGGTTCCTGCCGAAATCATCGGTCGTGATCCGGAG
>JBEIKL010000088.1:0-8275 GCA_040379745.1 Bdellovibrionales bacterium | reverse complement strand
TTCATGAATCGAGCGACTGATTACAGCGCGAGACGTTTCGCCAACGACTCGTTGATCGCTTCCAGGAACGGCTCGGTGTTCAAGTACTGGGACGAGTTGACCTTGTCACCATAGATACAAACCGCAAGGTCTTTAGTCATCTTGCCGCTCTCGACGGTGCTTACGCACACTTCTTCAAGCGTTTTAGCAAAACGAATCAGATCAGGGTTGTTATCAAGCTTACCGCGGAACTCAAGACCACGTGTCCATGCATAGATCGACGCGATTGGGTTCGTGCTGGTCGACTGACCTTTTTGGTGAGCGCGGAAGTGACGGGTCACGGTACCGTGAGCCGCTTCTGCTTCGAGGGTTTTTCCGTCTGGAGTAAGAAGCACTGAGGTCATGAGGCCGAGTGAGCCGAAACCTTGTGCAACGGTGTCAGACTGAACGTCACCATCGTAGTTCTTACATGCCCATACGAAATTACCGTTCCACTTGAGTGCCGATGCAACCATGTCATCGATCAGGCGGTGTTCGTACACGATGCCGGCAGCTTCGTATTGAGCCTTGTATTTCGCTTCATACACTTCTTGGAAAATGTCTTTGAAACGACCATCGTATTTTTTAAGGATGGTGTTTTTAGTCGAGAGATACAAAGGCCACTTCTTGGTCAACGCCATGTTGAAGCAGCTTTCTGCAAAACCACGAATCGATTCATCAGTGTTGTACATGCTGAGTGCAACGCCATCGCCTTTGAAGTTGTACACTTCAAACGTCTGAGGCGCGCCACCGTCTTCCGGTGTGAAGGTCATGGTCAACTTGCCTTTACCTTTGATCACGGTGTCAGTCGCACGGTATTGATCACCGAATGCGTGACGGCCAATGATGATCGGCGCAGTCCAGTTTGGAACCAGGCGTGGAATGTTTTTGCAAACGATCGGTTCGCGGAAAACAGTACCGTCCAAAATGTTGCGAATGGTTCCGTTCGGAGACTTCCACATTTGCTTCAGATTGAATTCTTTTACGCGTGCTTCATCCGGAGTGATGGTCGCGCACTTGATTCCAACATTGTACTTCTTGATCGCTTCGGCCGCTTCGATGGTGACTTTGTCGTCCGTCGCGTCGCGGTTTTCCATGCCGAGGTCGTAGTACTTGATGTCGATATCGAGGTACGGAAGGATCAGCTTGTCCTTGATGAATTTCCAGATGATCCGGGTCATCTCGTCGCCATCGAGCTCAACAACCGGGTTTTGTACTTTGATTTTTGCCATGTCTGATGTTGCCTTTCTTGAACGGCTGCGCCCCTTAATTGGTGGCGCGCAGTTCTTTTCTCAAGATCTTCCCCACGTTGGATTTCGGAAGCTCGGACCGGAATTCCACATACTTCGGAATCTTGTAACCGGTCAGATTCTGCTTGCAGAAGTCGAGCATTTCTTTTTCCGTCAGGGATGCATCTTTCTTTACCACAAAAAGCTTCGGAGCTTCACCGCTTTTTTCGTCAGGGACGGCGATTGCAGCAGCCTCGAGGACTTTCGGGTTCATCATGGCCACATCTTCGATCTCGTTCGGGTAGACGTTAAAGCCTGACACCAGAATCATGTCTTTCTTGCGGTCAACGATCTTGAAAAACCCGTCGTCGTTCATGTACCCGATGTCTCCAGTCCGGAAAAACCCGTCTTCAGTCATCACTTTTGCCGTTTCGTCCGGACGCTGCCAGTAACCCTTCATGACTTGTGGGCCACGGATCGAGATTTCTCCGGTTTGGCCAGTGTCCACGGGCTTGCCATCGTCGTCGAGGATGGCAACTTCGGTCGACGGAATCGGAAGGCCGATGAATCCGTTGTACTCTTTCAAGTTCATCGGGTTCACGCACGCCGCAGGAGAGGTTTCCGTAAGACCGTATGCCTCAATCAGAGGCACGCCGGTGATTTCTTTCCACTTCTCCGCAACGGCACGTTGAACGGCCATCCCGCCACCCAAGGTGACTTTCAGTTTCGAGAAGTCGAGTTTTTTGAAGTCTTCATTGTTCACCAGTGCGTTGAACAGGGTGTTCACGCCGGTGATCGCGCTGAATTTCCACTTCTTCATTTCCTTCACAAAACCGGGGATATCGCGCGGATTCGTGATCAGGACGTTGAGTGCCCCGACCGCATTGAAGATCAAGCAGTTCGCAGTGAGTGAGAAAATGTGATAGAGCGGCAACGGAGTGATGATGATCTCTTCGCCCTCACGGATCAGGAACTGGATCCATGCTTTTGCTTGGAGCATGTTCGCGATGATGTTTCCGTGAGTGAGAATGGCACCCTTGGAAACGCCAGTCGTACCGCCCGTGTACTGGAGGAACGCGACGTCATCGAGCTTCAGTACCGGCTTGCTGAGAGAGGTTGCCTTGCCCGCTTCAAGCGCATCGTTGAATGAGATCACGTTCTGAATGTCGTATTCCGGAACCATTTTTTTCACGTGTTTGATCACGGCATTCACGATGTATTTCTTCGGAAATCCGAGCAAATCGCCGATTTCGGTCACGATCACGTGTTTCACATCGGTCTTTGGCAACGCTTGTTCGAGAGTCTTGGCGAAGTTCTCCACGATCACGATTGCTTTCGATCCGGAATCTTTCAACTGATGCTCGAGCTCGCGCGGAGTGTAGAGAGGATTGCAGTTCACCGCGATCATTCCCGCACGCAACACTCCGAAAAGTGCGACCGGATACTGGAGGATGTTCGGCATCATCAGGGCCACGCGATCACCACGGGAAAGTTTCAAATCATTCTGTAAATAGCAGGCAAACCGATGGCTCAAACGATCAATCTCGGCATAGCTAAGGGTTTTGCCCATGCAGTGAAACGCAGGCTTGGTCGCGAATTTCTGGAAAGACTGTTCCAAGAAGTCCGGAATGGACGAGAACTGATTCACATCGATCAAGGACGGGATTCCGGGTTGGTAACTCTTCAGCCATGGTTTTTCCATTAGGGGTCTCCTTCGTAAAAAGAAATTCAAGATTGTATTCCTTGAGTTTACGAGAAGTTGGAAAAAAGATGCAACCCTTACCGAACCTCGGTTGGCGATTCTTGTTGAACAGTTTAAAAATTGACGTTTGCGCGCCGCAGAAGCGCCATTCAGCGGTAACTGCAGTTGCGCTCACTTCAAAAACGATTGCGCTGATCCAACTAGTGGATCGGATTCACCGTGGCTTCTTGAAAATCGATCATCAGAAGTTTGAATGCGATGAACTGCAGTGGCTTGATTTTCCGGATCGCCATTTGATGGCAATCCTGATCCGATTCCCCCATCCAGGAATCACGGTAGCAGACGGCACGGTTGCCAGAGCGGTTTTCAAGATCGCTGAGATATTGCGAAAATTTCGGTTGGATGGTGAGCAAAGAGTCCTGAAACGGTCGTGGCAACAACAGATCATTGATCACGACGACCCGTCTGCCATCGGTGAAAACCCAATCGTTCAGCTTACGGTGGATGGTGTTGGCGATCGTTTCACCGGAGGAATCCTGGATCCCGATTTTCCCCGCTTGAACGGAAGCTTGTTGTGTGATTTTCAGGCCGAATTGGGGATCAAGTACCACTGTTCCCGCAGTCTCTGTCTTCACCTGAAAAGACTGGGTCGGGAAAGCGCTGGTGTCCTTCAGTCCTAAAATCCGTTGATCCATTTGAATGGATTCACGGGTGTGGACAAAACCTTTCAGACGGTAAGAATCCGAAGTGTTCCAGAACTCGAATCCACGCGGGGATGAATTCAACCCATCAGAAACCTTGACCGCATGGAACTCCGGAAGTCCCGGCAGCTTCAGGTCGCTCATCAACTGGCGACAGTCGGTTCTGGTGGCAAGGTTCAGGGTTTCCAAAAACGAAACTTCGTAGCAGTTTTTGGACGAGCGAAACCGTCTTTTTACCGTCTTGGAGACCTGATCCTGAAAGTATGGAGTGGCTGGATTTCCCAGCTCAAAAACGGAGATGCCTCTGGACACGATCGATTGTTGGATTCGATAGGGTTTGGATCGTGCTTGGATGGAAGTCTTTTCCAGAAGGTTCTGATCCAGGACCAGTTCTCCGGCAGTCGCATCCAATGAGATTAAATTCAGTGCAAATAAGCTTAAAGCAATGGATTTTTCGCATTTCATGGTAGGCTATTTATCTTGAAGTTTATTCAACATCAACTAAATAAATTGAAAAATGACGATGCGCACCTAAAGCCAGACTTTTACAGTTGGTTAAAAAGGGGGCATGATCCTCGATTTCACTCTCTCCCACCCCCGTCTGAGTCAGAATAATAGGGTTGGCTCATCCTGTATTTTCCATTAACATCAGGGGCATATGAACAATTCACATCCCAACAGTTTTGGCACCCTCTCGTCTTTGAACGTGGAAGGGAAATCGTATCAATTTTTCTCTCTGAATGAGTTCAGCAAAAAGTCTGGAAAAGACATCTCGAAGCTCCCCTTCTCGATGAAGGTCTTGGTCGAGAACCTGCTGCGCCTGGAAGACAATCTCGCGGTGAAGAAAACCGACATCGAAGCGATCGCGAACTGGAACCCGACGGCTGAGCCGGATCGTGAAATCCAGTTCACGCCTGCGCGTACCGTTCTTCAAGACTTGACCGGTGTGGCCGCGGTTTGTGATTTGGCGGCGATGCGCTCGGCAATGAAACGCCTTGGTGGTAACCCTGAAAAAATCAATCCTCTCACCCCTGCAGATCTCGTGATCGATCACTCCGTGCAAGTCGACTACTTCGGTACTCCGGATGCGTTCAACAAGAACCGCGAAATCGAATACGAGCGAAACATGGAACGCTACGAGTTCCTCAAATGGGGGCAATCGGCGCTGAAAAATTTCCGTGTCGTTCCGCCGGAAACCGGCATCATCCATCAAGTAAACCTTGAATATCTGGCAACCGTTGCAATGACCGCAACCAAAGACGGAAGCACCGTGGTTTACCCGGATTCTTGCGTGGGTACCGATTCACACGCGACCATGATCAACGGCCTCGGTGTCGTCGGTTGGGGCGTGGGCGGAATCGAAGCCGAAGCGGCAATGCTTGGCCAACCGATCTCCATGCTCATTCCGCAAGTCGTAGGTTTCAAGCTCACGGGCAAAACCAAAGAAGGCATCACGGCAACCGACATGGTTCTGACCATTACTCAAATGCTTCGTAAAAAAGGCGTAGTGGGTAAATTCGTGGAATTCTACGGGCAAGGTGTTGCAGAGCTTTCTCTTGCAGACCGTGCAACGATCGCAAACATGGCACCCGAATACGGCGCGACGATCGGTATTTTCCCGATCGACGAAAAAACCATGGATTACCTGCGCCTCACTGGTCGCGGAAACCTGGTTCCACTCGTTTCCCAATACTACAAAGAACAAGGCATGTGGTTTGATCCGTCTGCCACTCCGACATTCTCTGACTCAATGGAGCTCGATCTTTCTACAGTTGAGCCGTCTTTGGCTGGTCCGTCCCGCCCTCAAGACCGCGTATCCCTGAAAAACGTGAAAGAAGAATTCGCGAAAAACCTTCCGACCCTTCTTTCTCAAATGAAAGATCCGGAAGCAAAACTCGAGTCTTCTGCAAAAATCACGATCAACGGCGTGGATTCCACCATCACTCACGGTGCGGTGACCATTGCAGCGATCACCAGCTGTACCAACACGTCCAACCCGTCGGGCTTGATCACTGCGGGTTTGCTCGCCAAGAACGCAGTGGCAAAAGGCCTGAGCGTGAAACCCTGGGTGAAAACTTCCATGGGCCCAGGATCCAAAGTGGTGACCGATTACCTGCGTGAAGCGAGCCTTCTCACTCACCTTGAAAAACTGCGCTTCCACGTCGTGGGTTACGGCTGTACGACTTGTATCGGTAACGCCGGTCCGTTGATTCCGGAAGTTTCCAAAGCGGTGACCGATGGCAAGCTGATCGTGTCTTCTGTTTTGTCGGGCAATCGTAACTTCGAAGGCCGCATCAACGTGCAAGTGCGCGCAAACTACCTTGCATCACCGGCATTGGTCGTAGCGTACGCGATCGCGGGTTCCACAACCATCGATCTGGCGACCGAATCATTGGGTACCGGTGCTGATGGCAAGCCGGTTTACCTCAAAGACATCTGGCCAACCAACGCTGAGATTGAAACCCTCGTGATGAAACACGTGACCACCAATCAGTTCGAGAAGAGTTACAGCGATGTGTTCAAAGGCGACGAGTACTGGCAGAAAGTTCAGGCTCCTGCCGGTGAATTGTTCACCTTCGATGCGAAATCGACCTACATCAAGGAACCTTCCTTCTTGCAGGAACTGACTCCGACACCGAAACCGCTGACGGACATCAAAGGCGCGCGCATGCTCGGGTTCTTCGGTGACTCCATCACCACTGACCACATTTCTCCAGCGGGTTCGATCTCCAAGACTTCACCAGCTGCGAAATTGTTGCTCAGCCTGGGCGTCGAGCAGAAGGACTTCAACTCTTACGGCTCTCGTCGCGGTAACCATGAAATCATGGTGCGCGGAACCTTCGCCAACGTTCGCATCAAAAACAAGATCATGAACGGCGTAGAAGGCGGATTGACCAAGAAGTTCCCGGAAGGTACCGAAATGTCGATCTTCGATGCATCTGAAGCGTACAAAAAAGAAGGCACTCCACTGATCGTGGTTGCTGGTAAAGAATACGGTACCGGTTCATCCCGTGACTGGGCTGCAAAAGGCACCATGATGCTCGGGGTGAAAGCCGTCATCACTGAAAGCTACGAGCGCATTCACCGCTCGAACCTGGTCGGAATGGGCGTGATCCCACTTCAATTCTTGCCGGGCGAAAGCGCGACCACTCACGGCTTCAACGGAGATGAGACCTTCGACATCGAAGGCATCACTACCGTACAGCCAGGCCAGAAACTGAAGGCAAAAGTGAAGTTCGCAAACGGTGCCGAGAAGGAAATCACCCTTCAGTGCCGGATCGATACCGCGAACGAACTCGAGTACTACAAAAACGGCGGGATCTTGCACTACGTGATCCGCCAGTTGTTGAAAGCGTAATTCGATTCTAAAAATTTGAAGCTGCCCGTGTGGTTCGATGAACAATGCGGGCAGCTTTTCAGTTAACCAAAAGCCCCTAGCACACTGTTCATAGTGAGGAAGAGACCAACAATGATGTCACGCGAAGAGAAAATGGAATTGATTCAGCGGATGCTCGGTTTGCAACACAAACTGAAGGTACATGACAGCGTAAAAAGTCCATCCAATCACGAAGAACTGGCTGCCGGTCAGTTGGCCCGTTGGGAACTCGAAGATGAGATCTCTGCGATCGAGCGACTGCTCGAAATAGATCGCCAGGACAACATCAAAGTCAAATTGAAGCAACTCGAAGAGAAATACCTCTCAGGCACCCTGCCTCCGAAAAAAGAAAAACAATGAGAAGCAGTCGCGGTTTTTTCCGAGCCAAGTTCCTCAAAGACGTCCCGATTTTTTTTCGGGTGATGGTCGAGCTCTGGCGCGGGTTCCATTTCTTGCGTCATACCAAGCGTGCGGTCAGTATTTTCGGGTCGGCACGTCTGGCAGAAGACCATCCTTATTGCAAACTCGCCGAAGAAATTGCTGCTGAATTCGCCAAGAAGAATTTCGCGGTGATCACTGGCGGTGGCCCAGGCATCATGCAAGCCGCAAACCGCGGGGCTTTCAATGCCGGCGGACAGTCCATCGGCATCAATATCAAGTTACCGTTCGAACAAAATATCAACCCGTTTGTTTCGGCATCCATGCATTGCCGATACTTCTTTGTGCGCAAGGTTTTGCTTGCTCGCTACAGTGAAGTCTATGTGATTTTGCCGGGTGGATTCGGTACCCTCGATGAATTCTTCGAACTGATCACCCTCTTGCAAACCGGCAAGATGATCAATCGCCCGATCATCCTCGTGGGCCGCGAGTTCTGGTCGAAGCTGATCGACTGGTGCCGCGATACCCTGCTGGCCGAGAAAATGATCAATGACATCGAATTCAAGCGCCTCAAGATCGTTGACACCACCGCAGAAGCGATGGAAGTGCTGCGGAATGCTGGGATCTGATTGGCGAATCCGATAGCTGGAATCCTAGAATAGTTTTATCACCGGCCTGAAGACCAGCTTACTTCGAAGCGGGTGCCGCACCCTGAACCCGAATCAAGGTTGGTTGCGCGCCTTCCACATGCCAGCTGGGGAAGTTCGAGTTCGAGGTGTACATCGTGCCGTCTTCGTCGATCTCGACATCGCGGGTGAAGGTCACCCGGCGAGGGTACGGGATGATTTTCCACTTCTCGGTCTTCACATCA
>JBEIKL010000087.1:0-8325 GCA_040379745.1 Bdellovibrionales bacterium | reverse complement strand
GAAGTATTGGTTCCAGCCGCGAGCGGTGCATGTGTTGAACAATATTCCCTATGGCCGCGAGCTCCGCGCGAATGTGATCGATCCGTGGATCATGAGAAAAGAAGTGGTGTGTTGGCGGAATCATGAGGCAAGTTACGATGTGGCTGAACTTGAACCCCCAAGTCGTGATCGCTACAGTTTTGTTTTGCAGGAATACTTCGTCCCAGTAGCCCGCTTTGACGAATTCGTACCGAAAATGCGAGATGTGTTCCTGAAACATAAGGTCCGTGTGTTCAATGTATCCATCCGTCATGCGTTACCGGATCCGGGGTCGCTGTTGGCTTGGGCACCTGAAGAAGTCTTTGCCTTCGTGGTGTATTATGAACAGCGCACGACCGAGCTGGCCAAGCAAGAAGTCGCTGTTTGGACGCGAGAAATGATTGAAGAAGTGATCAGTGTTGGTGGTCGTTATTATCTACCGTACCAGATTCACGCCACCGACGATCAGATCAGGAAAGCCTATCCGCGCTTCGAGGAGTTCTCCGAGTTGAAGAAAAAACTCGATCCGGAGAATCGCTTCCGTAATCGCCTTTGGGATCGTTACTATCGCAAGTGATTGCAAGTATTGCTAAGTCTGTTGATTGTTCTTAGTCTTGAGCATTAACGCGCAAAGGTTCAGCATCGAACTCATCACAAGGTAGATCAGGCCCACGGTAATCAGAGTAGGTATCGGGAGGAACGTCTCGCTGTTGATTCGGGTAGCGGTCAAAGTGAGCTCGGCAACTCCGATTGCGGAAACCAGGGAAGTGTCCTTCAGAAGAGCGACCCAGTTGTTCAGGAGCGGTCCCAGAACGATTCGGATGGACTGGGGCAGGATGATCCATCTCAGTGTTTGAATCCGGGTGAGCCCGAGACTGATCCCCGCTTCGTATTGTTGTTTCGGAACCGCATCCAACCCCGCCTTGACCACGGTCGCGCTATAAGCCCCCATGTTCAAGGAAAGTGCGCAGATTCCTGCTTGCAGTTCGTCCAATGTCAATAGGGGTAGAATCGCGGGCAGTCCGTAAAAAAAGAACAGAACTTGAATCACCAAAGGCGTACCACAGATCAGCCAGACATAGAATCCAGCCAGTGATCTACGGGTGAATGAAGTGGAGTTCAGACCGAAAACACCCACCAGGAATCCGATGGTAATTCCGATCATGCCCGAGTAAAGAGAAAGTTTCGCGGTCAGTGTGGTCGCCAAACGGATCATTGCCTCTCGCTCTGCCAGTGCGGGATGAATGTGATTCAGGGTCAAAGAAAGCAATGATGGTAGGATCAGAAAAGTGAACGCGATTAGTAGTGCGGGAAAAAACAGTTTTCTAAGAAAATGTTTCTGATCCATGTTTCCCGTTCATCATTTGCACCGGAGATCCGATCCGAGGTGTTTTTTGCTGATCCTTGCGTAAGTTCCATCTTTGAGCAACGACTCCAGTGCGGCGGTCAGTGCTTTTTTCAACTCGGGGTTCTTCTTGCTGATGGCGATTCCGTTTCGTTCCAGTTTCGCGATTTCTCCGATACGGATTTCCGGGTGCGATTTCCGCATCCGGTCTACAAGCAATCGATCGGTGATGGCCGCATCGATTTTGTGGTGGACCAAAGCCAGGACCACATCCGGATCTGTGGGAAAGGTGCGGACGATCGCTTCAGGAGCGTTGATTTCAATAAACTTCGGATAAATGCTACTGACTTGAGCTCCGATTTTCTTTCCCTTGAATTCCGAGAATTTTTTTGGCCCACCATCGAGAGTGATGACCACATTGGTGGCGCAAAAGTGTGGTGGTAAAAAGTCGACAACCTTCTCCCGTTCCGGAGTGATCACGTGTGATGCCGCGACCAGATCGTAACGGTTCTGTTCGAGTCCGATCAGGAGTCCGTCAAAACTGCCGGCCTGCCAATCGGTTCGCATGCCAATTCGTTTTGCCATTTCGTTCACCAGATCGATTTCAAACCCTTCGATCTTTCCCTTGTTCACCGTATTGAAAGGAGGAAAGGCTCCTTCTGTTGCGACCCGAAGGGTTTTCGCAAAGGAATCCATGGTCGGGACCAATGCCAGCAGGATCATGAAAAAAATCATATTGAAATGAAATGCCATTATCTTTAAACGAGCATGAGCCATCGACAGATGATTCATGCTCGTTCGTAAGAATCCAGAAAACTCAAAAAAAACGGTTTAGAAACGAGTGTCCATCGGGTTCCAGGCTGTTCGCATCATTCTGAAAGATGTCTTTGGTACTGTTGTTCTCCTCTGACTTTGGAGGGCCGAACTTCGAGATCTGCAGATTTGAAATTGGCTTCAACACATTTGAAATTGGAAATTCTGCCGCGACTTGCACAATTTGGATCGGAATAAGGTCCGTGTTTGCGCCCACTGGAATCGATCAGAAAAATGGCTGCCTGTGATGCTTGGTTGATGAAAAGAAACAAGGTGATGAATAACGACTTTTTTAACATATTAAAACTCCCTTAAATTCAGATTAGATTAATTAACTATTTTAGTCAAGAATTATTAATCTAATAAATTCTCACAGTTACTCGCTTCTCTAGGCGGGTAACTTTCTCGATCACTTAAATTGGAACAAAAAATGATGTTGCTCAAGTTGCAGAAAAACGACTCAGATTTGTCACTTGATGCGATTCAGAATCAGATGAAACGCTCTCGATCACAGGTGGAGTTGGTTGGTAATGAAAGATGATGTGTTGTTTTTTTGACGATGCTTTTGAGTTTTTAATTTTTTAAACATTGCATTGCTTCAGGCTTGGTTCACAATTTACTAAACAATAATAGTTTTAATTACAAAAAGGAGCTCATTTTGGAAAACTTAAAAATTGCTAGTGATAATTATGTCGCATTTACGTTCTTCATCGGCACGATGGCTATGATGGCATCTTCTGCCTTTTTCTTTTTTGAATTGGGAAACACTTCTAAAAAGTGGCGTACCTCGGTACTCGTTTCCGGTTTGATCACTTTCATCGCAGCTGTTCACTACTACTACATGCGTAGTTACAATCTGGCGACTGGCGAATCTCCGACGTTCTTCCGTTACGTGGACTGGATTCTTACCGTGCCACTGATGTGCGTTGAGTTCTTCCTGATCACCCGCAAAGCGGGAGCGAAGATTTCCCTTTTGTGGAAATTGATTGCCGCTTCCTTGGTGATGTTGGTCACCGGTTACTTCGGAGAAACCATTGATCGCTCTAACAGCGTGATGTGGGGTGTGTTCTCTGGTATCGCGTACTTCTATATTTTCTACCTCGTTTGGTTCGGCGAAGTCGCTCAACTGGCGCAGAGTGCAGGTCAGCAAGTGGCGAAAGCAACTCGTATCCTCGGCTGGTTCGTATTCGTGGGTTGGGCTGTTTACCCACTCGGATACATTCTCGGTACTCCGGGCGGTTTGTTTGGAATCCAGTTGGTATCTGATCCTGCAAAAGCAATGCACGCGATGGACATCGTGTACAACATTGCCGATGCGATCAACAAAATCGGATTTGGCTTGGTGATCTACGCACTTTCCAGAAACGACGAGTAATCAGAATCCTGTTGAAAAACAGAGGGGCGGTCCCGATTTCGGGACCGCCTTTTTTTATTTTGAAGCATTTTTCTTGGTAGTGCCCGCATGATCATGTCAAACTCTTGATAGTGGTTACACCAGAGGTTCTGCCTTCAAAAGTTGATTCCGTTAAAACGGATCCGGTTTTCAAGCCGGATTTGAGATCGGTTTCAGCTTGTTTGCAGTCCGGTCTACCTGCTGGTTCAGAACTGGAGTTTCTTCAGGAGTGGTTCGGATCGAATCATCAGATTGCAGAACTGTTGAATCCCTTTTTACTCCCGATCCGCGAGTATTTGAACCGCCCCGGGAAACATGTTCGAGCTCAGCTGGTACTCACCGGTTTTGAGTTGGTTCGTCGGGGAACCAAGCCCGATTCTCTTCAAGTCGCACTTTTGGAATCCCTTTCGTCATGGGTGGAAACCCTTCACGCCGGTTCATTGATTGTGGATGACATTCAGGATGCCAGCCCAACACGCAGAGATGGTCCTGCACTTCATGAAGTGATCGGAACCGCCTCAGCGATCAATTCCGCAAATTGGTTGTATTTCTGGCCTGCTGATCGGTTATCCCGTCTGAAACTTCCAGCTGAAATCGAATTACGACTCTATCAATCCTATCATCAAATGATGTCCCGGGCCCATTTGGGACAGGCGCTGGATTTGGATTATGACATGACCACAGTCACGCGTGAAACCGCCCGTGCTGTATCCATGGCTGCGATGAACTTGAAAACAGGAGAACTTATGGCGATGAGCTGTGAGTTCGGTGCTATTGCCGCAACCGCTGATCCTGACGATCAAAATGCCCTTTCAGAATTCGGTCGATCGTTCGGGTTGGCTCTTCAGATGTTCAATGACCTCTCTGAGGTCAGGAAGATGTCTGATGGTCGTGAAGCCCGGACGCCTTTGATCAGGCCTTCCTTGATTTGGCAGGTTGCTGCAGAGATGCTTACTGAAGCGGACTTTCAGCATTTTCAGAAAAACATGAAGGCTGAGAAAGGATGGGATGACGGGTTTCTTAACCCGTCCCATCCAGTCATGATGAAAGCCCACTTGGTGGCATTGCAAACCATGAACGAATCAGTTTCAAGAATTCGTAAACACTTCCATTCCTCAGCATCCCTTACCCCCATCGAGGAATTGGCGGAAAAGGTAATCCATGGCTATAAATGAAAAAAAGTTGAGAGTTGCAGTGATCGGTTCGGGATTCGCAGGATTATCCGCGGCGATCCGTCTTCAGGCCGCAGGTCATGAAGTGACCATTTTTGAAAAGCGCGATCAACCGGGTGGAAGAGCCTATGTTTATCGTGATCAAGGGTTTGTCTTCGATGCAGGACCGACGGTGATTACCGCACCCCAATGTTTTGAAGAACTTTTTGAGGTGGCCGGAAAAAAAATGGAAGACTATGTGGAGCTGGTTCCGGTTTCACCCTTCTATCGTCTTTTTTGGGAAAATGGATTCGTGTTCGACTATTCCAATGATCCGAAAGCCACTTTTGAACAAATCCGATCGAAATCACCTGAGGATGTGAGTGGATACGAGAAATTCCTCGAATACTCCAAAGAAGTGTTTGATGAAGGTTATACCAAGCTCGCCCATGTGCCGTTTTTGGATTGGTGGAGCATGATCCGGGTGGCTCCGCAATTGACGCGTTTGAAGGCGCATCGAAGTGTTTATGCAACCGTTGCGAATTACATCAAAGATCAAGAACTTCGTCAGGCATTCAGTTTTCACTCGCTTTTAGTGGGTGGAAATCCATTTAAAACCTCTTCGATTTATACCCTGATTCATTATTTGGAACGAAAATGGGGAGTCACGTTTCCAAAGGGCGGAACCGGCGCGCTGGTTTCTGCGCTGGTGCGACTCTTTCAGGATTTGGGAGGAAAGATTCTCTTGTCCACTCCGATAGAAGAAGTGCTTTTTAACGGTGACCGGGTTTCCGGAGTCTTGACGGCTTCGGGTAAAATGGATTTTGATGCCGTTGTTTCGAATGCAGATGTGGTTCACACCTATCAGCATTTACTCCGAAAATCTTCGGTAGTGAACACTTCCAGAAAAAAGGCACTTAACCAGTCACAAAGCATGTCGCTTTTTCTGATCTATTTCGGAACCGATCGTCAATACCCGGAACTCGCTCATCATAACATTCTTTTCGGTAGTTCATTTCGTGAACTTCTCGACCAGATTTTCTCGAAGGCTACTGAAATTCCGGATGATTTTTCACTCTACTTGCACGCGCCAACCCGAACAGATCCTTCATTGGCTCCTCCGGGTTGTGAAGCATTCTATGTATTGTCTCCCGTGCCTCATCTTGGAAATCTTCCGATCGACTGGAGCGTGGAAGGGCCGAAATACGCAGAAAAAATTCTCGAATACATTGAGACGAGATATGCTCCGGATCTTCGAAAACATCTGGTCACACAACGCATTTTTACTCCGGATGATTTCAAAAACGAACTCAATTCACACCTTGGCGCCGCATTCTCAGCAGAGCCGGTGTTAACCCAAAGCGCTTTCTTTCGAACACACAATCGGGACGATCACCTGAAAGGGATGTATTTCGCAGGAGCGGGTACCCATCCCGGAGCAGGCTTGCCTGGAGTGGTGAACTCAGCCAAGGCAACTGCGAATCTGATGATCTCCGATCATCAAGAGGGTTTGCTCGGCAGGATCTGACTTATGCATGAAATGAACAGCGCACAGGGATCCAGGAGTTTTGCCCTAGCCTCGCTTTTTCTACCCTTTGTCAGTCGTCCTCGGATTTACGAACTGTATCGTTGGTGCAGGAAGTGTGATGATCTGATTGATGAAGCCCCGGATCAGGAAACAGCACGAACACGGTTAAACGAAATGATCGGTGGTTCTTTGCAAGCGTTGCAACCGCCGTTTTGGATCGATCCGAATCACGCCCATGAATTTCTTCTCGGTATGGCCATGGATGTGGAGGGAATGCGTTACCCAACCTTTTCTGAACTCGAGACTTACTGCTTCCGTGTTGCGGGTGTGATTGGAGTGATGATGTGTCCCGTATTGGGAACACAAAGTACCGAAGCCCACGGGGCAGCGACGGCGCTGGGAAAAGCGATGCAACTGACGAACATTGCACGCGACATCCAGGCAGATGCGAAAATCGGAAGAGTTTACATTCCAGAGGATTATTTGACCGGTATTGATCCGGATGTATTGGCAAAAGAACCCGAGCGTGCGTATGACTCGGTCAGAGTACTTTTGAAGCAAGCAGATCGCTGGTATGAAGAAGGGTTCAATGGTTTGAGGTGGCTGCCTCTTCGAACGGCATTGGGTATCGCCGTTGCAGGTACCGTTTATCGGCAAATCGGGCGCAAGTTGATGCGAGTGGCGAATGAAAATCCTGCTTTTGCATTTCGACAACGAACGGTGGTGTCGAATCTGGAAAAATTGAACGGAATACTGATCGCGCTAATGATTGTGATTCGGGTTAAGGTTTTGCGTTGGAATTTCGAACTTCATCGAAAAGAAAGCGTTTCATCGCTGGCGCATGGGCAGCGGTGAGTGCTGAGATCGCGATGATCAGGATTTTCGTGATCAAGGTGAAATTCAGACTGTCTTTAAACAGTGCCATCAAGATCAGGATCATGAAATAGGACAAAAGAGTGTAAGGTGCGGCTTGGCGGACATACTCTCTCCTGTCCCAATTCCTTTTTTTCAATTGGACTTTCATCGTATCCCAGCCATGCCAGAAGGCAAAAAAGCATAAAAAACCAGGAAGCAATGGCAGGATCATCAAGCTGATTGCAAGTCCAGCAGTCGAGATCAGGTTTGCTCCGGGAGTTCCGTAGACCCGAAGATGGAAGCGGTCGAGTGATTTTGAGGACAAGAAAGCCAAAAGCAGCAGGACAAAAGCACCTGTTCTTGCAGATTCTTCAGTAATCATCTCGGTGCTTTGCACTGGAGTCAAAAGCGCATGAATCAGTGGCTTGGATTCATTCCAGTGAAACAGTACGCCGAAGAGCGATGCGAAAAGCCCCCAGATCCAAGCTCGTATCCGTACACTAAACGAATTTTGAGAGGTGCGAAGCAATCGGATCCATTGGGCCTCGCCGAAGTGATCTGCCGATTGGATGAGGAAAAGCCCGAGTGCAATGGCGGGTGAAACAAGCCATATTATTACACAGAGAAGAATACGGGCGAGATAACCGTTCAGGAAGCGAAGCCGATTCGCGGTTCCTGACAAAACAACATCCAGGCTTCCATGGGCCATACCAATCGTGATCAGACCAATACACGGAATCAACCAGACAGCCCATTGAAGTTTCAAGAACTGAAAAACGACGGTGAAGATGCTTGCGAATAAAAACGGACGCGAAATACCCAATTCCGTAAGAAACGGCTTTATCGGCAATCGGAGCAGTAGTTTCAATTCTTCGAGAAACGTGGTTTTTTCAGATAGAAACAAGAAAACAGAATCGACCGGATTATTTCGAAAAAGTTCGAAGAAAATATCACCGGCTCCTCCTCCCGATTTTCGGATGACATCCAGAAAAAGACGGTCATAAAAATCAAAACGGATTCTGTTCAGAAAGGTTTTTTTTTCTTTCGCGAACACTTCCAGATTCCTTGCAAAAGAATACCCGGTTGAGGGTTTGATTCTGTTGGCGGCAGCACCGATACTTTCTATTCTGAAAAATTGAAAAGAAGGCGCAAAGCGAGGCTCCAGCTCGGGCTCCATCGGAATGGCACCCGACTCTTTTCGCAGGATCCGGTAGGAACCGGG
>JBEIKL010000086.1:0-8417 GCA_040379745.1 Bdellovibrionales bacterium | reverse complement strand
CGTGGCCCCTACTCACGCTGCTGCGGCGGAAGAAGACTGGGCGAACATGTCTGACAGTGAGTTCGAAGCGAAAATGAATGAAAACTGCGCTGATGTCCTTCAGCGGGTCGAGGCCGGCGAAAAAACCGACCAAGACAGCAAAGCCTCGTATTGCGTGAAAGCCGAAATCGCCCGCAAAGGCATCAACTGGGAAAAGAAAAAAGCCTTTTTGATTTTCGCCGCAGCCGGAACAGCGGTGACCTTCTTTGGGATTGAACGCTTGGGTAAAAGGCAAAGACGAAAAGGCATGGAGGAGCAGATTCTTGCAAAGCGGAATATTAAATTGCTTGAAACTGAACTAGCAAGCATTGAAGCTACATGTCCGGCTGACCTTGCTCGTAATTTAGTTCCTACTCCAAGAATGCTTAAGCCATTTTCTAGCTGTCCTGGAGTAGCAGCCGCTCAAATAAAGATCCAACCAAAAATCAATTTAGAAAAAGACAAACTCGCCAAAGGCAAAGCGCTTTACGAAAAGGGCATTCAAAACATCGTCCGCGCACAAAGAACCTGCCCGAAACTGGCAGTGGCAACCGCTGCGTCGGGGTTCCTCTTTGACAAGTACGGCAAATACCAGATGAACGACGTGAAACAAAAATACGGCCAAAGTGCCGAAAACCCACTCGATCTGGGCACCATCATCAGTATCGGAGGATTGGGAATTGCAGCGGCCGGAATGGTCAAAGACAACAAGCAATCCTTGTTCATGAAAAAAGAAGATGTTCTGAAGGAAGTTGCTAAAATGAATGAAGCCGATACATGCACCATTGATGGGTTTTGCACGGCCGACAGTTCACCGAAGTCCACCCAAACCGACTTCGACACCAGCGATTTCGACAACGATGCCAGCAACAAAAAAAGCCATTGCTTTAAAATCGCAGCCGGCCTTGGGGTTTGGGGTGGGGTTACCTGGAACTCAAAAAAAGGCCTTGAGTCCGAGGCGCGCAACAACGTCAAAACTGCAGCGAACATCAAGATCGAACAAGGTGGCGCCAACCGCGTGAGCGTGGCCAGTGTGCAAGACAACAAAGCTACGAGCAAAAAACCATCCAGCCCGGGCACCAGCGGCTCAACATCCGATCCTTGTTCCAAGAGCAAGGACTACCTGAACTGCGCGGTGAAACAATCGCCTGAAATCGCAGCCATCACCAATCATCCTGGCTTCATGCAGACCATGCGTGACGAATTGGGCGGAAAAAACCTGGGTGAACTGTTGCGAAACAGCAAGGCCGGCAGTGTTTCCGAATTATCACAATCGGTGGGCAGTGCGATCGGTGCCAATCCGTCCGCACTCGCAGCAGCAATCACTGAAAACACCAAAAACGCACCGAAAGCGGCCGAATTCCTGAATGGTGGCATGGGTAGCATGCAGTTCGCCTCTTATGGCAGTGGTTCCGCACTCAGTATGCCTCGCCTGGGTGGCGGTGGCGGAGCCGACACCGACTTCAGCAAACTGTTGAACGGCCTGATGCCAGGCATGAACGATGGCAAGGGCGAAGGCGCTGGCGAACCAACCGCCGCTGCCGATGAAGTGTACCGCCGCATGGACCTGATGCCGGCCGATACCATTCAATCCAATAAAGACATCAGCCTGTTCTTGCGCGTGGCTTATCGCTACCGCAAGAAATCCGATGCGCTCGATCCGACACTGAAAACAGAACCGAACCGCGAAATCGGTTCCGAGAAGAAATAACGAGGGGGAACCATGAAATCAAAATCGAAAATCCTGAACCAGGCGATCAGTTTACTGATGATTGTGCAATTGACCACCGCAACCACGGCATCGGCTGGCATGCTCGGCGAAGACGACATGCTCAAACCAGACTTTGACGGTCGATGCAAGAACCTGATCCTTCTCGATAAAAAGTTCAAGGAAGCAAGCTGTGCCAGCTCCCCTTCTGCCGCGAACTGTAAATCCCTTAAGGATCAGATGGCGAATCTGGGTGGAGAAAATACTCTTGGATTTTGCCAGCAAACCGATGTTGCATTGAAAGCGAGTGGGAAGGAAAAAATCAAATTCTGGACCTACACCACTACCGCTGCCACATGCGGAGCACTGGCGTGGTTTTCAGTTTTCACTGTCGGTACATCTGAACTGGTTTGCTCCGGTGCCTCAATTGCCGCAGGAATCACAGGCATCGCCATGGACATTAAAGCATCCAAAGAAATGAAAAAAGCGGCAAGCGAATACGAAAATTCGTGCAAAGACCTCCGTACTGATTTCAAATACGTCGGTAAGGGAATTGGCGCCGGAAGTGCTGGTCTGGCGGGCGCAACCACCGGAATTTGGCATGCGGCGGCTGGTGGTAAAGAACTTTTCAAAGCGACAGCAACGGATGCGGCAAAGAAAACGGCAGGAGCATCTGCAAAAGCAGCATTGGAAAAATTCGGGTGTGTGGTCTGCGCCGCTTCGTTTGCGATCATGGCAGGAATCAGCAAGGCGTCCCAAGTGAAAATCGAAAAAGTGGGCCGCACCAGTGTCGATCAAGCGAATCTGATGAGTGCAAGCTTCGATGACCAAAAGAACGGCATGAGCCCCACTTTCAGTGCCAACTACAAGGACAACAAAGGTACTGGCGACCAAACCGGCGGTGGCGGTAGCTCGAACACCGGCAATGGCGATGACGACTGTCTTGCTTCAAACAATTCAGGTTCACAGGTTGAGCAGTGTATCGCCAAACAGGTTCCCGAAGTGGCGGCCATCATCAACGACAAAGCGTTGATGAACCAGATCAAAAGCAACTTCAAGGGTAAAGGCCTTGGTGATCTTCTGAAAGAAGGGAAAGACAAACCGAACTTCAACGAACACCTGGCGAATGCAATGGGTGTATCGCCGAAAAGCATGGACAAGCTGATGGGCATGAATGAAAAATTCGGAAAAGACGCTGGGTTGAAAGATAAAATCGATCAATCCTATGCGATGCACGGCTTTGGTTCATCCCTGGGTGGCGGAGCAGGCGCTTCGAAATCCGAATCCGGTTACGGACATGGGAACGCTTCCGCAGTCACGTCCAACTTGTCGGATGCCGCTTTCGGCGCAACCGAAATGAATGGCGAAGAACCGAACGTCGATCCGGCCGAGGCACTGTACCGCCAGCTGGATCTCATGACCCCGGAACAAGTGCACGCCAACACGAAGATCAGCCTCTTCGTGCGGATCGCTCATCGCTACCGCAAGAACGTCGAAAAGGTCGAGAAGCTGAACTCCGCTCTCGAAGTGCGTACTCCGGCTTCGGTGAAGAAGTGATGGTGTAAATCCGCTTGCGATTGGAAGGGAGTGCGCGCATGAATCGAAGATGGAATAATCCGATATCCGGAATCGTGATCGTGGCGTTGCTGTCCATGCCCTTAGTGAATCCCCTTGCCCTTGCCGCGGACGAAGACTGGGCAAACCTGTCGGATGAACAATTCGAACAGAAAATGAGCGAAAATTGTGGCGACGTGCTTCGACGGGTTGAGGCCGGTGAAAAAACCGACAACGACAGCAAGGCGTCGTACTGTGTGAAAGCTGAAATCGCCCGCAAAAGTGCGAATTGGGAAAAGCAAAAAGCATGGTTGATCTTTGCGGGAGCCGGTACGGCGATGGGATTCTATGGCATTGAGCTCCTGGGCAGGAATCAGCGCTATCACGGCATCAAGGAAAAACTCGAAGCAGAAACCAGCATCAGTTTGGAAACCACCAAATTGAAGGGCGCAGAATTCAATAAAGTCCAAGCCAACCTCTGCCTGAAGGAAGCCTATGCAGCCATGGCTCTGGCATCGGCAACACCAGTCACCATCGCCGCTGCAAAACTGAAAATCACCACCTGCAGCCAGAATCTCAAAATAGCCATGCGCGAAATCGCCCGGTGTACTTTCGAAATTGAAAAACAAACCGTGGCCCGCGCAAAAGCGATCACCAAATATGAAACAGGGATCAACAACATCTCGCGCGCCCGCAAAACCTGCCCCGCTCTCGGTGTTGCCACTGTCGGATCCGGCTTTTTGTTCGACAAGTATGGAATGTACCAGATCCAAGAAGTGAAGCTGAAATATGGGCAAAGCGCCGAAAACCCACTGAATCTTGGCACCATTATGGGTGCCGCCGGTGTGGCAGGGATGGTCGGTAAAATCATCAAAAACAACAACGTTCCCCTCTTTCCAAAAAAAGAAGAAGTCCTGGCAAACTTGGATGAACTGAAGGGCGCAGACCAATACGGAGTCGATAGTATCGAGAAGCTCAATCTGAGGGACGGAATCTCACGGGAAGACTTCCGGAACGATGCCAGTCAGAAGCGATCGCATTGCTTCAAAATCGCGGCCGCACTCGGTGTTTACGGCGGTGTGATCTGGAACTCAAAAAAAGGACTCGAAGCCGAGGCCCGTAACAATGTCAAAACCGCAGCAACCATCAAGCTCGAGCAAGCGGGCACCACCCGCGTGAGTGTGGCCAGTGTCCTGGACAACAAATCCACCGCCAAGTCACCCTCCAGTCCAGGCTCCACGGGTTCAATCTTGGATCCCTGTGCGAAAAGCAAGGACTACCTGAATTGTGCTGCAAAACAATCGCCTGAAATCGCAGCCATCACGAACAATCGCGGATTCATGAAAACCCTGCAAGATGAACTGGGTGGAAAAACCATCGGTGAACACTTGCGAAACAACAAAGGCGGCAGCGAGCGGGAGTTCGCACAATCGCTTGCCGGAGCTCTTGGCGCCTCACCTACTGCCATCGCTTCCTTGATCCAAGAAAACACGAAAAACGCAGCGAAAGCGGCTGAATTCGTGAGCGCGGAGGGAACCGTTCCGCAACTCGCTTCCTACGGAGGCAGTGCCGGACTCAACATGCCTCGCTTGGGCGGACGCGGTGTCCATGCAGAGCCTGACTTTGGAAAACTATTGAACGGCCTGTTGCCCGACATGAATTCCAATCAGGAACAAAGCGCTACCGAACCCTCGTCTCCCACCGAAGAAGCCTACCGTCGTTTGGATCTGATGGCGGCCGACACCATTCAAACGAATAAGGACATCAGCTTGTTCGTGCGTGTGGCTTATCGCTACCGCAAGCACGTGGAAAAGTCTGAACTCGGTAATAGTGAAAAAGATGAACGGGTTCCCTCGTCAGTGAAAAAGTGAATGGAATGCACGCGTGCGATGACTGAACGATATCCCACTCATCCACAAGTGTTGATGTACGGCATGAAGCACCGGCACTCGCCCCCGATTCAACCAAGACAAATGCGGCTCTACAACAATCGCGCCCCTACAACAATCGCGCGACGATGTTGCCGAAGATCTTGTTCACCCCAGCGGCGAACTGTGGCGTACCATCCACCTTCAACTGAGCCGGTAAATCCATCGACGCCTTCCAGTCCGGTGCCAGAAAATTCAACTTCAAGGTCGATTTACCGCGGTTCTGAAGAACGTACTGTTTGAATTGGCGCAATTGCTCGATGTCAACGCGAACCGGGTCCAGCTCGACCATGACGGTCACGGTCCGACCGTTGTGTGCGTCTTCGAGTTTTTCGATCTTGTTCGCAAGGATCTTCGCTTCGCCCTCTTTCACATCCAGCTCACCGGTGATCAGGTACGGCTCGGGCGCTTCGCGCGCTTGCGCCAGCATCTCGGTGTTGTTCGCATAGAATTCCGGGAACGCGATCACTTCCAAGCGACCCTCGAGATCTTCGACCTGCATGAAGGCCATTTTCGAGCCCTTTTTGGTCATGATCTCTTTGAATTCGCCGATGATGCCGGCAAATTTCACTTCCTTGCGCTTTGGTCGGCTCGGACCGCCCTGGCCCCACGATTGCTCGGCGGGTTTCGGTGCAGGCTGATTGGCGGCCATTTCCTTGATCGAGTCACTGCTTGATCCCAGCCAGTCTTTACAGATGCCTTGCCAGTTCTGCATCGGGTGACCCGAGATGAAGAAGCCCAGCACTTGTTTTTCGTTCAGGAGTTTTTTCGAAAGCGGCCATTCCTTTTCGCTCTTGATGATCGCATCGATCGGTGCGGACAAACGCACTTCCTCGGCTTTGAAATCGTCAAAGAGTGAGGATTGACCGAGCTCGGCCTTGGCCTGCTCTTCCTGACCGTAGGTGATCAGGTTCTCGATCGACGAGAACAAGGCCGCACGGGTCAGGTTGGTCCCCGCGATCATGGAATCGAATCCACCCGACAGGATCAGGGATTCCAGAACCTTTTTGTTCACCTTGCGCATCGACACGCGCTTACACAGTTCGAGCACGGACTCAAACGGCCCATTGGCACGCGCTTCGAGAATCGTCTCGACCGCGGAACCACCCACGCCTTTGATCGCTTCGAGTCCGAAGCGGATCGCCTTGTGGTAACCATTCACCGGCTGTGGAAGATCTTCAACCGTGAAATACTGCGACGACTGATTCACATCCGGAGGCAACACCGTAATGCCCATGGCGCGCGCATCGTTCGTGTACTTCGCCATCTTATCGGTGTCGGCCATCTCGGTGGTCAGCAACGCTGCCATGAATTCGACTGGAAAATGGGTCTTTAAATAGCCCGTTTGATAAGTGATTGCACCGTAGGCCGCCGAGTGGGATTTGTTGAACCCGTAATCGGCGAACTTCGCCAAGAGATCAAAGAGCGCATCGGCCTTCTTCGCGTCGACTCCGCGTTCGGTCGCTCCCTTGATGAAGATCTCTTTGTGCTTGGCCATTTCGTCGGCCTTCTTCTTCCCCATCGCACGACGAAGCATGTCTGCTTGGCCGAGTGAATAACCGGCAACATCGCGCGCGGTCTGCATCACCTGCTCTTGATAAAGAATGACGCCGTAAGTGTCTTTCAGGATCACTTCGAGTTGTGGCAATTCGTACTTTGTTTCGAGACGACCATGCTTACGGTCAATGAAGTCGTCGACCATCCCGGACCCGAGGGGTCCCGGACGATAAAGGGCGTTGATCGCGGTCAGGTCTTCGAGCGAGTTCGGGATGATCCGTTTGCACAGATCCTTCATCCCATCGGACTCGATCTGGAACACGCCGTTCGTGTTTCCGCTCGAAATCAGGTCGAACACTTTCTGATCGCGATACGAGATCGCTTTCAGATCGAAATCCGCATGTTCTTTTTGATGCTTGATGAACTTGATCGCATTGTCGATCACGGTCAGGGTCTTCAGACCCAAGAAGTCGAACTTCACCAACCCGATTTTCTCAGAATAATCTTTATCGAACTGAGTGACGTAGTCGCCGTCTTTGGAAACGTACAGCGGACAATACGAGTTGATCGGCTCTTCGGTGATGATCACGCCCGCAGCGTGCATGCCGGCGTTTCGAGTCAGTCCTTCGAGTTGGAGCGAATATTCCCACACCTTGCCGAGTTTCGGGTCACTTTCGATCTTCGCCTTCAAATCCGGCGAATTGTCGTAAGCGTCTTTGAGTTTGATGTTCAGTTCATCCGGGAAAAGCTTGGTGATCTGATCGGTGTCGGCAAACGCTAACCCCAAGACTCGGCCCACGTCCTTGACGACGGCCTTCGCTTGTAACTTACCGAAGGTGATGATCTGTGAAACCTTGTCCTTGCCGTACTTGCGTTCGACATACTCGATCACCTGTCCGCGCTTGTCCTGACAGAAGTCGATATCGAAATCGGGCATCGATACCCGCCCCGGATTGATGAAACGCTCGAAAAGAAGGCTGAACTCCAGCGGATCGATGTCCGTGATCATCAACACGTACGCTACCAGAGATCCCGCACCGGAACCCCGTCCCGGGCCCACCGGAATCTGATGGTCTTTTGCCCACTGGATGAAGTCCGAGACGATCAGGAAGTAACCGCAGAATCCGGTCTTCTCAATCATCGACAATTCGATTTCGAGTCGATCGCGGTATTCTTTCTCGAGCTCAGGCCAGTTCGGCAACTTCATGCGGCCTTCAGGACCGGTGAAGTGCGGTTCGGTGAATCGGATTTCCAGTCCTTTGCGGGATTGATCCTTGAAGTACTGGACTTCGTCGAACTGATCCGTCTTATTCACCCCGTCCGGACGAAAGTTCGGCAGGTGATAGATCATCTTGCCTGTGTCGTCCTTGAAATTGAAGACGAGGTTACATTTGTCGGCGATCTTCAGCGTGTTTTCATAGGCGCCGGGGTATGCTTCCAAGCGCGCTTTCATCACATCGCCCGGTTTGAAGTAAAACTGCGGTGGAACTAAACTTTTTGGACGGCCCACATCGAGCTGACGACCGAGCGGAATGCACTGAAGGATCTCGTGTGCTTCGGCATCTTTCGGATCCAGGTAGTAACAATCACTGGTACCCACGAGTTCGACCCCGTGACGAGTGGCCATTTCCACCAAGCGTTGGTTGACGGATTCTTGTTCAGGCAATCCGTTGTCGACGACTTCGAGATAGAAATCATCTTTGAAGCGGTTT
>JBEIKL010000085.1:0-8545 GCA_040379745.1 Bdellovibrionales bacterium | reverse complement strand
CGATATGGAAGCCGCTGGAGTGGCACAGATCTGTGCACGACTGAACCTTCCCTTCGTGGTGATGAAAACCGTGGCCGATCGTCTTTCGCCCGAGGGCAACATTGAGTCTGATTTTGTGGCTTGCCTGAATGCCGCTGCCGATAATGCCGCGGCCATTCTGCACTCTGTTTTGAAGAATCGTTAAGATGGGCACAAATGCCCAAATACTCATTCGTTAAAACAAATGTTTTTGGATTTAGGATTCGAGCTGATCAAATCACTCTTCGTTCACTACGCGAACCACCACGTCGCCTTTGACTTTGGCTTGGCAACCGAGGCGGGAGGTCGGAGTCGGATCGTCGAGAACATTCAGACGCTCTTGCTCGTCACTGTCCGGTGCTTCAAGGTTCGTGGCACCTTCGATGATTTCACAGTGGCAGGTGGTGCAGGCACAGAAGCCGCCGCAAGCATGTTGGATGGGAACCCCGTGGGAGAGCGCGATGTCGAGGATCGACTCGCCGGCTTTCACTTCACAAACGACACCACTGGGCAGAAACTTCACTTTAGGCATGCTTATTAGGTACTAAAACTGGAACCACATCCGCAAGTTCTTTTCGCGTTCGGATTGTTGAATACAAAGCCTTTGCCGTTCAATCCGTCCGAGAAATCCAATTCAGTTCCGGTCAGGAATAGGAAAGACTTCTGATCAATGATCAGGGCAACGCCGTCTTTTTCGAAAATCTTATCCTTATCCGTCGCAGGTTCGTTCTCAAAGCCGAGCTTGTAACTCATGCCCGAGCAGCCACCGCCTACCACCTGCACGCGCAGGGGCTTGCCGTTGGATTCGGCATCGGTCGTTTGAAGTCTTTTGATTTCCTTCACAGCCTTGTCTGTCATGGTAATCATCATCTTGTTTCTCCTGTTTGAGCCGCGAAATCGCGCTCGATTTTCAATAAGTCTTTCACTACGGCGATCACTTCGCCGGCAGCTGTGTCGATTTCCTCTTCAGTATTGAATCGCCCCACACCAAAACGCAAGGTTGCTTTTGCCAATGCTGGCGAAACACCCAATTCACTCAGCACCTGTGAATAATCCTGAACCCCGCTGATGCAGGCCGAAGCATTCGACACCGCCACGTTTTTCAGTCGGCTGAACAAAGCGGATCCATCGATGCCCCGGATACTGATGTTCAGGTTATTCGGAAGCGCATGCTGGATCGATCCGTTCCGGACCAACAACGCATCCACAACACCGGGAATCAACCCCGCTTCCTGTTGAAGACCGGTCTGCAATTTCTGCAATAACAAATCCCTCAGTGCCGCGATGTTGGCTGGTTCGGTCGCCAGCTTTTCGCGCGCGATTTCGGCCGATTTACCAAACCCTACAATCGCCGGTACATTCGGCGTTCCCGGACGAAGCCCCCGCTCCTGTGTACCGCCCCAGAAAACGGGCTCGAGTTCGACCCGTGGATTTTTGCGACGAACGTACAAAACCCCGATGCCTTTTGGACCATAAATCTTGTGCGCGCTCAGGGTCAAAAGATCAATTCCATCGACATTGACGTCGATCGAGATCTTTCCCGCGGCCTGTACCGCATCGACATGGAGGAACGCACCCGCCTCATGCACCATCTTCGAAATCGCTGCAATGTCTTGGATCGTGCCGATCTCGTGATTGGCGTAGGCAACGCTGACCAATCCAACGCTGGAATGCGCCTCAGCAGTTGATTTCAACAGCACTTGGAGGTGATCCAGGTCCACGCGACCATCACGATTGATCTTCACGAACTCGACTTCGAAACCGCGGTCTTTCATTTGCTCCAACGCACCCAGGACTGACGAATGTTCGATTGCGATCGAAAGGATCTTACGCCGCTGAAGGGACTGTAGTTGAGTCGTGATTCCCAGAATGGCCATCTGATTGCTTTCAGTGGCACCACTGGTGAAGATGATTTCCTTTTCATGCGCACCGATCAATGCAGCAACTTGCGCGCGTGCATGTTCGACGGCAGATTCGGCTTCCCAATTCATGCGATGCACGCCATGGGAGGCATTGCCGAACTTCTCAAAGAAGTACGGCTTCATCGCTTCAAACACTGCCGGATCGACCGGCGTGGTGGAATGGTGGTCGAGGTAAATCATGGAATTCCTTGAACTTAATATACTACAAAAAAGTATGGATTTCAATTTTTAAGGAAATTCGCTTTGATTTTAATAAGTTAATGGATTTGCCTCTAGCCACTCTTCGCCAGATTAACGCACCAAGCATCAAAAAAGCGCCGGACACCTTTTACTTCATCGCCACTTTCTTTTGCGAGAAAGCGGTCTCGATTGCGCGACGGGCGAGGTAAGAAGACTTCACGGTCCAGTACTTCTTGTTCACCGTGAGGACGGATACGGAGATCTTGCGGCCGTGGGCTTGGGCAAATCCGACAAACCAATCGACCTTTGCATTGAGATTGTCATCCGTGAGTGATCCGGTTTTTCCGCCGACATCGAGTTCACGGAATGGACCGCGGAAAAATCCACGGAAACTTTTTCTGGATGTCCCTTTGGTCACGGTTTCACGCATCAATGCACGCAAATCAAATGCGGTTTCGGGTGAAATCACGTTCGCCAAGATTTGCGGCTCTGAACGATAAATCGGTTTACCCGATTTCAAGAAAGCGGCATTCAGGAAGTAAGGCTCCATCATGATTCCATCATTGGCGATCGCCGCACCGATCATCGCACCATGAAGTGCGGTCATGGTGTTGTCCTGGGTAAAGCCGGAAGCCATTTCAGCCAATTCATAGTCATTTTCCGGATCCGCAGACTTGGATTGAGCCACCGGAAATTCACTGGGAATGTCTTCGTTGAACCAAAAGCGATGGGAAAGATCCTTCATCGGCTCTTTGCCAACGGAGAAAATTCCAATGCGTCCAAACACGGTGTTGATCGATTTCGCGAACGCTTGCTTCAGCGTGGTCATGCGACGCCAACCGGTGACCTTTTCCTTGAGTTGGGATTTGTAAAGAGTGTGATCCCGACCGGCATAGGGAATACGGGAGTTCGGATCCTTATCACGCTCCAATGCGGCTGCTGCCGTAATCACCTTGAAAATGGACGCAGACGGATAAGTCATGTCCAGGATCGGGTTGCCCTTGATCTGAGGAAAAGCATTGTTCCGGGATGACATGGAAAGAATCCGACCGGTCGATGCATCCATCGCCACCATCAATCCTAAATCGGGCTTATATTGATCGAGAAGATCGTCGGAAACACCCTGAAGGGCGGCATCGAAAGCGAAATCGAGGATGACCGGCTCGTTGTAGTCAGGAATCATTACTTCGTTTTTCTTGAAGGCGCAGACTTCCTTGAGATCACAGCGGGAAAGTTTCTCCTGAAGAGCTTTTTTGGCGAGAAATGGACTTAAAAAACCGACGAACTCATTGGACGGCTTGATGCCGTTGCGAAGGCCGAAATACCAGCCGACCACGAACACCAGTGAGAACATGGAGCAATAAAAGGCCAATTTTCCTGTTTTTGAGATCGGCGGTCGCATCCATTCAGTATGGCAAAAGATCAATCAGACGGCAAATCATCTTCTTCATCGGTCACATCATCTTTTGCAGGATCAGGCAGATTGACCGGTTGATTCGCTTCGAAAGAAAGGGGCGTGTTCCATTCCAACTGCTTTTGTTCGTAGGTCAACACATTGGCACTGACTAGTTTATTGAGGATGGAATTCACGGTTTTCCGCGCATATCGGGTCAATTCGCGCTTGCGGAACGAGATGGAATATTTTTTCGGCGAAGGCAAAAGCATGGCTAAAAACGCGCCTTCTTTCGCAGTGAGTTCGGAAGGATGCTTGCTGAAGTAATGTCTTGCCGCGCGGCCGATTCCGAAAATCCCCTCACCCCACTCCGCGATATTCAAGTAAATCTCAAGAATTCGTTTTTTACCGAGAACCTTCTCCACTTTCGTGGCCAGCCACAGTTCACGAACCTTGCGAACCAGGCTTTTTTCCTGGGAAAGAAAAACATTCTTTACCATTTGTTGAGTAATGGTGCTGGCACCGCGCTTCAACTTTCCGGATTCGATGCTTTCCTCGATGGCCTCGCGAATCTGTTTTTCATCGTAACCGGGATGGGAATAAAACGCCCAATCTTCGGAAATCAGGATCGCCATCTGGGCAGGGCGTGAAACCTGTCCGAGGGAAACCCAGTTATCCGGACGCGACTTGCGGATCTCGACATCGAAAGGTTCTTTCGACCCATGATAAATCACATGAGGATACCGTGTTTTCAAGTCCTTGATGCCCGAACCGCAACCGGATTCGGTACCGAGACAGGCGCTGAACAACACAATAATGCCTGCACTAAACAGGAAGATTCTGAGCTTTGCGGATCGCATCGATGATTTCCCGGACAGCGCCGTCTCCACCCTGTTTCTGGGTGATCCAATTCACTTCGTCTTTCACTTCTTGAACCGCACCCGGCACGGTGATGGAAAGCCCCACCGCACGCAACGCAGGCAGATCGAACAACTCGTCTCCCATGAATGCGATGTTTTCAAATGGAATGTTCAGTTTTTCGGCGATGGTTTTTGCCGAAGTCAATTTGTCTTCACTGCCGAGAACGGCATGCTCGATTCCGAGGATCTTGATCCGCTCTTGCAGGTCCTTCGCCTTACCGCCGCTAATGATGCCAACCGGAAAACCGGCCCGCAGGAGCAACTTGATTCCGTATCCATCGTACATGTTGAACACGCGGACAAACCCGGTGCCATCGATGTAAAAAGTGCGCGCGTCGGTCAGAATGCCATCGACATCGAGCAGGAGGAGTTTGATTTTTTTCAGTCGGGCTTGAAAATCTTCTGCAGAAATCAGCTTGCCACTGTTCATCGGTTCGCCTCGGGCAAAAGTTTCGGAAAACTTTGAGAAAGCCTTCGGAACTCGAGAATCTGTTTCACAAACGCACCGACGTGCTCGAGATAAAAAGCGTTCGGACCATCACTCTTCGCCAACTCCGGACGAGGATGGCATTCCATGAAGAGACCGTCTGCTCCCGCTGCGAATGCCGCACGCGCCAGCACTTCGAGATATTCTCTCTTGCCACCGGTGGATTTGCCGCCTGCGCCGCCACCCGGAACCTGAATCGAGTGAGTTGCATCATAAATCGTCGGAACGCCGAACCTTTTCATGATCTGGAACGAAGTCATGTCCACGACCAATGCATTGTAACCGAAACTGCTTCCGCGTTCGGTAAGGTGAAGATCGATTTTCTTGCCGCCGCTTTTTGAGGCATGCAGTGCTTCGACCGCACGGACTTTTTCCACGATGTTCTTCGTGTCCCACGGTGCAAGGAACTGCCCCTTCTTCACATTCAATTTGCGATTCCATTTGAGGGCGGCTTCGGCACAAGCGACGATCAGATCGGTCTGACGACAAAGGAAAGCTGGAATTTGCAGGAAATCAGCCACTTTCGCCACTTCTTCGGCTTGCTCGGGAAGGTGGATGTCCGTCACCACCGGCAAACCCAATTTGTCTTTCACTTTTTGCAGGATCTTCAGGCCGTCTTCCATTCCGGGACCTCGAAAGCCGTCGATTGAGGATCGGTTGGCCTTGTCGAATGATGCCTTGAAAAAGAACTGCACGCCGACACCGGCAAGTTGCTGTTTGAGTTCGGTGGCGATTTCCATGACCAGACCTTCGTCTTCGATCACGCAGGGACCGGCGATCAGGGTCATCGGAGGCAACAGAGAGCTGTTCATCCTAGTTGATTCCTTTCAAACGGGTTTGTTTCTTTCCGGAATCGAGTGAGGACTTGATGAATTGAACGAACAACGGATGCGGCGACAATGGGCGGCTTAACAGTTCCGGATGGAACTGACAACCGATGAACCACGGATGATCGGCAAGCTCGACCATCTCGACGAGTTCCACCCCTTTTTCCGCATCGACGTTCTTACCGGAAACGATCAAACCGGCTTCTTCCAGACGCGGGCGGAAACGGTTGGAAACCTCGAAACGGTGACGGTGGCGTTCGGAGATTTTTTCTTTACCGTAAGCGGTGTAGGCATTGGTGTTCTTACCGTTATGCTTGTGCTGAACAATACAGTTGTAAGCACCAAGGCGCATGGTTCCACCCAGATCCTTCACCTCTTTCTGCGAATCCATGAGATCGATCACGTTTTGATCATTGTTCGGCTTGAATTCTGCCGAGTTCGCATGGTCGAGACCTGCCACATTACGGGCGAATTCGATCACCGCAAGCTGCATGCCGAGACAGATTCCGAAGAACGGCAACTTTTCGTTGCGTGCATATTCGATGGCCTTGATCTTGCCTTCGATTCCGCGCTCGCCGAAACCGCCAGGAACGAGAATTCCGTTCACATCTTCCAGCTTCGAGAGGTTACCTTTTTCCAATTCCTCACTGTCAATGTAAACCGGGATCACACGCGCACTGTTGGCCACGCCACCATGAACGAGGGATTCTGAAATCGATTTATAACTGTCTTTCCAGTCAACGTACTTGCCGACGATCCCGATCTTCAATTCTCTCTTCGGGTGATGGATCACATCGACCATTGATTTCCACTTGGAAAGATCTGGGCGACCGGTCCAGATGCCGAGTTTTTCGGCGATCCGATCATCGAGACCTTCTTCAGCGAAGAACAGAGGCACATCATAAATGCTTTCTGCGTCGCGGGCGCTGAACACACAATCGGCAGGCAGGTTACAGAACAGACCGATTTTCTCTTTCACGTCTTTATCGATCACGCGATCGGTACGGCAGATCAGGACATCGGGCTGGATGCCGATTTCACGCAATTCCTTCACACTGTGCTGGGTCGGTTTGGTCTTGAGTTCACCCGCAGTGGAAATGTAAGGCAACAGGGTCAGGTGCGCGAACAATACGTTTTCGGCACCTTCCTGGTGCTTCATCTGACGAATGGCTTCGAAGAATGGCAACCCTTCGATGTCACCGACGGTTCCACCCACTTCGATGATCGCGAGATCCGCGTCTTCGACAGCCGCCTTGATGTTTTCCTTGATCTGGTCCGTCACGTGCGGGATCGCCTGCACGGTCTTGCCGAGATAACCGCCCGCGCGTTCTTTTTTCAAAACCGCTTCGTATACGCGGCCTGCGGTGAAACTGTTCTTCTTGTTGAATTTAGCGTTCTGGGTGAAGCGCTGATAGTGGCCGAGGTCGAGGTCGGTTTCGGTACCATCATCGAGAACAAACACTTCACCGTGCTGGAACGGACTCATCGTTCCCGGATCGAGGTTCAGGTACGGATCCATTTTCACCATCGTGACCTTGATTCCGCGTTGCTCAAGCAACATGCCCAACGAAGCCGCAGTGATTCCTTTGCCGATACTGGAAAGGACACCACCGGTTACGAAAATGTATTTCTTCTGTTTAGCCATGGCTCAAAATTCTCCTTACTTTTTCCAAATCTTCCGGAGTGTCCACACCCACGGATTCAAATTCTGTTTCAAACACGCCGATCGCGATTCCCGCTTTCATCGCCCGAAGCTGCTCCAGGCTTTCCGCCCGCTCCAAGCCGGTGGACGGAAGCGCACTCACCTTGAGCAGGGTTTCCTTACGGTAGACATAGATGCCCACGTGCTGGAAACTCAGGAACGGCGGAGTTGCCTCGGAAGGCTCGACCCGCGAGTACGGAATCGGATAACGCGAAAAATAGAGCGCGCGATTCCGGTCATCGACGATCACCTTCACCACGTTCCGATTCAATAAAGCCTCTGATGATTTGAGCGGCACACGCAAGGTCGACAGATCAAACTCGCCTTGCAGGACCGGTCGGATCGCCTGATCAATCGTTTCACCGTCGATCAGGGGCTCATCGCCCTGGACATTGACAAAGATGTCCCCATCGATCATCCGTGCCACCGCGGCCATGCGATCTGTTCCGTTCTGGATATCGGGTGAGGTCATCACCACTTCCCCGCCAAAGGCACGCACAGCAGTGGCCACGCGATCATCATCGGTGGCGACGACAACGCGATTACAGAGCTTCGACTGTTTGGATTTTTCGTAAACCCATTGGATCATGGGTTTGCCACAGATGTCGGCCAACGGCTTCGCTGGCAGACGCGTGGATCCATAACGAGCGGGGATCACAGCCACAATCATCATGTAGACTGAGTTTAGTCTAGTTCTCGTGATCGAGCAAGCCGCCAGCACGCTTCATCACGCCTGCGGCTTCTTTTAATTTCTGCCGGAGCTGTTCGGAGACATTGCGCTCCTTGTTATGCTGCTCTTGGACGAGCTCCATATTGAACTCAAGTAAATCGATTTTACGCTTGAGCTCCAGGATCTTCTCGTCACGGGCCATCAAAAGGGCGGTAGAATCCTTTTTCAAGATTTCCAGTTGATTTTCGAGCTCCTTTTCGCGGACCCGGATCCGGCGAATGTCCACTCGAACTCGCTCCTTCACCTTGTCCACCTCATCGGAAGTGATCTTGAGCTTGGTTTCAAAGGTGCGCACCTTGTCGGTCTTTTCACGGATCTGGAAATTCAGGTCCTCGATCTGGTTGAAGAGAACTTCGAATTCGACCT
>JBEIKL010000084.1:0-8594 GCA_040379745.1 Bdellovibrionales bacterium | reverse complement strand
TGAACCGGAAATGTAAGGCTTGGTGGCAAAAATTCCCCCATCACTCATTTGTCCCATTCCGTAAACATTCGGCCCCATCACCCACTCATACGAATCCAGATGCATTTCCATGAACCAACGGTAAACCTCTTTTGGGTGGATTTCACACAGAAGCATGAGGTTACTAACAATCATCAGTCGTTCAATGTGATGGAGATATCCCAGGCGATTCACCTTCCGGATCGCATCGTCTAGAGGGGGAATACCCGTTTTGCCCTCGTACCACGCCTTCGTCAACTTACCTTCATGCTTAAAAAAATTCGACTGCGCTTGTTGATCGCCATAGACCGCATCAATGCCACGGACGAATTCGCGCCACCCGATGATCTGTCGTAAGAAACCCTCTACCGATTGAATAGACGTTTTATTTTTCTTCGCATACTTAAGAGTCTCTTCCACCACTTCAGTCGGACTCAACAAACCGATGTTGATCAGCGGTGCCAGAAGCGAATGGTTTGCGATTTCAAATCGCGCAGAAATGGCATCTTCAACCGGGCCAAATCCATCCAATCGATCCTTCAAAAATGCTTTCAACCAAATCATTGCGTCCTTGCGGGTGCAAGGAAGATAGAGTTCGCCCATTTCCCCGGGAAAACTTTCAAAGTGCTTTTCGATCTCTTTTCTCACCGCTTTTTCGTGTCGACTGACTTCAATCGACGGTGTGGGCGGTTCCTGGAAATCTTTCGGGAACTTTTGCCGATTCTCAGAATCAAAACTCCACTTGCCGCCATCTGGCTCCCCGTCGGAGTTCACCAGGATGCCGAGTCTTTTACGCTCGCGTTCGTAAAAGGTTTTCATGAAGGGCTTTTTCGATTTTCCCATGTAGTCCTTGAAGTTCTGAACTGTCGAAAGGAATTGGGGAGATGGAAGCTCTTCCAAGGTGATACCGTGTTTAGTGCAAAAATCCTGCATCTCCTTTCGGAAGCTCCGATCCACGATTTCGGCGGTACGGATGCGGCCACCCTTTCCCACCTGCTTCAAAATGCGCGGATAAAAAGCTGTGTTTGCGGAATCTCCGATTTCGAAGTAATCGACCTCTATCCCGTTCCGAACCAGCTCATCTCTGAATTCACGCATGGACACGAATGTGTGGAGGAGCCTTAACCGATGATAACGGTGCATGGATGCGACACCGCAGTCTTCAATCATCAGGACTTTGTCTTTTTTCCCCGGCTTCATGCGGGAATCTGTGATCCATTCCTGCAATAACTGGTTTCCGAGAATCAGTGTGTGGTTCATCGTTTTCTCCTGTTAATTGCATCATAGGCGCACTGGACTGAATTGGTAAGCCCCATAAAAGTGACAAATCATCGACGGTGACGGATTTCTGACTTCAATTTTTATGAAAGGGCGATTGATGTTCATTGGTTTTTTTAAGACAATGAAATCAGAGATGGATCAATCCAACCAATCGTCACGGAAGACGGTTTTATTCTCGCATTCGAACAATTTACCCGACATCCATGAACGATGTGTGAAGATGTTTCCATCCACATTCACCGATTCTGATCTCATCACAAGCGCCCCACTGACCGAATTCTCAACACTCATCGATAAAAAAGTTCCAACCATCCTGATCCATCACATTTCCAGTGCCGAGGATCTCCAATCCATTCTTGGCTTTCTTCCAAAAATCCAAAACGAGATCCGAAACAGAACGGTCATCGTCGCAATCCTCTCAAAAGTAATCACACCGAAGGTTGAGACCACATTGAGACGAGCGGGATGTATTGAAGTATTGCCCTACGAAATCCCTCAAAAGGCATTCTTTCACAAACTGAAACGTTACCTTGCTACCCTGAAAGATCCACTCACACTGGGTGCGGATGCCAAAAGCGATGGACAGAAAGTGTATCACCACACGATCGCCTACAAAGACAATCCCGAACTCAAGGAAACAAACGAGGAATACAGCGAAGCGCAGAAGAAGTACAATGGTGAACCCCTTCTCAACGTCAATCCGGATATACTCCTGACCGAGGCGCTCAATACCCATCATGACTTCTGGTTGTTCCGGAAAATCACCCATATCAAACGCTATAAAGGGATGTGGCTCATTGAACTCATTGGACCAAGTCCAGCCGCAGGGAAGTGGGTAGAAACAAAAGAACATACCGCACTTCTGGACACGGAAGAGCAAGTTTGGTCTTGGACTAAACGCGAAAATTCGGACCTTTCAAATACCTTCAAGACCGAACCCTCTCAGTGGCTTTTCACCGGTAAACGCCCGGAATACGACTGGGCAATTAACCGTTGGTCTTTTGTTGCCGATTCGCCAAGCCTGCTTTTGATGACCGATGAGATGATCGAGGCGGCCCGTTTCATGGAAAACGATGACGGAATCCTCGAAATCGCTGAAAACTCCCGAGCCGGTAAAAAATGGTTTAAGAAAATCAAGGAAACCTATGCGCGTGAATATCGCGAAAAGGACGACCAAGGGGAACCATCCGGAACTCCCCGTTGCGACCATCTCGATTCGAACAAAATCCCCACTGCAGCCTGGAACAAGCACGACTTAACGAAAGATGAGGGTCCGGAATGGGACGAAGAAACCGCTGATCCCGAGTCATTGGAATCTCCGATCCCTGAAAACGAGTTCGATCATGAAATTAACGTTCCATTAGGGGCAAGCGCGATGAAGGATTGCGGAATTCACGCATCCTTCCGGGGCGAAGAAGTCGAATTGATGAGTTATTCCGAGAATCAACCGATCATCCTGATCGGTACCCAGATTTCGGTTCTATTGAAGGATCTCGTCGAAATCACCATCTCCTCCGACAATATGAGTGAAGAAATGAACTTCAAGCTTGAGGGTTTTGTCACCTCAATCGATACCGATGAACAGGGGCGCTATATTATTACGGTTAACCTGAAAGAGGAATCCCATCGGAAGATTGCGCAGATCCGGTCGGCTATTGAAAAAAGACAAAACGAGATCTTCACCTTCTTCAAACGCACTAAAGGGATCGGCTAATGGCTGATCTTGAAGAACAGGAAAAGGTACTCTCCGACTACCTCTCCCGAAATCATGCTCTGATCATTGACTCGATTTCCAGCGGCAGAAAAAACATTTCCTCGTGCTTGACGAAATTCGGCAGTCCTCGCTCTCAAATCTCAATGGCCGGAACGATCCATGAAGCCCGTGAAGAAATCCAAAAAAACAAGCCCAAGGTGATTTTTGCTGATTTCATGATCGGCAAGGAATCCAGTCTTGATCTCATCCAGTACCAAAAAGCCCAGTACGAACAGGCCGGGGTGAAAGACACCCTTTTTGTTTTGGTCACGTCGAATGCTTCCCAATCCGCGGTTGCCCAGGCTGCCGAAGAAGATGTCGACACGTTCATCATCAAACCCTTCTCATTGGACACAATGAAGAAGGCCGTGGCAAGAACGGTTTACGCTAAAATCAATCCCAGCACCTACATGCAAACGATTGAAGAGGGCAAACAACAGCTTTTTGAAGGAGATTATCGTGGAGCAGCAGAAACCTTCAAAAAAGCAATCGACCTTGATGAAAAGCCAACTCTCGCCCACTTTTATCACGGTCAAGCAGACTACATGGCGAAAGCACTCGAAGCCGCCGAAAAAAGCTATCAAAACGGGCTGTCCCTGAATAACATCCATTACAAGTGTCTGGTCGGTCTTTTCGATCTTCTACACGGCGAACATCGGTTTGATGACGCATACGAAGTGATGAAAAAGCTGGCAAACTATTTTCCCGCCAATCCCAATCGTTTGTCATCCGTATTACGATTATCGGTTCAGACCAAAAACTATGGTGACGTGGATGCCTATTACCGGATTTTCGTCGAAATTGAATCCCGATCCGATGAACTCGTCAAGCACATGTGTTCCGCTCTCGCTGTAACCGGTCGTCATTATCTTCAGAACAACTCTCTCCCGAAAGCGATCCAGGCATTTGAAAGTGGTGCGATCAGTGCTGCAGGTCGTGCCAAATATCTTCTTTACATGATCGAGGCTCTTGCAGAGTACGGATTGATGAAAGAAACCGAACCGTTCCTGAAGCGATTGAAGTATGCAGGCCATTCCGGCCCGGAGATGGCGACTGCACAATTCATCACACTGGAAGAAACCACCCCGCCCTTGGATGTGGTGAATCGTGGCAGAAACCTGATCAATGATGGAATCGAACATCCGGCCGTGTATGAAAAACTGATCATGAATTCCATCCGCGCCGGCTTCAAGGATTCCGCTTTGGAACTCGCCAAAAAAGCCATGTCGAAGTGGCCTGAACGCGCCAAATACTTCCTCAGGGGATTCAGTGCCGACGAATTGAAATCGATCGGAATCATTTAGGATTCCAATCGCAACACCTGTCTAGGAATTCGACAACACGATAAGCATTCAGGGCATAGAATTCAAGGACTTGCACGCCGTCCACTTGGCCCAACCCTTGAATAGACAATGGCATGAAGTCATTCTTCCTGCTTGTCTCCATGATCATCCAAACGATGACCATTTCTTCTGCAACCGGCGCAACCAGAACCGTTGCACAGAAACGCATCAACCACGCAAAAGAACTCCTTGGTAAAAGCTACAAATCATCTCCCGTACGCAAGACCGAAAAAACCGGGAACATCAATGTGTTCATCACCAAAAGCGTCCGTAACCTCCTGCCGAAAGCGCACAAGCACCAGGCCAGCACCATCGCCTACACCATCATCGGCGAGTCGGAACGCTATGGCTTTGATCCGATTTTCTTGATGGCCGTGATTCAGAACGAGAGCAGTTTCAACCCGAAGATGAAGGGAAGCGTCGGAGAAATCGGCCTCATGCAGATCAGACCGGAAACTGCGAAGTGGATCGCTGGCCTTTCCAAAATCAAATACAAGAATGAGAAATCCCTTTATCAGCCGGAGATGAATATCCGCATCGGTGCGGCATTCCTAAACCGACTCCGCAATCAATTTGATTCGAACAGCACTTATTACCTGACCGCATATAATGCGGGGGCTGGAAACGTTCGCAAGATGATCTCTGAAAATGTTACTCCTAAGATTTATGCCTCTGCCGTCATGAAACGTTATGCTGCCATCTACTCCGCACTGGGAACAAACAAGGGCTCCCTTTCTGAACGAGCGGATCGCGTTTTGGCCAGTGTGATCAACGCGACCTCAACCAGCAAGAACTGATTCCTCCTTCAAACCGGTTCATGTCTTCATGAACAATGGACTTGATGGCGTTCAACCTTTAAGTAACTAGGTGATCAACGCTTGAATTCTGATGCGTAGACGAAGAACTCCTGGCGATTGCTCCATAATTGAACCGGATGTAATCCTTTGAATCCGATCGATTCCAATCGTTTCAGATAGAGCGGGATACTGGATGCGAACTTCCAGTCGTTCAACTTGATCGTTAAAAAACCGTTGGTGAGTTTCAGTTTTGGTCCATGAATCTTTTTCAGCAGAGTCACTACATGGTTCAGCTCATCCAACGCCTCGAGCGGAGCAATATTCATATCCATCACGAGCCAATCGGGATTCACAGATTTCAAATCCGGCTGAATCACATCACGGGCACATTTTTGAATGAATTGAAACCCCGGCAGTTTGTACACTTCCTTTGCCATGAACTTTGGATCCACACCGGTGACGTTGAATCCGCGCAGGCTCATCGCCGTGGTTGCCCCACCTGGAGAACAGCCAACTTCGAGAACATTCATCCCTTTTTTCATTTTGGGCTGAAATCTTAAAATCGCTTCCTCGATTTTCAAATAAGCACGTGAAGGCGATTTTGCGGGCAAATCGATCAACGGGATATTGCCTGGGTACCCACAATCGCGATCACCATGCACATGGCAACCGAGGAATACATGAGACGCATCAATCCAGATGAGATCAAATACGGTTTCACCCTTCGTGGATTGATCGGTGACCATGTCTAAATCAAGACCGAAGGATTTTAAAATTCCATGAATATGCGAGTGCTGGACAAAATCATCCGGCTCATCGCCTGGCACATGCAGGTCTCGATCAAAGGCATGCACAAATGCCTGATCCGGAATTTGCTCGAGCAAGCCTCGCATCCCTCCGGGCTCTTTCACCTGCCCCAGTACCATTCCCCATTGGCGTGCAAAAATCGACTTTTTCAAACTCAGTGGTTTCTTGCCGGGTTCGACCTCTTTGAACGTAATGAAGCCGGGTCGAGAGAACGCAAACCGCAATGAGGGGAGTTCTGCTAACACTTCGGCTTTGACCGCTTTTTCGGCACCAAACTGGCAAGTGGCATAATAAAAACGGGCTTCCATTATTTCTCCCCGCAGATTGGTTTTTTCACATACGTTTTCTGAATCATTCTCTTACCTGATGCATCCGGCACTAATGCAGTTCCACCCACGGCTTCGTAAAATAAATCATAACCTTTGGTGTGTCGATAGCTTCCTGAAACCAATTTTCGTTTCAAGGTCCCCGCCGCGCCGATGTTGCCCAAATCCAATTTCGCCAGTTGTTCAATCGGCGTCAGCTCACTGAACATGCGACAAGCTTCTGGTGATTTCTTCACCTTCAGACAGGTCATGCGTTCCACTTCATTTTCGACAAAGAACTCTTTGGCTCGCTTCATGTATTTGTCGAAATAGTAATCGAATACCACTTCACGCATGCCACGGCCATTTCGCATGTTTTTCATTTCATTTAAAACCAATTGAGCGTTGTTTCCACCATAAAACTGAAACAGACTGAACGCGCGACCGGGCCCCACCACCAGGGAATTCAAACTTTTCGGGCAAGTTGATTTTTGACCCTGTTGAATGAATGGATTGGCATGTGCCTCACCAATCGCAGTCAGGTAAACCAAGCGCGGATCAATCCCGTATTCTTTCGATCTCGCCAAGATCTTTTGGTGCATGCGCTTCATGGATTCTTCGGTTTCATGCATTTCGCATTGAACCCCGCCTTTGAACCCGAAACGATTCGGTTGAAAATATTCTTGAATGCGTGGGTCAGTCAGCGGATCAAAGCAGGTGCTTTCTTCGACTTTTCCCTGATCGATCTTTTCTTGTAAGGCTTTGGTGATGTCTTGAATCGGTTTTGCATTCGAGCCCAGACAGGGCTTCACGCAGGTATCCGGCTTATCCGCCTGAGCGGTGAGCATCCACGACACAAAAACCAATGTGATCAACGCAAGCCTGTTCATATTCTTGTATTTCTTATCGGCAGGATTCGCCAAAAGCTTGACACTATACCGACTTTTCTTGAAGATTCAATGATTTACGGGGGTATTCCACGGCGCAAAACCCCAACTTTTATTCTTAAAACAATGGATTTTGGGCGTACTCCGCAAAACTAGGCAACACACAGTCTTTCGGCGATACGATGGCTCCGTCATTCACCGGCCAAGTGATTTTCAATCCTGGATCATCGAAGCGGATCCCGCCTTCGGTCTTGGGCGAATACGGCGCATCGACTTTATACATCACATCCGCATCTTCTGCGCCCAGCACACAAAAGCCATGCGCAAATCCCGGTGGCACCCACAACAACCGTCCGTTCTCGTCCGAGAGCTCCACCCCTTCCCATTTTCCGTATGTGGGAGAATCCTTGCGAAGGTCCACCACTACATCCCAGATCTTTCCGCGGATCACCCCTACGAGTTTTCCCTGCGATGGGTTCACCTGATAATGAAGACCGCGGATTACGCCGGGCTTGGAGCGCGAGTGATTATCCTGAATGAACGGACCACTCAAGCCGTATTCCTGAAAGCGCGATTCCACAAAACGCTCGGTGAAAAACCCTCGATCATCGCGATAGATTTTCAGTTCAATTAATTTCAGTCCGGGGAGCGAAAGATCCTTAACCATGGTGTTGTGTTCCTATTTTCTCCAAGCATTCTTTCAGTGCCTCGGCCCAAGGACGGGGCTTGATGCCAAAAACAGTGGTGAATTTTTCCAGATTTAATCGCGAATTCAGAGGACGCTTCGCCGGTGTTGGGTATTCGTTCGAAGCAATCGGCACGACCCGTTCCACCTTCAGTGCGGTCGCCAGCAACTCACCTTGAGCACGCGCACATGCAAAGATCGCAACCGCAAAATCCGCCCAACTCGTGTAACCGGAATTGGTGAGATGATAGACACCCGATGGGAATATTCCCGATTCGACTTTTTTCACCATTGATTGCATCAACGCATCGAGCGCGTATTGGGCGAGATCGGGCGCATAGGTGGGCGAACCCACCTGATCACAGACCACTCTGAGTTCCGGGCGATCAGACCCGAGCCTGAGCATGGTCTTCACGAAATTCTTACCCTCATGCGAATACACCCATGAGGTCCTGAAAATCAGGTAATCACCAGCCGATGCCATCACTACTTCATCGCCCTTGGCCTTCGATGCGCCATAGTGACCCAGTGGTTGGTGTTTTTCACTTTCCACATGCGGCTCGACGCCCTCGCCGGAATACACGTAATCCGAAGAGAAATGAATCAAGAAAATTTGATGAGATTTACAGTATTGTGCAAGAATCGCCGGAGCTCGATGGTTAATGGCATCACAAAGGTCCTGATCCTTTTCTGCAAGATCCACTTGAGTATAAGCCGC
>JBEIKL010000083.1:0-8690 GCA_040379745.1 Bdellovibrionales bacterium | reverse complement strand
GGCTTCACCATGTCCAGTGCCGACGTGGTGCTGGATGGCGATCTCGACGGCTACATGAAGGCATTCCTTACTTGTCGCATCACGGGCGAATGGGCCCGCGGTGGGGATGATGTGGACTAATGTCGAATCCCTCGTTGTCCTTGCTCAAGAGTCGCAGACCTAAAGCGATTTGAAAATTGCTTAAGAAACATGCATTTGTGTGGTGTTACCTGCCGGTGCTCCCGGAAAATGGGCCTTGCTCAAGTTCCGTTGCTTTTTTGACGATAAGAAGCCATGGAGCAGAAAACCTTCTACAAGCTATTGGTGGATCTGGGGCGTTCGCCTCACAAGCTTTCCCGTTATCTGAAGAGCATGGTATTGACCCCGACCGAGAAATGCATTCTTGAGTCGGAAGTGCTGATCCATGACGGCAAGTTCGAGCGCGCAGTGGAATTGATGAAAAAGGCTGCAGTGTCGGAATCGGTGATGGTGGAAGCGCATCGACGGCTGTATTTGGGGATGGCACTCCATCATTTGCATCGTCACCAGGATGCCGAAGTCCAATTGAAAGATGCCGTGCATACCATGGAATTCATGGGCCTCGAGTATTCGCTTTTCCTTTCTCATTTCTACTTGTTTCAGCATTTTGCACAAGCCGAGGACTTCGAATCGATGCGCATGCATCTGGGGTCGCTCAAGGCGATCCCGGTGCGTTCGATCCAACAGGAGGTCCGCCTGTTGCGTTGTCAGTTCATGTATCACTCGGAATTGATGGAGTTTTCGAAAGCGGAAGAATACCTGGCCATTCTCAAGTTGAAAAAACGCGAGATGAATGAGACCGAACGCCTTGACCTTCTGGTGAACAAGTTCAAGTATTTCGTCCGTCAGGAAGATTTCGTGAAATGTCAGGAAGTGCTCGAGCAACTGAAGCATCAACGCAAGTTCAAGGCTGGCGAGAAATACAAATACATGAAAATGCTGTTCGATCACCTGGTGAAGGATGACCCGATCGTGGTGGCCGAGATGGCTGCGATCAAGCACCCGGTGTGGCACCATCAGGTGAAAGTGGTGCAGGCATTGGCAGTTGGAAATGCGGGGAAGGCCGCCAAACACTGGGATCAACTGGTGGAACTCAATGCGGATGTGTATGGCAAGGGTTTTAAGTACCGCGGTAGCAAAACCCTGTTTTCCGTTTGCCTTCAAAAACACGGTAAGTTGGCTTCGAACAAGTCCGTGCGCAAAAAAGCGGCTTGATTCCATCGAACGTGATTCGATGCCAATGGGGTGCGTTTGAGTGATGAATGGATGGAATGTCTCGCGGTTTCCTAAACGGTTTTCATTGTCATCAAAATGAATTCTGGTTCATTTTGATCTACATTAATTAAATAAAACGTGTTAAACAATTCTTCTGTTGATTCAAAGGGAGAATTAAAATGAATAAGATTTTTGCTGTAATGATGATGATCGGTTCTGCGTTGGCGGTTTCGGATGTTTCTGCGAATGTGCGAGTTCTCGAAGTAGTGACTGTGGATGTGGTGCAGGGAGCGCAGAACTTGGGATTGGACCTTCCGATTTCAACCCGTTCGGATGTGAACGGTGTTTGCAAACTGTTGGGTTATGATTCTGGTATTGATGGAACCAAGTTGGCCGTGACTGAAACCCAAACCCGTAAGGCCCGTCATACCCGTTGGGATTTCGGTGGAGTGATGAGTGCTTACACGGTTGAAGTTGCCACCAAGGCGGAATCATTCGTTGTCGATGCGAATGGAACCATCGTGAAACAGGTTTACTCCCGTCAGCTTTTATCTCTGAAGTGCTTGAAGCAAGTCCCATCACAACGTTGATTGCCGTGAAGTGGTGGATTACTTGAAGTTTTCATTCCGAATTTTAGTTGCGTTACTTTTGATTCCGGGCTCGTTTTCGTATGCCCTGCAAAAAACCTGCACCATCACGGAATCATTCCCTGTTGCGACCTCTGCACGGGCGAATCCGAATGATCATTCGGAAAATGAAAAACTCGATATTCTCTGGGTGATTGATGATTCCAGCTCCATGGAGTCTCACCAGACGAATTTAAAGGAAAACATCCGTCACTTTTTCCATGCCTTCGACAGCGAGCCGAATGTGGACTTCCGGATGGGAATGGTCACGACCGGTCTTCGCATTGTTACAGACAAACAGACAGACTAGCCGGTTCCCATCTCCAGATCAACATCCTGACGGATGAAGATGATGAAACAGAATCGGTACAGTTGTATGCGATGAGAAGCCATTTGCGACGGTTGCAGTCCGAGGGACATCGGATCACCATCAATCTCATCGCCATTGGGGGTTCGGTCAAACGGTACCGTCAGCATTTCCAAGGATTCGATCTGCATTTTTACCCGTTGTTGAGCGATGATTTTTCAAAAGACATCCGCAAGTTGGCCGACAAGTCGATTGGAAAAACGATTCTTGATTTGGAATTGCAATTCGAACCGAAAAAAATCGTCTCCATCCACCATCAGGCTCCGAAAGTGAATGGATTGGTGAAACATCACGAAATGCTGAACGAGCACATCTTGCGTGCGGATCTGGGTGTACTTAAGGATGTTTCGGACTCCAAAGTCGAAGTCACCTATGAATACGCATGTGCGGCGATCAATCGTAGCGTATCCAAGAAACTGATCAAGCGGATTGCGGAAATCGACTTTCATCCGAACCTGGATGTGTTCCTGCATCCGGAGGTGGCCAATGCCACCGTTGATGATGTTTATGAGTTTCTCAGGAGAAATGAGAACGCGCGCATCAAGCTGATCGGGGCCGTAAGCTATTCTGGCAATCCCTTGAATTGGTTAAAAATGAAAATTAAGGACCCAAATGATCGTCCAAATGCCTATCGAGTTTCCAAGTCGAGGGCGAAAAAGATCCGGGATGAGTTGATTGCCCGTGGAATCGACCCCGAACGGATTCAGTCCAAGGGGGCTTTTCCCGGTCTTCATCGTCACTGGTATTCGTATCTTTTGGATCTGACCTTTTACGATGTGTTCTCGGAGTTCTGTCTTGCCTGTGACATCGAGTCCGACCGCCGTGTGATCATGAAGGTGTTTCAAAAGTAAGGCAAAGCAGGGCAAGGTCTTCTCCTCGAAGACTTGTTTGAGTGGATTGACTCAGCCGGGATCCAAAAAGCTATGGATGCCTTTTGCCGGTTTTCAGGTATAGTGCATTTCATGTCTAATGACGCACTAAGCATCAAAAAAGCGCCGGACACCTTTTCGCTCGACGAAGTCTGCCCGCATCCGCTGCTCTTGGCTCCGATGGTGGGGCTGACCCATTACGCGGTTCGTGCGGCCGTCGCGGAGTTCTTGCCTGATCCTTCACAAGCCTTGTGGATGACCGAGATGTTGAATTCTCGCCGGGTTTCCTCCCAGCGCATGCACGAAACCCCAGAAGTGTTTTTTTATGATGCCGAAAACGGGGTGTACCCCCAGCTTTTGGCCAATGAAGAAGAGTTCATTCGCATCTCGGTGCCACGATTGGAATCCTGGGGCGCCAAGGCCATTGACATCAACATGGGTTGTCCCGTGAAGAAAGCGCTCAAACACAATTACGGTGTGGCTCTGATGGGTGACCCTGCTTACGCCGCCGAAGTGGTGCGCATGACCGTGCAACATGCCACCGTGCCGGTATCGGTGAAGTTGCGCGCATCGGGGGTGAAAAGCGTGGAAGAGGTTTCCGAAGATCAGAAGCGTCTCAGCAATCGCGAAAAAAACCGCCTCGCTGAAAAAAACACCGAAATCGATTTCGAATACCTCGCCACTTTCATCGAAGGCCTTTATCGTGCCGGTGCATCTTGGATCACCATTCACCCGCGCACGGCCGAGCAAATGCGCCGGGGTGAAGCGAATTGGGCACTCGTGAAGCGCTTGAAAGAGCATTTCAAGAACACGCCGTACGCCAATCGCGGAATCATCGCGAACGGGGATGTGCAAACCCGCGAAGACATCCGAAACATGTTTGAGGCGACGGGTGCCGATCGCGTGATGATCGGTCGCGCGTTGATGGCCAAGCCCTGGCTGATCGAGGGCAAGATTCATGATCCGGAGCCGGATGCTTACGAACAGGGCGCGCTTTACGGAAAATTCCTGATCAGCGTGGCCGAAAAAATGGCCGACAAATATGAACTCCAGGCCGGCATGCGTCGCATGCGGTTTCTGATCGTTTACAGTCGTCCGTGGGTCGAATTTGGTGAATACCTTTACGGTCGAGTGATGGCTTCAACCACGTACGAGGAACTGATTCAGGCGTTCCATAAGTTTTTTGATCAAAAGCAAAGGATCATCGCGCGGACTTCGCTACGGGCCTAGTGCGCCAACAGAGGGTGTCGCTGAACGCCATGTCATTGAAATTCCAGTAGTTTATGAAACGAAAAACTCGCCCCTTTGACCCGACTTTGTGCTAAATTCATCCCACTATGTCGATGATCCATTTCACCAATGTTTCCAAGAATTACGGCGAGCAGATTCTCTATTCCAACGCCAGTTTCCAAGTGCGCCCAGGCGACAAGATCGGCTTAGTGGGTCCGAATGGCGCGGGAAAGTCGACGGTCTTCCGCTTGATCGCCGGTGAAGAACACCCGGATGGGGGAGTGATCTCGTTTTCTGAAAAAACAGTGATCGGCTATTTCTCTCAGGAAGTCGCTGAAATGAAAGGTCGCTCGGTATTGGAAGAAGTGCTGGCCGGTGTGGGGCGAGTTTCCGAACTCGCCAAACAAATCGCTGCATGTGAGCGTCAGCTGCAGGGCCTGGATGGAGAACTCGATGACGAGAAGATGATGGAAGTCGTCGAGAAGTACGGCGAATACCAGCTTGAATTCGAAGCCCGCGATGGCCATAACCTGGAACCCCGTGTGAAAGAAATCCTGACCGGTCTCGGAATCGGCCCATCTGACTACAACCGTCCGGTCGAATCCTTCAGCGGTGGGTGGAAAATGCGAATCGAATTGGCAAAGATCCTGGCGCTTCAACCGGATGTGTTGCTGATGGACGAGCCGACCAACCACTTGGATCTCGAATCGATCATCTGGCTCGAAGACTGGTTGCGTGAATTCAAAGGATCATTGGTGATGACAAGCCACGATCGCGAGTTCATGAACCGTTTGGTGACCCGGGTGGTGGAAGTCGCCAACAAGCAGATCACGACTTATACCGGTGATTACGATTTTTATGTGCGTGAACGCGACATTCGTCGTGAACAATTGATGTCCCAGTTCAAGCGTCAGCAGGATATGTTGGCAAAAGAAGAAGAATTCATTGCCAAATTCGCTGCTCGCGCATCGCATGCAGCTCAGGTGCAATCGCGCGTGAAGAAGCTCGATAAGATTGAACGCATCGAAATCCCGGCAGAAGAAAGAGTCATGAAGTTTGATTTTCCGGAACCGCCGCGCAGTGGAACCGATGTGGTGAAGTTCATGGGCTTGGGCAAGACTTACATCAAGGAAAACGGCGATCAAAAGCTCGTGTTTGAAAACCTCAACGGGCTAATCCGTCGATTGGATAAGGTCGCAGTGGTCGGTGTGAACGGTGCGGGTAAATCCACGTTACTCAAAATCATGGCGGGAGATGTGACTCCGACTCACGGAGTTTGCACCGTCGGTGGAAGTGTACAGGTGGGTTACTTCAGTCAGAGTGCGCTTGATGTCTTGAATCCGCAAAAAACGATTTTTGATGAGATCTGCGATCGCATTCCACATGCGACGATCGGTTTCGTGCGTAATCTTCTCGGAGCGTTCAACTTCAGTGATGACGATGTTTACAAGAAGATCGGTGTGCTTTCCGGGGGTGAAAAATCCCGCGTGGTTTTGGCCACGATTCTTGCCAAGCCGGTGAATTTTTTGATTCTGGACGAGCCGACCAACCACTTGGATATCAAGTCGCGGGAAGTGTTGCTCGAGCAATTCCAGAAGTTCGAAGGCACGATCATCATGGTCAGCCACGATCGCCACTTCCTGAAGGCGATCGCCAACCGCGTGTTTGAAGTCGACAAGGGCGAGCTGAACACCTTTGAGGGCAACTTCGACTACTACATGTCGAAAACCACCCGTCAGTTTCATTGAAATATGCGTAGTTTGATCTTGGCATTGTCGTTGTTCCTGATCATCCCGGCCGAGGCGGCCGTGTTGAAGATGTATCCCATCGGTAAAATCTCCGGACCGTTGCTTTTCACCCAAAAGACGACAACCCGCGATCTCGGTGAAGGCAAGAAGGAGTACAAGACCGTGGTTACCGACTCCTCGGGCAGAGAGCAATACAACGAAGTGATCATTGCCAAAGGATCGATGCCATTGAAACAGACAGCCGAAATGGGGCAGACCAAACGACATCTGGAGATCGAAGTGAAAGAGGGGCGCGTGTATTTGCGCACGCGTTCGAACTCGCCCGAAAACGATGAAAAACCCCGTACGAACGAAGAACCACTACCGAATAACTTCATTTCCGGAGCTCTGGCAGAGCAATTTGCAATTGAAAACTGGAATGCTCTGATGGCCGGTGAAACGGTTTATGCCAAAATGGCCATCATGGAAGTCCGCGAGATCCTGAATTTCAAATTCTGGAAGCGGGAAGTGATGAAATTCAATGGCCGCGAAGTGATGGTCGTGATGCTGAAACCCAGTAGTTTTTTCGTCTCGTTGATCGTCGATCCGATCGCGCTTTACATCGATACCAAAGAGAAAAAGATGATCCATTACATCGGACGCACACCCATGTGGAAAACCGTCGATGGCAGTCTCAAGGCGCTGGACGCTGAAATTGTTTTTGAGTGATCAGGAGTTGATAGTCTTCTTCCGTGATCGGGCCGTAAGCATGGCCGGCGTTTCGGATCGGATTCGCGTTTTGTGAGGCCCGCACCCGTTTCAGCCAGTTTTCGTCGAGCGGATTTTCGACCAGATCCAGGGAGTTCGAAACCACTGTGGTTTCTTCCTTGTCGCCGATGGTGGAACCAACACCCACATAAAAACCTGCCAGGATCAGGGTGACCCGTAGTGCGGTCGACCGGGTGTAATTCGTCAGCAGGCAAGGCTTCGCATCGTCCAGCCGTGAGCGCAGTTTCTGAAAATGCTCGACTGACCAGAGTTCCGGGTTCACGGCGAGTGAATACGGGTCATAAAAAATCGCTTGAGGGGCGGGGATGCCGGGCTGATTCATCGTTTCTCGAAAATCGCCCTGATGGAGGATCCACTTCAGGTTCGAATGCACTTGCACAGTCCCGTTGGCCAGCAGGGCTTCAATCAACGGTAAATCGTCTTTCAGGTACTGCAGTTCTTCGGCGTGCTCGATGGCAAAACGCAGAGGCTCGAGCGATTGTTCGAAGCTATGAATTTCGACCGATGCCGTGCATGGCTCATTGCTGGAGTACTGGCCCTTACCCGAGAGCGCATGAATTGCCGAGAGAGCATTTGCAGCTGCACCCAGGCCCACATCCCAAACGACAAAGAGCCCCGGTTTACTGGTGCGTTCGATCAGTTTCTGTCCTCGAACATAAAGGATTTCAGCTTCAGCCAGTGGACCAATGCCAGGATGAAATGTTTGAAGGGTGTTTGCCAATCGCAGGCTTTTGTGGCCTGATCTTAACGTCACTAATTCGAAGGATTCTTTTTTAGGTTCATCACTCATGAGGGAGCTAAATACTTAACCCAGTATCAGTTCACGTTCAATAATTCGATTTCAAAAACCAGGGTTGCGTTCGGAGGAATGATCCCGCCCACGCCGGTGGTGCCGTATCCCAAAGAAGAAGGGATGTTCAAGCGGCGCTTGCCACCCACTTTCATGCCGACAACCCCTTTTTCCCATCCTTGGATGACTCGACCTGCACCTAATGGAAAAGTGAAAGGAGATTGATGATCATAGGATGAGTCGAATTTTTTACCGTCGGTTAACCAGCCGGTATAATGTACGGTGACATTTTTTCCCAGTAATGCCTCAGTACCCGATCCAACCTGAATGTCTTCGATCTTCAGATCAGCAACGTCAACAAAATCTTTCTTTTTGAAAACAAAAAATGCACCCACCACGATGGAGAGGCCCACTACCGCTGCAATGATTTTTTTTTTTGTGTGTTCATAGGATTAGGATACTTCTTACGGTCTTTTTTTCAAACGCTTATGTCGCCAGTATCGATCCGGCTCAGCAATCGCCAACAAGTGACTATCGCCAATCGATTGACGTTCGTCGTCAAGGTGTCGTGCAGAACGTGGTCGGAGCAGTGGCAGTGTAGTTTGCTGCCTGAGCCACGCAGTTATTGTAGATCTGCGAACCGGTGAGCGTGGTGTTATAGATCTGCACGGCACCGATTCCGCCAGTAAAGGAGTTTGCAACTGCCGCACGCCCTTGAGTGACATAAGCACCGACCGCAAGGTCGTCCACGTTACTATTTGCGATTACCGAAGTGTAGGCGCCTGTGGTGGTTTGAACGGCTCCGTTCACATACAGCTTAATGTTAGCACTTGCTGCTGTTCCGTCGTACGAACCGCAAACATAATACCAAGTGCTATCGCTGAGTGCACTATCGGTAACGGCTTTCTGTGTGTTGCCACCAATGTTGAACATCAGTTTGTTCGAGGTAGAGTTGTCGTACCCCAAGAAGAACGCATTGCCGCTTGCAGGTGCACCTTTTGCGATGATTGCTGTGCTGGTTGCATTGCCAACGCCATACATCCAAGTACAGGCAGTCAT
>JBEIKL010000082.1:0-8793 GCA_040379745.1 Bdellovibrionales bacterium | reverse complement strand
TTGATGCGATTGGTGCGAATGCCGGGAATGTCTTCGCGGGTGAGGGCATCGTTGCGATGGTTTAGTTCGGTTTCGATGGTCAAACGCACTTTTTCACCGTTGTATTCCTTCACATCCAAGCGAAGGGCTAGTCCGATGTTTTTCCAGATCAGCGATTCATTGAAGCGGCTGCGCAGACGAATGGGGAGCTCGCCTCCGGCAAACAATTCGGCCTGCCCGGGCGCTTTCACCACGAGTTCGGGTGCGGAAAGGACTTTTACCATTCCCCGTTCGCTCATCGCGTGCAATGAGGCGCTGAGTGCTGGGGAGAGAATGGATTGGACGGGGAAGGGTTGCGAGATTTCAACGCCGAGTCGGGACGAGAATTCTTTTTTCACTTCGAGCAGGAACACCTTGAAATAGAGCGTTGGTGAAAATCCCTGAAGGGTTTGCAGTTCGAATTCAGTCAGGGGTTGAATCGCACGGATCGTTTTCTGGATCGCGATTGTTCCGTTTTGGGATGGGGTTGCTCCTCGGATCAGGATGCCACCGTCCGTGTTTTTCATTTCCAATTCCGGATGGGACTTCAGGATTTCCGCAATCCGACTTCGGCATTGGTCGAGCCAGAGCGGCTCGATCCCGGTTTCATCGATCACGGACTGGCCATAGTTCTGCTTGAGGTGTGCGATGATCGACGCTTCCCTTGGGTTTCGGACTTCGCCACGCAGAATCATCCGGCTCCCACCGTCGATGGCTTGGGTCGTTTCCAGGTGGTTGAGAGCCTGAAGAAAGTCTTTCGGTAGAAACGGGTTTGATGGATTCTCGACTCGAATGGTCTGGAGATCGGTTTCCGTTCCATGAGTGAAGATGATCGTGGAAACTCCGGGATTCATCGCCTTGATCAGGATTTTATCCTGTTTGGGGATGCGGGTGTAGCGGATGGCGGTCCCGCTGATCGAGTATTTTTCCCTGCCTGGAAGGGATAAGATCCTCTGCTCCCCCTTTTTCAGGAAAAGGGGTGGTTTTTCGAGGGCGGCGGATGGGGTGGTTGAAGTTATAAACAGAACCAGCCCCCCGGCTATGGCGATCAATTTTTTCACTTTCATTTGCACTCCTTGGGTGGCGATCTGAGCAATAAACGGGCCATTTACGGTTGACATTTTAAGGCTTTGAGGGTAGCAAAGTAACTTAGTCAAATTTACTGAAAATCCATGTCTTAATAGGAGATTGCAATGTCATCACGTACAGGTAAAACCAGAATGGCTCGTAAAGTTAAACAAGCTCGCACCGGTAAAGCGCGCAAACGCAAAGAACAGAGCAAAGGAACCACTCCGAAGTTCGCGGTTCACAAGAAATAATTTTTTATCAACGCAGTATCCTCATTGAGAGAGAAAACCACTGAAAATGGCAATCGAAACACTTTTCACATCTGAATCCGTAACCGAAGGTCATCCGGATAAGATCGCAGATCAGGTATCTGACTCCGTACTCGATGCGATCCTTTCCCAGGATCCAACCGCACGCGTGGCGTGTGAAACCCTCGTGACCACCGGTCTCGTGGTGGTGGCGGGTGAAGTGACGACCAATGCGCGCGTGGATTACGCTCACGTTGCTCGCGATGCGATCCGCAGAATCGGATACGATGATTCCGCAAAAGGTTTTGATGCGAACACTTGTGGCGTGATGGTGACTCTGGATCGTCAGAGCCCGGACATCGCTCAAGGCGTGACGACCGGTCAAGGCTTGCACAACCAGAAGGAACAAGGTGCGGGCGACCAAGGGATCATGTTCGGATATGCGATCAATGAAACTCCGGAATTAATGCCGTTGACGATCGCCCTGTCACAACAGTTGGCGAAAAAACTTTCTGAAGTCCGTAAGAATGGAATCCTTCCTTGGTTGCGTCCGGATGGTAAAACCCAGGTGACTGCACGTTACGTGGATGGAAAGCCGGTAGGCATCGATGCAGTGGTGGTCAGCACCCAGCATGCGGAAAACATTTCTCACTCCCAGATCGTGGAAGCGGTCATGGAAGAAGTGATCAAGAAAACAATTCCTGCGAATCTTCTGGATTCCAAAACCAAATACTTCATCAACCCGACCGGTCGTTTCGTAATCGGTGGCCCTATGGGTGACTGTGGTTTGACTGGTCGGAAGATCATTGTCGACACTTACGGCGGGCACGGAGCCCACGGTGGTGGAGCATTCTCTGGTAAGGATCCATCCAAAGTGGATCGTTCCGCATGTTACATGGCTCGCTACGTGGCGAAAAACATTGTTGCAGCAGGCTTGGCTGATCGTTGTTTGGTTCAGTTGGCTTACGCAATCGGTGTTGCTGAACCGGTCAGTGTTCACGTGAATGCTTACGGAACCGAAAAAGCTCCTCTCAATAAGATCGAAGCGGCAGTGAAGGAATCCTTCCGTCTCACTCCTCGTGGAATCATTGAGACCCTCGATCTTCTGCGCCCGATCTACACGAAGACGGCGGCATACGGTCACTTCGGTCGTCTCGAGCCTGAGTTCACTTGGGAAAAAACCGATAAGATCCAAGCGCTGAAATCAGCACTTTGATGTTCAAGAAGTGAGGGAAGGGGAAGGCTGAGCATGTTGGTGTTCATCTGGCTTTATCCTGTTTTCGCTTTTTGCATTTCAGTGATCATGATCGATCTTGCCCGTGCATTCAAAAAGAACGGTAACCGGATTTGGATCGTGTTGTTGTTCTTCGTCGCAATTCTGGTGACGGGAATTCTGTTCTGGTTCATCAATCGGGGCGATCTGAATGCCCAGAAATGGGCCAAAGAATGGGCGCTCCACTGATTTTTTAAATATATTTTATTTGTGTAAAACTTGAGATAGCCCCTTGTAACCATGGGGCTATTTTCTTTTTTACGCACTACGCAAAATGCGTCAAAACAAAATTTTTCAGAAAAGTTTTTGACAGTGCGACAAATCCTGCCTTACCCTAATTATGGCTGACACGCTCAGGAGTCCAAATGGATGACGGATTCCTGAATCAGAACAAAAAAACAAGAACTCACGGAAGGAGTTTATTATGTTAGAGACGACAAACCCGATTCAGAACGCTTTCTCCGCAGGAATGACCGCGGAAGACACCACTTTGATTGAAAAAGCCGCTACGACAGAACAAGGTGTTCTGATCACTGGCGAAATGGGAACAGGCAAGGAAATCGTTGCCCGCATTATCCACAATCGTTCTTCCCGCGCGGTTAAAAATTTTGCAGTCATCAACTGTGCGTTGAGTGGCGAAGTCCTGGAAAACGAGTTTGCCGCAAAAATTGAAAATACTTCTGGTGGAACCATCTATTTCGAAGAAATCAACGAGCTTCCGCTTCACCTTCAGGCGAAACTGGTTCAGAGCAATTATCCGGTTCGCATTATCGCTTCTTCCAGCGTTTCCCTTCAGTCGCTGGTTGCTGAAAAACTTTTCCGCTCCGACCTGTTTGCAAAAATCAGCTACGTAGCCCTCAATGTTCCAAGCCTGCGTGACCGCGTTTCCCAGATTCCGGTTCTCGTTCGCACTTACATCGAGAAATACAACAAATTGACCGGATCAAACGTTTCTTCCACTCCTGCTCCGGAAGCACTCGATGCATTCACCAGCTATACTTGGCCGGGCAATGCTCGCGAGCTCGAGCACGTGATTGAAAGAATCGTGATCATGAAAGGTCAGGGCATCATCGAAGCAAACGATATCCCTGCGAAGATCTATCAAGCGACTCAATCCGCTCAAAACGGAATGGGTGCGACTGCAGATCTCGATTTCCCACGCATGTTCTTGCCGGAAAAAGGTCTTGATCTGAAGGCTGTGGTTGCTGCTTTTGAAAATCACCTCGTGGATCAGGCATTGACCCGCACCAACGGTAACAAAAACCGCGCGTCCATGCTCCTCGGTTTGAATCGCACCACTTTGGTGGAAAAACTCCGCAAGCGTGGAATGATCACTCCGTTGAAATCCTCAATGGACGTAAGAAATTCCGGTAACGGAAGCCAGGAATAATCCTGTTGTTTTGATTCGAAGTTAAGCGTGTTTGTCAGAGGGCCCTGTTGGAAACAACAGGGCCTTTTTTCATGATCGGGGTGGGGTTCTGAAGTGCCTTGCCTATGCAAAAGAAAAAGCCATCCGAGGGGATGGCTTTTCAGGGGGCGTAGTAGAGAGCAGTCGATTACTCTTCGGTCTTGTCACCTTTGCCATCCTTGTTGTCCTTGATGGTTTGGCGAATCAGGTTCCGCATGATCCGGTTCCGGTTCGCTTGTCCGACCAGTGCCTTTGCGTCATCATAGAGGGCAGGGTCGTTGATGAAAGCGCCCACGCTTCCCTGTCCATGATCAATCTTTTCCAGGATCGAATCCAGGTGGTTGACGGCGCTTTTCAGTTTCATCTGGTTCAGTTCCTGATTCAGTTTTGCGCTCATCTCACTGAGGTTTTTGGAAGTGGTCGAGAGGCCTTGGAAGAACTCTTCAGCGCGGTTCCCCTTGTTAAACGAGGTCAGCACCCGCTCCAGGCTGTCGGCTGTCGCGGTGATCCGCTCCATCAACCGTTCGCTTGAGTTCATCAGCATGGAAAGGTCCTTGCTGTTTCCTTGTGGGATTTCGGCGTGATTTTCGAGTTGGTGCTGGGATGGGTCGCCGGCTACCATGGAGAGGTATTTGTCCCCGAGTACGCCTTGGGTGACGAGTTCGACGCTCGATTCCTTGCGGATCCATTCGGCATACTTGCGTTCGATGGAGTAGGTGACACGAATGTCGTGCGTATTCGGATCCAGCTCGACCTTGGTCACGGTTCCGATCTTGAAACCACCAAGAGTGATCTTCGCGCCACTGACCAGGCCATCCACTTTGTTGAAATGGGTGTAGTAGTGGTTCATCGGGGTGAAGAAGCTGCTTTTTCCACCGAGGATCAGCAGTGCGGACAAAGCCAGGAACAGGCCTCCCAGTACGAATACTCCGACCCGTTTTTCAATTTTCTTTTCGTCGATTCTCATCGGATATGGGCTCCAGTCGTGAAAGATCTCACCAGCGGATTGTCGGATACACGCATTTCATCCGGGGTGAGAATCAGTTTGATTTTTCCCTCGTACAGGATCGCGATGCGGTCGCAAATCCGGAAAGCTGCAGGGATGTCGTGCGTGACGAAAATCCCCGTCATGCCCCTGCTTTTGAAGGCGAGGATATTGTTCAGAAGGCGTTCAGTGTTCACCGGATCGAGACCCGCGGTCGGTTCGTCGAAGAGAACGATCTTCGGCTCGAGGATGATGGCGCGGGCAAGCCCGGCCCGCTTCTGCATTCCTCCGGAAAGTTCGTTCGGAAGCAGGTGGTTCGCGCCCTTCATGTCGATGAGTTCCAGCATGTGGTTCACCTTGTCGGTGATTTCAGCCTGGGTGAGCCGGGCGTGCGCCTTCAGCGGGTAAGCAAGGTTTTCCTCAACGGTGAGGGAGTCGAAGAGTGCGCCGTTCTGAAACACGTAACTGATACGTGTGCGGATCTCGAAAAGCTCGCGTTCGTTCAGGCGGGTGAGATCGGTGTTCTCAAACAGGATGGAGCCTTCATCCGGTTGTTCCAGGCCGATGATTGAGCGGAGGACGACGCTTTTTCCGGTTCCGGATCCGCCGAAAAGTCCGAGGATTTCCCCTTGTTTCAGGTCGAAACTGACTCCTTGGTGAACCTTCTTGTCGCCGAAGCTTTTGTGAAGATCCTGAATTCGCAGTGCTGGTTCGCCTGTGGCGATTTCGTTCTGATCCATTTCAGTATTTCGGATACACCGTCATGAAGAAGAGTTTGGTTAGAAAGAAGTCGGCGATCATGATGAAGATCGAACTGGTGACCACGACCCACGTGGTGGTTCGGCCGACGCCCTCGGTTCCGCCCTCGGTATGGAGTCCCTTCCAGCAGGAAGAGATGGCGATGAAAAAAGCGAATACGGCTGTTTTGGCCAAGCCGGTGGAAAGATCGGTGAAGGTGACGGTTTCGAGCGCCTTGGTCACGAAAAACTCGATGTCGATGTTGAGTTCGAATTTCGCGATGAGCATGGCGCCGATGAGTCCGACGAAATCCCCCATCAGGGTCAGGATCGGAAGCGCGACCAGGCAGGCGAGCAGGCGCGGGATCACGATCTTCTGGATGGGCGAGGTCCCGAGTGCACGGATGGCGTCGATCTGTTGGGTCACTTTCATCGAGGCGATTTCAGATGCCATGCCCGAACCGATCCTGCCGGCTACGAGAAGACTGGTGAAAACCGGGCCCATTTCCCGCAAAATCGCCAGTGCAGTGAGTTTCGGTACATAGAGTGTTCCACCGAAGCGGGCGAGACCTTGTCCGAATTGAAGAGCCATCACCGATCCGGTTGCCATTCCCGTGATCAGGACGAGCACGAAAGATTGCACGCCAATCGAGTGAAGTTGTTCCAAAACCAGTCGGGTGGGAAAGGTCTGGGTGAAGAGTTCTTCGATTGCTTTCCAGGAAAGACGGGTGAAGCCACCCGCGAAGGCAATGGCCCTTCCGAGAGCATCTTCGATTCCAAGACGATGGGAAATTTTCTGTAAGGTCACTTGATGATCAGTTTATCACGGAAAGCCTGAAAAACAGCAAGATCTTGAGAGAAGTTACGGATGGAGCCGAGGAAGATCAAATCGTAGATGCATGACGGTGTTTTGACGACGACGGTCTGCAGTTTTCGTTTGCGGTTGAAGTAGATTCCTTGAGCGGTGGTTTCCAAGGCCCGGTAACCGGAGAGGGTGATTTCCTTTTGGGTCACGTTTTCCAGGTCACGCCATTGGATCAGCAGGTCGGAAGTGATTTCCGTGAGGTCATGGTTGTTTCCGCCGCGACAGGCGGAGTTGAGGGCGATTACCGAGGCGGTTTTAGACGACTGCCAGGCCCGATCCGGAGACTCGGTGTTCAGGTTCTTTTCATCTACCGGGATCCTTTTCCAATTGGAATCAATGGTTTCAAGAGGCGTCAATTCCACGTTGTCAGCCTTCTCGTCGACGGGATTGACCTGGCCGACCAGCATGTTTCCGATGCTACAGCCGGTCAGAGAGAGAAGAGTCAAGAATACAACAGCTGTTGTGTAAAAATGTGATTTCATCCTCAGAACAACAATTTAGCAGATTCCTGTCTGAAATGCGAAATCTTTCGTTGATCGCACACTGCAGAATCTGCCACAATGGGAAACAGGTACCCGGTACAAGATGCCGACTAACACTGCTATGGAAGGGAGTGAGTACCTTGAAGATCTTCGGACTGATCGCCGCGGGATGCGGTTCATTTCTTTCGGACGCGGCCATTGCCGCGATCCTCGAGAATTATACATCACTTCAAATACAGCCTCACTCGTCCTTTTCGAGATTGAATATCTCGTTGGATGAATCCTTCAAACCGAAAATCACAAACAACTCGAAAGGGTTCGAGATCCGGATTCCTTCCGCGGAATTGCTTGATCTCGGTGTGCCGATGGGCAATGCCGGCGGATTCAATCAACAGCTGAAAACCATCCAGGATTCGCGGATCGGTGAGCTTTCCGTGGTGGAGAAGGACTCCGAACTGATCATCCGTGGGAAATACCGTTATCCATCCGGTAAGGGGGCATTGGCGAAACCCGAAATGGAGTTGTTTGATTTCTATCGCAAGGAAGACGGCAAATTCGTGATCGATTTCTGGTATCGCAAAGGTCCCACCGTTGCGGAAGCCCAGCAACAGCGCAAGGTTCAGGCGATGCGAGACCAGGACCAGAAGCGCAAGGAAATCCTCCGTCAGGAGGAAGAGCGTCGTGTTCAAAAAGAAAAGCGTCTTGAAGAGAGCCGGAGTGCGCTTCGCTTCTGTGAAACACCGCTGAATCGGGAGAACTCTCTTTGGGTGAAGTATCGGGCCGAACACCCTGTCCTGAACTTCAATACCTTTTTTCCTGAATTCGTTCCAGATCACGGATTCCGCTATCAGTTGCCTTCCGGCAAGAGCGAGGAGGCACAGATGGTTCGTCTCGCGATCAAGCTTTCCCGCGAGAACAAGCATGCACTGGCCGTGAAGACTGTTGAATTCTTCAAGGCTAACTATCCGAAGTCACTCCATCTCCGTGAGATGGAGTTCCTGAAGGCGAGTTCCTACTACCGATTGGAGATGGTCGATCAGGGTAAGGTACTGATCGAGGAATTGTCGAAAAACGGTCGTAAAACGGAGGTCGGGGTGCAATCGACCGCATTCCTCGGCGCACAGTCTTTCCGCAATCACGAGTGGCTGGCGGCGCACGATCTGTTCATGCGCATCCGAAAGGATTTTCCGGATCATCCTCTCACTTGGTTGTTCCGTTACGGAATCGCGGAAAGTCTTTTCCAGATTCGTCAGTATGATCAGGCGAGACCTGAATACGAGTGGCTTTCGAAGAATGCCCTGAGCCAGCAGATCCGTAACGAAAGCGGATTCAAGACCGGGGACGTCTATTTCAATCGCAACCAGTTCGCGCAGGCGATCACCACTTATGAGATGGTTCTGAAATCGAATCCGGGGGGCGGAGCCCGTTATCCTCACGTTTACATGAATCTCGGCGAGGCGTATTTCCAACTCGAGGAATATGGAAAGTCGGAAGAAAGTTTCCGCAAGTACTTGGAAAATGCGCGCACACAGCCTACCGCTTGGAAGGCGAGTCTTCGGGTCGCCGAAATCCGTTCGATGCGCAAGCCTTCCGAATCCGAGAAAAATTTCACCGAAACCGTGAACCAGTATCCGATGACTCCCGGAGCGGCAATCGCCCGATTGCGCATGCTTCCCTGCGGAACCCATGGTGGATTCGATCTCAATAGC
>JBEIKL010000081.1:0-8803 GCA_040379745.1 Bdellovibrionales bacterium | reverse complement strand
GCGGGATTCTCGATCCAGTATCAAGAATTTCAAAAAGCCCATGAAATTCCGGAAGTGGAAGTTATGCTGATTCGGAACTGGCTACTTGATCGATTGAAATCATAAAAGTCAAATCCTGCATTTTACCCCGAGTGTTTACCTTTTGGATTCAAAGCTGATTGACTCAGCTGTTGTGATTGGATTTGGAGATCAGATTTACAAAACGCTCGATCTTGCAGTTTTTTTCCAACGGATGTCTTAAGGTCTTGTTGGCGTTGATCCGGTAGGTGTTGTTGCGTCCGATCTTGTTGATGATCACATAACCATCTTGGGAAAGATCGGCAATAATCTTGAGTACCGCTCTTTCGGTGATGCCGACTTGAACGGAGATCTCCCTGACAGTGGCTTCCGGGTTATGGGATAAAAACAGGATGACATGTCCGTGATTACTTAAAAATGTCCATTGGTCACTCATGGTAGATTCGCTTTTTTTTAAAGGATATAACCCGAAAAAGCCCCCTTGGCTGGTATTTTAACCAAGGGGGCTTTCTGTTGCAATCAATCAGTTGCGGGGAAGCCTGATTATTATTGCGGTTGGTATGGAAGTGAAGAGTGGTGAAGAACGATCTTGATTTCGTGATGATCATTCTTCATGAATCCCATGGTGAAGTTAGCCTTGACCACTGTTCCATCTTCCTTGGTCAGATGCTTGTTACCCATGATCAAAGCCGTGTTTCCTGAAGTGTAAACACCGGCAATCTCAAATTCGGCTTTTTGCCATGGAATCAATGCAAAGCCGTTATCTTCTGCGAATTTTGCATCTCCGGAAACGAAGTAAGAGAGAGCCCCGTCGAATGTTTTTCTGAATGTCGCTACAGATGCGAGTGTGGGCTTGAAGAGCACTTCCGCTTCCTTGTAGTTGTACGCGGAGAGGATGAATTCAGCGGCTACGGATTTTGCGTTTCCGCCGTTTTTATGGGTCTGAGCGATTTTGACCAAGCCCTTCCCCCAGTTCTCCAATGCTGTTTTCGCCTCTGATTCAGAGATCGATCCATGGGGCTGAGAAGTCTTGTTTACCGATTTGCTTTCCAGTGAGGTTGTTTGGCTGTTCATTTTGTTACTCCTTTTGTTCAGTGAAGAACGTTCGTTATAGGAATAATGATACATGAATTATTTTGCATGTAAATAGAAACATGAAAAATATTTCGTGTATTTAAAAACAGCAGTGATTACCAGTTTTTATCGTTTGGATTTAAGGGTTGTACCAGCACTTCGGGCGTTGCCAGCCCATGGCACCGTGGTAAACGGTCAGCACTCGGCACGCTGGTTTCGGATAGGTTTGGCTGATGCCGGGGAATTCCTGAAAGCGGGCTTCGTTCGCATTGATCCGCATCTGGTAAAGGCTTGAGAAAGATTGCTGAGCACCGGTGTACGCTTTTTCTTGAGCTTTCGAAAGATTCATTCCTCGAACACTGGTGTAATAGCGAACAGCACATTTGCCGGCGAAATAATCCGCTTCACCTTCCAGTGCAAAACCGGCTCGGGTGACTCCCGGGCTGCGATTTCCCAAGATGTGACCGAGTTCGTGACAAACCACGGTGACCACATCGTCGTCTTTGTTCAGATGTAAAAGAGTGCTGTAATAAGTGATGAGTGGGCCATTTTTAGGCCCCATGTATGAAGCATGGGCATTGGGTGCCTCATTGGTTTGATGGAACTTGAGTGCAATATCTCGTCCCAACATTGCTCGTGCATCCCGCTGGTGGATCGCAATGATTTCTTGAACTGTTTCAACTTCAGTAGCATGGACTGTTGTCGTGAAACCGGAAGTCAGTAACAAAAGTGTGAAGATTGAGGTGAGTTTGCGCATAAGCCTCCTGATGGCTGTTTACGCCATGCGCAACCAAAAAGATAGAGAAAACAATCTGTGCTAATAAACGTAAGATTTCAATGGAATAGGTGATTTAGTGAGAGGGCTTGAATTGAGTTTGATCGAGATGGGGCGGCAGGGGGGATGGATCGAATTCAAGTTTTTCGTTTTCTGGAACCGTGCTTTTGATAAACGGCATTTGCAGCTTTGCGAACACTGGGTTTTTCCATCCAATCGAAGATTCTGACTTTAGCACTGTTGTACGCCGTTTCGGGATCCACAATCGGATCCGGGTAACTGACTCCGGAAACGTAGCCGACCGCCGCCGCAATCAGTGGCGGAGTGAGATGAGGTTCGGCGAGATCTTCCGTTGGAAGTGCTGCCAATTCCGGACAGTACTTGCGGATGAATTCACCGGTTGGGTCCTGTTCGATCGCTTGTTTTTTAGGTGAATAAATCCGGATAGTGTTGATCCCGGTGACACCGGATTGCATTTGTGCCTGGCTGAAGTGAATTCCGGGTTCGAAGTCGATGAAGTGTTTTGCCAGGAATTGTGCAGGTTTTCTCCAGTGTAACCAAAGCTGGTAGGAAGCAAAGCTCATCAGTGCGGCCCGCATCCGGAAATTGATCCAACCGTTGATCTTGAGAGATCGCATGGATGCATCGATGATCGGAAATCCGGTTTCACCTTTGCACCACGCTTCAAACCGTTCCTCGTTGAATTCGGCTTCCCGCATTCCATCAAATGCGCGATTCATGTTTTGGAATTCAATTTCCGGTTCGGATTCGAATTTCTGGATGAAGTGACAATGCCAGGCAATACGGCTCTCGAAGGCATCCAGGTTTTTCGACCACCAGTGATCTTCCGGGTGCGATCCGAGTGCCCCTCTTTTCATCGCCAGTCGGGTCAGGACTTCGGTGATGGAAAGATTTCCCCAGGACAGATACGGACTGATCCTGCTGCAACCGGATGCGGAAAGAGTCGGAGATGACATTGATTTTGAATAGTGACGACTGCGAGAATCGAAGAAAGAGTTGAGCACTTTTTCAGCCTGGATGCGTCCTCCTTTTTGAGCATGGATTTTTTCAGAAGGTGGCAGGTCCAGATCTTTCAAGGTTGGAATCCATGCCGGCATGAGATCGATTGACTTTGGCCATACTTGACCTGAGGTTTGAAACAGATTCCGGTGCAGGATCCGATTTCGAAGATCCATCCAAGTGTCCCTGTCCTGGAGTGGTCTGATCACGCCGAATTGCCGATACTCTTGCCAAGGAACGGTTTTCGACTTGCACCATTTCTTGACGTGCCGATCGCGCTGAAACGTCCAATCGAGACCGGTTTCCTCATGGCTTAAAAGTTTTTTGATTCCTAGACGTTCATGGATGCTGTTCAGTGTTTCAATGGCTTCGCCGACTTCGACCAGAAGAGGAACGCCGATTTTACGCAAGTCCGATTGCAGGTCACGCAAACATTCTTGCAAAAACACGTAGTGTCCAGAATCGAATTCGGGACTCTTGAACCATTCGGGCTCGATGATGAACAATCCCAATGTCGGTCCTTCTGCGATGGCATGGGCGAGAGGAGCGTGATCAGAGGTTCGAAGATCCTTTTTGAACCAGACAATGTTGAATGGCATAACTTCCCTTGATCGGATCACTGGGCCTTGTCAACGCGAACACGTGCCTTTTTACCGGTGAAGGAAACCGTGTAGAGAATCGGATTGCAACACACTTCACAGTCGGTGATGGTTTCCTGGTGTTCGCCGTCTTCAGGGTAGAACTCCATCCAGATTTGTTCCCAGCAATAAGGACATTGAACGGAATAATTGGTTTCCATCTTTAAAATTTCTCATAATTTGAGTTAAAAAACAGATGAATAAAACCTGTGCACGCAAAAGGGCTCAATCTTCGGCGATGAAACAATGGTGAACAGATTGAAGGAGAAAAGCCCGGTTGATGGACTTCCTGGCTTTTCTCCTTCTGGTGCGGGGGCAGAGTAGACTGATCCGATTGATTGATTTTTTTTCACCACTCATAAGCCCCCATATAAACTGGTCATATTGTGCTCTAAAACCGATTCTTGAAACGGAAACAGAATCCACTGACTGGATGAAAGTGAGGTTGCGGTGGTTTGAGACATGGGGGCATATAAAGTCAAATTGGATGCTTCGTCTTTCACGAGAACGGCGAAATGATATTCAGTTCCTTCTGACAAACCGGTAATCGTTTGATGGGTTTGAGCGACGGTCCAATCCAGTAGCAAGTCAGCCCCGGAGATCACTTCTGCTTCTGAAACGGAATCGATCAAATGGGATGAGGTGGCTTTGATCAATTTGTAGGATAAATTCGCAGTAATGGTCTGATTGTCCGATGCCGTGCCCCAGTTGACTGTCATTCCATGCTCATTCACATGGGTGAAAGAAATTTCGCTCCCTGCGCTTGGAGAAATCGCATCGGACGAGGTGGTCTCCCTAGCAGTTGTTTCGGAGATTTCTTCAACAGCTACATCCATCGAGCAGGAGGATAGGGTGATCATTGACAAGATGATGATGATGGATAACTTACCACTCAAGTTCATGTTTTGCTTTTCGCCTTTTCCGGTTTTTACTTTAAGGATTTTCTCCTCGACCTGTGATTTACACATTTTTTAAAGAAGAAATGATAAGAACTGAAACCATCTTTTCGCTTTCTTTAGAAAGCCTTCAGGATTTTGAAGCGAAGCTGAACCGTGATTGTTTGCGAGAGTCACGGTTTTTTTTGATGCGTTTCGATTGAAATCTATTTCCATAAAACAGAGATCAATGAGGGGGGGTGAAAATGAAAAATCAGAGCACGGAATTTACTGAGGATGAAGAGCAGGAGATGATGGAAAAAGAAAAGGTCCGAGTCACCTTCCGTGAATCGAACCTTTTAATTGGTTGCGGGGGCCAGATTTCAGCTCGGCCATCATGGCCTCGCCCCTTCGGGCAACCTTCGTTCGCCATGCTCACTTGGGTTGTGCAATCGTCGCCTCCTGCGACAATTGTGAACTGACTTCAACTCGATTCGCTCGTGCATCAGTTCTGCGTTCTGACCCTACGAACGCAATAAAAAAGCCCCAGTCTTGCGACTGAGGCTTTTTTATTGAATTGGTTGCGGGGGCCAGATTTGAACTGACGACCTTTGGGTTATGAGCCCAACGAGCTACCAGGCTGCTCCACCCCGCGATAAACTTGTTTAAATGTGTTGTGATCTTAATGGGCTGTGCTCCGCATTGTCAACGTAAATGTAGTGTTGAAGTTGAATTCTTGTGAAGTCGAACCGGATGTCGCGAGGCATAATTCGAAATCGCCCTACGAGTGTTCTCCAGATCGCATTCCTTTGAGTTGAACTACTTTATTTTTCCCTGAATTCCTGAGAGAGTCGCTCTGCTCGTTTTAGGGGGAAATATGAATTTTCAAAAGTTGATTCAGTTGTTTATCTCAACCGTACTCGTGATTTCTTGTGCTCCACAAAAGAATCCGCCAAAAATCCGTATTGTCGATGAAGTGGTGGTGGATCCAGTCCGAAATCGAAAGACGATCACTCCGGGTAAGAATGACTCCACGGAAGTTCGAGCGCAGATCACCCTGAAGAAAAAGGAGATTTTCAACCGTGAGTTCTTCTATGGTTTCGATCTTCAATATTCTTCGGTCTACGATGCCGATGGTGATCTATACAATCAGTCCTTGGCGATGGGACATGTTCCTGCATTTTTCCGAAAAGCAGGGTCTGAGTTGCATTTGATCGCGGATCAGCGCCGTTTGTACCCGAGCGATGTGAATCACCCGGAACAACTGATTTCCCGTTATCGCATTCTGTTCGAAACAGCGGATACCCTCACGGTCAGCGAAGCCAACTCTGCTGCATACATCGGTGCGATGATGGATACGAAATCGTCGACCGTGAAAGATCGTTGGGCCCGCTCCTTTGAGTACGTGGAGAACGGAAATTATCTTCTCCAAGAAACCAGTGTCGTACTCGCCAGTGGCGATGTTCTTGAAGTGCTGGAGTCTGTATTCCCCAAGGTTGCCATTGTCCCCAGCTCGAAATTCGAATTATTCAAAATGGATCCGAATGATCCGGTCGGAGCAAGTGAAGGCCCGGCGGCCCGTTATCGCCTGCTTGCGGGTGAGGCGATCTTCAATGGAGAAGAAAAACTGGCATATGCCCAGCATTTTGACATTCACGATTCCCTCACCGGCGAACTGAAAACGATTGATTGGTACGTCACCCCCAACATCAAGGACGAGCACCTGCCCGTCGTGAAAGATGCGGTCGAAGGGTGGAACCGCTACTTCCGCAAGTTTTCAGGAATCGAGCGCGATGTGGTGTTGTTCAAAGGTCGCATGCCAGAAGGAATGAAGCTCGGTGATCCACGCTTCAACATCATCAATTGGGACAGCCGATTGGTGGCGGGTTCCGCCTATGAATCCCAAGCCAATGATCCGTTCACGGGAAAGCAAAGCCACAGTTTGATTTACATGCCGGTTGCCTGGTTCCAGATTGGAATGGATTACTGGAAATACGGTCAGTACACGGATGCAGTCACTGCAACTGATCAGGATCAACCTAAGAAAATCCGAATGAAACATGCAAGGCCCGCATGCATGCGTGAGTTGAGCGGAGTTGCCCAAGCCATTCATTCCGGTCGGATGAGTCAGGCCGAAGTCGAAAAGTTCTCGGCACAACTCATGAAGCAAACCCTTTTCCACGAAGTAGGACATGCGTTGGGGTTGGCACACAACTTCAAGGGATCTCTTTCTTTCGATCGGAGCGATTCGGCTTCGATTTTTTCTACATCGATCATGGATTACAATGATTATGAAATCGAAAGAGCTGCGTTTTTCGACGCTCCAGCGGTGATGGGTGACGGACCATCGTTGGAATACGACCGTCAGGCACTGAGTGCGCTTTACAACGGGATGAAGGACGTTGGAATCACCGATCCTTTGGTGCCGGTTTGTAATGATGCTGAGGCCGATACGGAAGCCAATGGAGTCGTGGACCCTTTGTGCATTCGCTATGATCTTGAAAAGGATCCGACCCTTTCGGTGGAAACCGCGCTCAAGCGTGTTGCTGAGGAAACCGTGTCTGGTGACGTGACTTTGGCTCAGGCCATGGATCAAGTGACCCGAAGCACTTTCGTTCCGAGTGCTCTTCAAAAATTGACGACCAAACAGGAGGCGATCTCCTTTTATCGGAACTACCTCCAGCGCATCAAAGGAGTGATGCACTTTCATTTCCTTGGTGGAAAGGCATCTCTTTCGCGAGCGGTGCGGACAAATTTGAAATCCCTTCGGATTTTTGCAATGGATGTATTGCCGGAAGAGTATTCTGAGCAATCCATGCGCGAACGTGCATTCGCAGGCGTAAAAACCGTGTTGGAAATGGTTTCATTACCCGAAATTTTGAAGAAGAAGATCACCTCGATTTCGTTGTCCGTTCCGCAGTCGTTGTTGCAAACCCCTGCTTTATCGGCAATGGGGGCATCGGATGCCGAGGCTTTGATCGAAACCCTAGTTGCAGATACACTGACCTTGGTGAACGTTTTTGAGAATGATGAGTCAAGGGGCTTACCGCGCTTGAGGGCGGGAGTTCTGGCTTCCATTGCCCGATCCGAGGAACTTCCCTACTTTTATGGTCAGTTGGGGTCCAATCTGTATGATTTTGAGACCAATATGGCGCAATTCCTTTACGAAAACCTGATCAATGCGCTGCGCACTTCCGGAGAGCGCATGGCATCTGCAAGAGGATTAGTCACGTACAAGGGGCGCAACGGCTCGAATCGCCTGATTTCCTTGGCGATTTCCAAGCTCAATCAGGAGCAGGCCTTGGCTCGGACCAATGATGCCAGAGAGCTTGTTTTTGCCTTGAAAACGGCTCTAATGGCAAAAAAACAGTGATTGCCTGACGCACGGCTTTGTGCGAACATTGTGGTGAGTTCAGTATTCAGTTCTGACCCGAGAGTGTCCGTGTTCTAGTTCGTTATGTTCTAATCCGCTACTCCGAAGATGATCATTGAGTTCTGGTTAACGTAAACCAAGTGTGGCTTGGGCCACACTTAATAAGGAGTAAGTAATGGGTAAGAGAATTTTCGTTGGGAACCTTCCGTTTTCCGCAACTGATCAGGTTTTGCAAGAAACCTTCGCACAATACGGTGTGGTGGAATCTGCAAAAGTGATTACTGACCGCATGTCTGGTCGCTCAAAAGGTTTCGGATTTGTGGAAATGGCTACCGACGCAGAAGCACTTGCTGCAATCGAAAAACTGAACGGCGCTGAGTACGAAGGTCGTACCATCACTGTAAACGAAGCACGCGAAATGCAACCACGTGAAGGTGGCGGCGGCGGCGGACGTCCAGGCGGACGTGGTTTTGGCAACCGTGAAGGCGGCGGCGGTGGTCGTGGTGGCTACGGCGGCGGCGGCGGCGGTGGCGGCGGTCGCGGTGGTTACGGCGGAGGCCGTGGCGGTCGTGAAGGCGGCGGCGGCGGATATCGCGGCTAATTGCTGAGCGACTAATTAAAGTTCAAAAAAAGAAAATCCCGGGTGAGTGATCATCCGGGATTTTTTTTGTGTTTTGCAAAGTCGGAATAGAAATGATTGCCAATCATCCATAAAAAAAGGGCTCTCTCCAGTGGAAAGAGCCCTTTAGTAATTCTAAATTCTTCAATTATTTAAAACGTGGTTTGAAGCCAGTGCCACGGGAAGCACCACTGCGTGCAGAACCGCCGCGAGGAGCTCCACGACCGAATGCCGGCTTGCGGTCACCGAAGGACTTACGCTCGCCACGGTCTGCACCGAATGAAGGCTTACGATCACCGAAGGATTTGCGCTCTCCGAAAGGTTTACGATCGCCGAATGAAGGCTTGCGGTCACCGAAGGACTTACGCTCACCACGTTCTGCACCGAATGCTGGCTTACGATCACCGAAGG
>JBEIKL010000080.1:0-8815 GCA_040379745.1 Bdellovibrionales bacterium | reverse complement strand
TGTCTTGGTCTGACACGGTAATTTCCCTCTCAGGTACTGATACAGGTAATACGTGGCAACGCCCAATGCGACCACACCCAAAACCACCAATGCCGTCTTCACACCGACGCGTGCGCCCCCGCTATAACTGGCTCCTTGCTGGTATTTTCCCGCCATGAACTTCATAGCCATGTTTCCGGCTTCATCACTGGAAACTTGCTCCGGATCCATCGTGGCCAAAAGGCGATCGAAGTCGCTTCTGACCGAGGAGTCGAGTACATTCGATCGCATATACTCCATGACTTCGGCACCACTCACACCTTGCTGTTCAAGGTCGGCCATGTTCCGCTTGAACTGCGCAATCACTTCTGCCTGATGAGCTGAATCTCCAGGGCGCACTTCCACCGTCATCTGATAGCGGAACTGGTTGAAGGCCTTTGCAATCCGCTGGGAATGATCCGCACTGCTCGCACCTGCGAACGCACCATTTCCGATCATCGCCGTGATCAATAACAAGCTGAATAGTTTTTTCATTTTTACTCCTTTGTTGTTGAGGCCGATTCAAAATGAAGAAGCCCCTTTTTTTGCAAATAGCGAAGAAGCAAAATCGAGTCAAAACACAAACAGCTGATTAATGGATCTTAATGAATCACCGTGTTGTTAAAAATAAAAAAAGGGGCCCGTTCACGCAGGCCCCTTTGGAGTTCTTCAAGTTGTTCCTTCAGATCTTGAAGATGATTCTCTCCAGCTGAGAAACAGTTCCAGCATCCAGATCCACCTGAACTGATTCGACTGACGTTCGATTGTAGCGTGATTCCGTTTTCTTGAAGACACCGGCGATTTCCGTGCATTGTCCACGATGTTCCTTGAGAAAGGCGATCGGGCCTCCACGGTCACTGTAAGACGCCGGCTCCCAGTGCAACCGGTATTGGCAATAACCGCTTTCGTCGCAGGAAGCATTTTGTTCCTTCATGTACAGGCTTCCTTCTTTCCAGTGAGGAACATGCACGGTTTTGCAATAACTCATGATTCTTCCGCTTTGTACGGTCACGGCATTGATGACGTCTTCGAACTCAGTTTTCAATGTGGATTTCACAGCGAAAAAGACCTGTTCGGATTTGGGAAAGCGGAAGAGGTATGCGGGCTCGTTCAAGACCTTTCTCTCCAAGGAATGAACCGGGGTTGCTACTTCATCCTCGTATTCGACCGCATAAACAGATCGCTTTTTCACGATCGTGACTTTTCCAATCGCGCTTTCGCTCGGGATCCGCAAAAAATCGGGCGGAAGATCCTTCAGATCGACCGCACCGAAGACCCGATAATTCTGATCGAACCCCTCACCGGCAAACTCCATCACCGATTTCGGATCGACCGTTTTTATCACCTGAAGCGTGGATTCAGGATAACGGTTTTCCGTTTTCTTCTGATCCTCCGGCGTAAGCTTCCTCTGAACGCCGCAACCCAACACTCCAATGAACAAGACCAAGGATAATACGAACTGTTTTTTCATGGTTTCCCCCTTCAGGAATTCGTTTTCGAATTCACTCTGAGCAAGGGGAATGCCAATTCTGAGTCTGCAAGTATTCGGCAATTTGAACGGCATTGGTCGCTGCACCTTTTCGGAGGTTGTCGGCCACGATCCAAAGATTCAGCGTACAAGGATTGGACTCATCCCTGCGGATCCGGCCCACAAACACCTCGTCGCGCTGATGGGAATCGATCGGCATCGGATAAAGGGCGTTTTCAGGATCATCTTTCACCACCACTCCCGGACTGGAAGAAAGAATTTTCCTGACTTCGGCAAGATCAAAATCATTTTCGAACTCGACATTCACCGATTCGGAATGGCCACCCATGACCGGAACGCGGACCGTAGTGGCCGTCACGCGAATGGTCTCGTCGCCCAGGATCTTGCGGGTCTCGTTCACCATTTTCATCTCTTCTTTGGTGTAACCATTGTCCAGGAAGATATCCACCTGCGGAATCAGGTTCAGGTCGATCGGATAGCGGTAAGCCATTTCGCCCTCGACTCCTTTGCGCTCGTTCATCAACTGATTGACCGCCTTGACACCGGTACCGGTCACCGACTGATAAGTCGACACCACCACGCGTTTGATGCCGTAGCGGGCATGCAAGGGGGCCAAAACCATCACCATCTGGATGGTCGAGCAATTGGGATTGGCGATGATCTTGTCGTCCTTGCTGAGAACGGATGCATTGATTTCGGGAACAACCAGTTTTTTCAACGGATCCATCCGCCAGGCCGATGAGTTGTCGATCACCGTCGAGCCTACGGCTGCAAATGAGGGGGCATACTGGAGCGAGGTTGATCCGCCGGCAGAAAACAGGGCGATATCCGGCTTCATTCGGATGGCATCTTCCATGGAAACCACTTTCCAGGCGCGTGCCCTGAAGAGGATTTCCTTGCCTACACTCTTTTCCGAGGCGACTGGAATCAGTTCCGTGACCGGAAAATTCCGTTCTGCCAGAACTTTCAGCATTTCCGAACCCACCAAACCGGTTGCACCGACCACTGCTACTTTCATAAAGTTAATTTAATCTTATTTACTCAAAATGGCGCAAGGTCTAAAATCTTCTTATGAAGCACTCAGGATGGGTTGTTCACAAATTCGGTGGAACCAGCGTTGCAAATGCTGACCGATACAAGGATGTTTTCAGGATCATCACGGTCGACCTCGCGCCACGAAAAGGCGTAGTGGTTTCGGCCATGAGCGGTGTCACCGATGCACTGATTCAACTGGTGACATTGGCAAAAAATCGTGACGACACTTACTTGGCCAAAGCCGACTCCCTTCAGGAAAAACACTTTCAAACGATCGATGCACTGCTACCCACCGACAGCAACTTGATTGCACCGCTGAAAGCCAACATTGCGGCCGACTTCAATGACATCAAAGAAGTCTTACGCGGAGTTTACCTATCCCGAACCGCCTCGAATCAGACGATGGAATTGATTTCAGGTCATGGCGAAATCTGGTCGGCCCAGCACCTGAACGCCTACCTTCAATCCCAAGGAGTGAATTCGACTTGGCTGGATGCACGCACTATCCTGACTGTGGTACCGACCGAAACCAACGTGAATGTGGACTGGCCTGTCTCGCAAACCGCAATTCAAAACTGGCTGAAGCTGAATTCCAACGAAATTGTCGTGATCACCGGATTTGTGGCATCCACTCAGGACGGAATACCGACGACTCTGCGAAGAAACGGAAGCGACTACTCGGCATCCATCTTCGGTTCACTGCTCGATGCTTCGACCATCACCATCTGGACCGATGTGGACGGCATCCTGACTGCCGATCCACGATTGGTGCCGGATGCAGTACTTCTCGAAGACATCAGCTACAACGAAGCCACCGAACTCGCTTATTTTGGCGCGAAAGTCGTGCATCCGAGCACGATGGCTCCGGCGATTGAAAAGAAAATCCCGATCTGGATCCGCAACACGTTCCGCCCGCATCTTCCGGGAACCAAAATCCATGAAAAATCCTTGTCACCCTTGCCGGTGAAAGGATTTTCCATCATCAATCAAATTGCCCTGATCAATGTCGAGGGCACAGGCATGATCGGGGTTCCAGGCGTGGCCAGCCGCTTGTTCGGCGCCCTTCGCGAAGTCAACGTATCGGTGGTGATGATCTCTCAGGCAAGCTCAGAGCATTCCATTTGCTTTGCGATTCCACAGGCCCAGGCGAAGATCGCCAAAGACGTCGTTGAAAAGGCATTCTTTGCCGAACTCCACCACAAACAGATCGAAACCGTTAGCGTGAAATCCGATTGCAGCATCCTCGCCGCAGTTGGAGACAACATGATCGAACGTCCCGGATCAGCGGCCACCTTCTTTTCTGCGCTCTCGAATACCGGCGTCAGCGTGCGCGCGATTGCGCAAGGATCGTCCGAGAGAAACATCTCGGCCGTGATTGACGAAGTCGATGCCAAGAAAGCATTGCGCGCAGTCCATTCCGGATTCTACTTGTCGAATCTGACCCTTTCCGTGGGACTGATCGGCGCCGGATTGATTGGCAGCACTCTGCTCGAACAATTGAATGCCCAGATTGAACGGCTGAAACAGGAATTCAAAATCGATGTCCGCGTCCGGGGCATCATGAATTCCAGATCGATGGTGCTGGATCATCAGGGAATTGACCTCGCCCATTGGAAATCCCTATTCGAATCCCATTCGAACAAATCTGATCTCGCGGAATTCATTTCACACATCCGCGCCGATCATATTCCCCATTCGGTGCTGATTGACTGCACCTCCAGCGAAGAAATCGCCCGGCATTATCCGGATTGGCTGAAAAACGGGTTTCACCTCATCACCCCGAACAAGAAATCCAATACCGGCAGCATGGAACTCTATCGGTCGATTCGCGAGGCGAGCCGCACCCATCACCGGCGTTTTCTCTACGAAACGACCGTCGGTGCAGGACTACCGATCATCAACACCCTTCAGGAATTGTTGCATACTGGAGATCAGGTCCAGCAGATCGAAGGGATTTTTTCCGGCACTCTTTCTTACCTTTTCAACCGTTTCAATGCTCAGGAATCCTTTTCAGCGATCCTTCAGGATGCGAAGTCAAAAGGATTTACCGAGCCCGATCCGCGCGACGATCTTTCCGGCATGGATGTCGCCCGTAAACTGATCATTCTGGCACGCGAATGCGGAAAGAATGTGGGACTGAACGATGTTTCCGTCGAAAGCCTCGTGCCAAAGTCGCTTCAGCAATGCAGTGCCGATGAATTCATGAGCCGTTTGGGTGAAACCGATTCAGCCATGCGCACTCGACTCGAGGAAGCAACAGCGAAAGGTGAAGTGCTTCGCTATGTCGGTGTGATTCCGCAAAACGGCAATCCACGGGTGGAACTAAAGAACTACCCGCAGTCTCACCCGTTTGCACGCATCACCGGCAGCGACAACATCGTCGCTTACCGGACCGCCCGTTATCATGAACAACCTCTGATCGTGCAAGGCCCTGGTGCCGGCCCCGAAGTCACCGCCGCCGGCGTGTTTGCAGATTTATTACGGGTTGCCACATTCTTAGGAGCCAACCGATGATTCTCGATCCCGTATCTGCGACTGCATTTGCCCCTGCAACCATCGCCAACGTGGCTGTTGGTTTTGATTTGTTGGGGTTTCCGATTGATGGTGTTGGGGACGAAGTCACCGTCAGCCGCAGTGGAGTACCGGGAGTGGTGATCACTCGTGTGGAAAGCAAAATCCCCGGCATCGACGTCTCCGGAATTTCGACGGATGCTTCGAAAAACACAGCAACGGTGGGCCTGATTCAACTTTTAAAAGACATCCATGCGGATTTCGGTTTTTCCGTTTCCATAAAAAAAGGAATCCCGATGAGCTCTGGCATGGGCGGATCTGCATCGTCTGCAGTGGCGGCAATCGTTGCGGCGAATGCACTCCTCGATCAACCCTTGTCGAAAGAAAAATTGTTTCACTACGCCATGCTGGGCGAGCAAGTGGCGAGTGGCGGTTTGCATGGCGACAACATTGCGCCTTCTCTCTTTGGCGGACTGACCCTGTGTCGATCGATCCACCCCTTGGATTTGGTGACGATTCCAGTGCCGTCTTCGATCTTGTGCGTGCTGGTCCATCCCGACCTGCAGGTCAGCACCAAGGAATCCCGCGGAAAACTGAAAAAGGAAATCGCACTGAAAGATCATGTGCAACAGAGTTCAGCTCTCGGTGGTTTCATCGCCGGATGCTTTCAAAATGATCTGGATCTGATTCAGCGCAGCCTGATCGATACCCTGATCGAACCGCAACGGGCATCGCAAATCGACGGATTTACCGAGGCAAAAGCAGCCGCAATGGCCGCAGGCGCATTGGGTTGCTCGATCTCGGGTTCGGGACCCAGCGTGTTCGCCTGGGCAGACTCGCCTGCACGCGCAGAATCGATTCGCGAAGCGATGGTCACCGCGTTTGTCGCCAAAGGATTGAAATGCGAGGCGTGGATCTCGCCGATCAGCTCGACTGGCGCCAGACTGCTGGGATGAAAACGAGGCGAACATGAAATTCATCAGTACTCGCGCAAAATCCCAGAACACATCGAATCCAAGCACCAGCATCGGTGTGGCATCATTGTCTGAAGCCATTCGGGCGGGCCTTGCACCGGATGGTGGCTTGTATGTGCCTGATGCGTTTCCGCAATGGGATGGACAACTGAACTCGAATGGCTCGATCAACACTGCTACCATTTTAGAACCCTTCTTCAAGGGCGATGTGCTGGAATCGGAATTGGAAGAAATCTGCAAGAGTGCGTTCAATTTTGAAATCCTGGCAAGACCGGTGAATAGCGAGGCACTTCGATCCCCATCTGATCTGAATCCATCTTCAAACTCGGGGTCGTTGTCTGTGTTGGAACTTTTTCACGGCCCGACCGCCGCCTTCAAGGATGTGGGTGCGCGCTTTCTTGCCGAATCCATGGTGCGATTGAATCGTAATGGTGCAGGCAAGGAATCATCGACAGCTGTTGCGAGTGGATCAACGTCACCTCACATGACCGTGATGGTGGCCACATCGGGCGATACCGGTGGTGCGGTAGCGGCTGCATTTCACGGCAAACCCAACACCGAGGTAATCATCCTTTTTCCGAAAGACATGGTGTCGGCAAGACAAAAACAGCAATTGACCTGCTGGGGCGACAACATCACCGCTTATGAAGTGCGCGGAACATTTGATGATTGTCAGCGCATGGTGAAACAGGCGTTTCAGGATCCGCGATTTACTTCGCGTGGCCTGACTTCCGCAAACAGCATCAATGTCGGCCGTTTGCTTCCGCAGATGACTTATTATGCAAAAGCGGCGGTCGATCATTTTCAGTCCACGGGACGCAAACCCGGCTTCATCATTCCTTCTGGCAATTTGGGTAATGCCGTCGCGGCATTCTGGGCAAAAAAATGCGGTTATCCCGTGGGTAAAATCGTGATGTCGACCAATGCCAATCGCGCGATTGGTGATTATCTTGAATCGGGTCAGCGCACGCCCCACACCACCATCGCCACCTTGGCCAACGCGATGGATGTTGGCAATCCCAGCAACCTAGAGCGTGCGATTCATTTATATCCGATGATTGAGGAATTCCGGAGTGACGCATCGGCGGTGTCCGTCAGCGATGACGAAATCCGCGAAACGATTTCAAACTGGGCATCCCAGGGTGAACTGTGGTGCCCGCACACAGCGACTGCGGTACGGGCGTGGGAAGCACTCGACGCTACTTCAGGCGCCCGAAGTGGCCCCCGTGAAGATTGGATCATCGTGGCCACCGCCCATCCGGCAAAATTCGAAACCATCGTTGAGCCACTGATCGGACACACCGTCGAGGTACCGGAATCCTTGGCCGGGATTCTGAAGAAAACATCGGTCTTTCACGAAATCGATGCGGACTTGGGACAGGTCCGGTAAGTCGAGCATGCCTCACTCTGATTGCTTTTTTAAATATTTATTATTTAATTCAAGCATTTAGCCGCTCAACTAAAATCGTAAAATGGGGATTGATCCACCCCTTAAAATGCCTTACTATTTTAGTATGTTATTGACTCGATTCAAAACGAGCCAAAATCGAATTCTGAGTAGTATCCAGGCAATCGCACTGATTGCATCGTTCTCCTTTTCTCTATCCGCATGTACGCCCCAAATCTTCAAAACCCTGAGCTTGAAATCTAACACGCCAACCATCACCGCGGTTGAGCCAAACTGGTTATCGCGTCAAGGGGGCGAAGAGGTTTACATCAGCGGGGATTTTTCAAAATTTAGCAATCACACCATCACGATTGACGATCAGCCTTGCAGCAGTGTGACCAAACTCTCGGACACCGAAATCCGATGCATCAGCCCGGCGAATTCCCAAATCAAGACGACGCAACTGAAAATCAATTATCTGGGTGACCCCGTCGCCAGCACCAAAGTCCAATACGTCGGGGTACTCGGCCAAGAAAGCACCTCACGCATTCCACACTATGCGAGTGGGCTGAATCAACCCTGTGGGAGGAAGATCATCAATTCGAAACTCTATATCGCTGACAATTCCAACTACCGGATCGTCGGATTTAACAATCTGAACAATATCGCCAATCGAGACTTTGATTTCGCACTCGGTGTGCCAAACAAGAATCTCGTTAATACTTCAGAAAACGTGCTGGGCATTGCCGGTGATGAGGGTAACTATTATGTCCGCGACATGGATTACGACCCGACGACCAACACTTTTGCCATCCCCGATCGGTTTCGTCATCGAGTGTTGCTTTACGATGGTATTCCGACCAAGTGGAATCAAAAACCGAAAGTCATCTTGGGGCAACCGAACTTCACCACTGCAACGATCAACACAGGAGGACGAAGCGCCAGCTCAATGAGAGAACCACTGATCATTGAAAAAATCGGTTCTAAATTCTTCGTATCGGATTATGGAAACGGAAGAATCCTGATTTGGAATTCAGTTCCGTCCACCACTCAAGCACCTGCCAATGAAGTGCTGGGGCAAGCAAATTTCACCAGCATTAGCGGCATTCCTAGCGCAACGACCACGATCACACCGATCTGGATGAAATACCATGCAGCCAGCAACACATTCCTGGTAACAGATTCATCTGCATATCGTATTTTGGTTTATCGAAACTTCGATCCATCCGCGAGCCTGACGGGCAAAGCCGCAGATTACGTGATTGGGCAACCTTTATTGACCAGCACAGCCGCGATGCAGGTCGACGCACAAAACCGAATCACCTCGCAAAGCTTGAATCTTCCGTGCGCGGTTGAAGTCGATGATCAGAACCGCGTCCTGGTCGCCGATCAAAACAATCA
>JBEIKL010000079.1:0-8816 GCA_040379745.1 Bdellovibrionales bacterium | reverse complement strand
GGCCGAGACCACCCTTGTTGGTCTCGGCGCTTGGGGATATAATGAGATCTGATTCCAACTTGTTTGAACTCGCAGAACTGTAAGCCTAGACGGAGAATTGACCATGAATCTGACGAATCAACCGTTGATTGTTCCCTTGCTCGCCCAAGTGGCGCTCACCTGCCTGATCTGGGTTTGGATGCTGGCGACCCGTTACCAGTCCATGCTCAAGCATCGGGTGAAATTCAAGGATCTGGCCTCTGAAAACGGATACTCGAAGATCAAGGATTCGGCGAATCCATCCGACAACTTCGAGAATCTTTTTGAAATGCCCGTGCTGTTTTTCGCGTTCATCATTACGGTGATGTTCACTTACCGTTCCGATGGCGTATTCCTCGCTGGCGCCTGGTTCTTTGTTTTCACCCGCGCCATTCACAGCATCATCCACTGTACCAGCAATCACGTGCCGACCCGCTTTGCTTTTTATTTCTCCGGGTCCTTGGTGTTGTGGATCATGTGGTTGCGTTTCGCCATCCAGATCTATCAGATCCGTTAGTCCGCACGACTTAGCTTTCCGTCCACGAGGTGGATCTGGCGCTGTGCCTGCTTCGCGAAATCCGGATCGTGCGTGATCAGGATGATCGTGGTTTTTTCTTCGCGGTTGATTTTCCGCAACAGATCCATCACCAAATCACCGTTTTGAGTGTCGAGGTTTCCCGTAGGTTCATCAGCAAACAGCACTTTCGGATGCATGATCAGTGAACGGGCGATCGCCACCCGTTGCTGCTCACCACCGGAGAGTTGACCGGGCAGTCGGCTGATCTTGTCTGCGATCCCGAAGGTTTCGAGCAATTCCTTCGCGCGGTCACGGTGCTGATTTTCAGCGTGGGTTTTCATCGCCGGCAGCAATACGTTTTCCAGCACGGTCAGTTCCGGAAGAAGATAGTGGAATTGGAACACGAATCCTGTTTTAAGATTCCGGAACCGATGAACCGTTTTCACGTCCCAATTCGAGGTGTCTTCACCATCGTAGAGGATTTTTCCATTGGTCGGTTTATCGAGTGTGCTCAAGGTGTAGAGCAATGTGGATTTTCCCGATCCTGATTTTCCAGTGAGGGCGACGAATTCGCCTGATTCGATGGTGAAATCGATACCGTGCAGGACTTCCTGTGCGGGGGTGCCGAATGATTTCCGGATGCCTCTTGCTTCGATTTTCATCCTTCAGCCCTCATGATGTCCATCGGTTCCATTTTGCCCGCGGCACGTGCCGGAATGAAGCTCGACAGGGTAGATGAGAAAAAGGCGATGCTGAAGGCGATGAAATACGAGCGCGGACCGAAGTCGATGAGCATGCGACCCATTCCCATGGCCCGTCCCGGTGCGACTTCCACGCGGGAAAGGAGTACACAGGTTCCGTAACCGATCAAGAGTCCCAAGGCTCCGCCGATGAATCCCAGAATGGTTCCCTGAGTGAGAAACAATCCGGTGATGTCGTTCGGCTCGTAACCGATCGATCGCAGGATCGCGATCTCTTTTTGTTTTTGCGACACGGTCATGCTCAACACATTGAAGATTCCGAAGCCCGCCACCACCAAAATCGCAATGGTCATCGAGTAGCGGACGATGTCCTGGGTTTTGAACACCGAGAGCGTACTTTCGTTGATCTGCTCCCAGCTCTGCACCAGCTCCTTGCTTTTTCCAGCTGCCTCGATCGCGAATGGAAGGGAAAGATCCGCGTCGATCAGTCGGACCGCGATTGAGCTGACTTTGCTCGGTGAGCGGTTCAGGGTCTGCACGTCGGCAAGTCTGGCATAAACGGTTCCCTCGTCCTTGTTGCGCATGCCGAAGCGGAAGGTGCCGATGATCTTGAACGCCTGTGAACCCTTCTGGCCCAGCGAGAGCTGAATCGAATCGCCGATGCGAGCGCCGAGTTTGGTCAGCAGATCTTCACCGACCATGACCTGATAAGCCCCCTTTGCAAGATTCTGGAACGATCCGTGCGTGACGTAGGGTTCGATCTTGGAAACTCTCAGGAAATCACCGGGGTTCATACCGATCAATTGGGTGGACGTCGTCACTTTCGCGAATTGGGTCAGGACCGGATATTGCAGCTGAAGCGCATAAGCCTCCACGCGCGCGTCGCGATCGAGGCGTTCCGTCCATGCGGGAACATTCTCGATGTTGTCTTCACCGCGACGACCGGAGGGTGGGGCGATCCAGTTGATCTTCGTGTTTTCATCGAAAAGGGTTTCGTGGACGAACTTCTCGTCGATCGGTTCGTCGCGTGCTTGGATGCGAACGTGACAGTCGCTGTTGATGAACTGATCCAGCAAGTAGGTTTGAAACCCCAGCATGATTCCCGAAATGGTGACGTATCCCGCGGTGCCGAGCGTGATCCCGATCAGGGTCAGGATCGTCTGCCGTTTGCGTGAAAGCAGGTATCGGATCGCGAGAAAGTTCATTTGCGTGGAACCCACACTTCATCGCCCGCTTTGAGCACAGTCTCGGTTCCTTCGAGGATTTCGATGTGTTCCGAATCCTGGAACCCCGTTTTGACATGGATTTTCTTCTTGCCACCACTGGATCGAAGCGTGATCAACCCGCGTTGAAGCGATCGGATCGGCGCGAGCAATGCATGTTCTTTTTCGCCGACGATGATGGCGGTATCAGCTGTCATTCCCGGCAGGACGGACGACGGTACTTTTTCGAGATCGACTTTGATCAGGAACTGGCCATCCTTCGGATAGACACTTCTGACTTTTCCTTGAAGGGGCTCGCCTTTCAGGCTTTCGAACTGGATCTTGACCGGCAGGGAATTTCGTACGCGTATCGCGGACGATTGTTCCAGTGTGATCGACAGTGCCACTTTGTCCAGGTTCATGACCGTGATCAGGTTTGCGTTCGGAAACACGGTTTCACTTTCTTTCGTGTCCAGCTGGGTGACGACACCGTCGATCGGGGAGCGCACGCTCGCACCTTCGGATAGTTGCATCAACAGGGTTCCTTTTCTGACCGATGCGCCTTCCTTCACCGGAAGTCTGCGAATCTGGGAGGTGACTCCGACCCGGTAGCGGAAGGTTTCATCCGACTCGAGTGTGGCCAAGCCATAAATGGCATCGGTGATCCTGCCCTCGTGCAAGGCGACCCATTCACCCGAATTGTTTTTCCGATAAAAAATGACAATGGCCAAGGGCACCAGGATCAGTGGCACCAGGATGAGGATTTTTTTCTTCGAGAGGGTCATGATTCAATGCTAGACGCAATGAACGTGCCGGTCTATGACCCAGGTCATTTTTCGGGATTCAGGGGGCCGATCAGAGGCCGGTGTTCGCACGGAAGAGTTTGATCGCGATGGAAAGCACCACGACGCCGAAGACCTTTTTCAGGATGGCGATCCCGGTGCGGCCGAGTTTCTGCTCGATACGATCCATGTTTCGCAGAACGGCATACACAATGGTCATGTTGATCACAATCGCGATCAGGATTGAGTTCAGGGCGTAGTGCCCGCGAATGGAAAGAAGAGTGGTGAGTGACCCGGTGCCGGCGATGAGTGGAAACGAAACCGGAACGACCGAAGCGGTGGAGAGTTCTTCGTCCTTGTGAATCTGGATTCCGAGAATCATTTCGAGTGCGATGAAGAAAAGGATCAAGGAACCGGCAATCGCGAAGTCACTGACCGAGATACCGATGAATTCGATGATCGAATCCCCCACGAAGTAATAAAGAAGCATGATCACGAATGAGGCGAGTGTCGTTTTTTCCGGATGAATGATTCCACCGGATCGCTGACGGATCATCAGAATGGTCGGTGTGGCGCCGAGAATGTCGATCACGGCAAAGAGGATCATGGTGACGGTGAGGATTTCTTTCAGGTCCATAGTGCTTATTTCCTCTTCAACAGTACCAGAATTTCAAAGTGTCCGGTATGCGGAAATAGGTCGAAGATCCGGATTCTCTCAATTATATAATCGTTAGATAATAAATTGAGATCGCGGGCCAGGGATTCGTGCGAGCAGCTGGAGTAAATCAACGAATCCGGTTGTTGGTCGAGGATGATCTTCACGCTTTCGGCCAGCCCCCGTCTGGGCGGATTGACCAGGATCAGGTCGGCACCGAAGGGGGGCGCGTTCTTCGCGTCCTGGCATTCGAAGCGGACCTGGTCGAGTCCGAGTGATTTCGCCGTCTGGTTTGCGGTATCCACTGCTGCCGCATTGATCTCGATGCCGAGGATCGAATCGGCGCTGCCCGAAGCGAAAAAACTGAACGCCCCCTGACCGCAGAACAGTTCCAGCATTTTCCGTGGGCGAATGGCGGCGATCCATTCGGCGGCGGTGCTGTAGAGCAAGTTCGCGGTTTCGGCATTGGTCTGCACAAACGCCTGCGGGGAAAGTTGAAACGACCATTTGCCCAGCTGATGCCGGATGAACGGGCGATCGCTGAGGATGATTTCTTCCTCACCATCAAGGATCGCGTGAGGTACGGGCTGGATGTTCGCACTCACGCAAACGAGCGATGGAAATTGCGACTGAAGTTTCGGAAGAAGTTTCCGGATGCGGGAAACACATTCCTTCGAGCGGAGAATGAAGCGCAGGTACTGTTCATCGGATTCAGGTGAATGAAACAGGATGAGGCCCTTGAGTTCACCCTTGCGTTCACTGATCCGGTAGGGAGTCAGCTGGTAATCGCGGATGTAGTCGGGCAAGGCGCGGATCACTTCATTCAATCGAGGGTGGTGGATCGGGCAATCCAGAAGTTCGCGACCCGTATCGAGATTGTCGGTGCCGAGCAGGCCGATGCACGGGGTTTCCACGGTTCCGGTGACCGACATCTTCGCCCGGTTTCGGAATCCGGTGAGAACGGAACGGACCGGTGACTCCACGCGCGAGTCGGTCTTGCTCAACCCCAGTGTCTCACGCAGGATGGAATCCTTTTTCTGCAACTGATCGTCGTATGACAGTGGGATCCATTCACACGATCGGCAGTTTCCGGAATCAAAGTGTTTACAGAAGGTGGTCACGCCTTCATTTTGCACCGCAAAGCACTGCTTCACCAGTCTTTTTCTTGTAAAAACCGGCCCTCCACGATAGTTTTTCAAGAATCATGGTTAAAAATTACATCGACGGTAAATGGGTCGCTTCCGGAGCGAAAGAGTCCTTGGAAATCCACAATCCCGCTACGGGTGAAGTGTTGGGGCATTGTCCTCTGGGAACCGCATCCGAATTGGATCAGGCGGTTCAGGCGGCCAAGCAGGCGTTCAAGACCTGGAGGTCCACACCCGCGGTGGATCGCGTGCAGTATCTGTTCAAATTGAAAACTCTTCTGGAAGAAAACTTCGAAGACCTGTCGCGCATGGTGACCCTGGAAAATGGCAAGACACTTGCCGAAGCGCGCGGTGATGTCCGTCGCGGAATCCAAATGGTCGAAACCGCATGTGGCATGCCGTCCCTGATGATGGGCGAGCACTTCGAAGACATCGCCGCGGGAATCGACTGCAAAGCGGTGAATCGTCCGATGGGCGTGTTTGCGGTGATCGCACCGTTTAATTTTCCGGCAATGGTTCCGTTCTGGTTCTGGCCGTTCGGGGTTGCTTCGGGCAATACCATCGTGTTGAAGCCGAGTGAGCGCGTGCCGTTGACCCAAGTGAAGATTTTTGAGTTGATCGAGAAAGCCGGGTTTCCGAAAGGCGTGATCAACATGGTGAATGGCGGCAAGGACGTGGTGAATGCGATCTGTAATCATGCCGACATCAAGGGTGTGTCTTTCGTCGGATCCACACCGGTTGCAAAGCATGTTTATGTCACCGCTAGTTCGAATGGAAAACGCGTTCAGGCGCTGGGCGGAGCAAAGAATTTCATGGTGGTTCTGCCCGACGCACAAGTCGACAAGGCAGCGAGCACCGCTTATGAGTCCATCACCGGCTGTGCGGGCGAACGCTGCCTTGCCGGATCCGTGGTCGTTTCAGTCGGCAAGGATACCGCAAAGAAAATGGAAGATCTCGTGATCAAACGCGCGAAGGAAACCGTGATCGGCAACGGTCTTGATGCGAAAGTGACTATGGGTCCGCTCATTTCACCCGCAGCGAAAGAACGCGTGAAAGGACTCATTCAGTCCGCAGTGGACGAGGGTGCTGAAATCCTGCTCGACGGCCGCAAGGATGTGGATCATCTTCCCGGATATTTCCTGAATCCGACCGTGATCAAGGGAATCAAACCGCACATGAGGATTGCGAAAGAAGAGATTTTCGGACCGGTGGTTTTGCTCGCGGATGTGGACACCTTGGATGAAGCAATCACCTGGTTGAATTCCTCTCCATTCGGAAACACCACAACCCTGTTCACCACTTCCGGTGCGGCAGCTCGCAAGTTTTCCTACGAAGTCGACCCGAGCATGATCGGCATCAACATCGGTGTTCCGGCGCCAATGTCGTTCTTCACTTTCGGCGGAAGCAAGGATTCTTTCTTCGGTGACGTGAAGGCGCACGGAAAAGCATCCGTGACGTTCTATACCGACACCAAGACCACGATCGAACGATGGGGTAGTGATTCCAGCATCTGGAGTTCCACTCCGTCTCGCTGACGGTCATTTTTGCACAAATCAACGTTCACGGCCGGGGCAGATTTCCACTCGCTCCGGCCGTTTTTCATTTGGAATCGATCCGATTGGGGCACGGATCCTGCAACTCTTTCAAGGTCAGAAAGGAATTGCGCAACCATGGATCGCAACCGCATCAAACTCATCGCCCTGATCACTTCGATTTTTTTCATCATCCTTGCTGAGATCAATCAGCGCACGAACGGCATCGTGTTTGTCAAGGAACAGAATCCTTATGGATTGAAAACGGGGCAGCGATGATTTTCAAGAACTGGCATCGCTCGGTTTATGGTCTTTTCGCGAGTTCTGCAGCGTTGCACGAGGCCGTGCATGAATTGAAGCGCGCATCGTTCGAAGATCAGGATGTTTTTTTCCTGATCTCCCACGCATCTGATGGAGGTGGATTTGCCCATGTGCGCGGATCAAAAGCCCCCGAGGTGGCGTTGCTCGGTGCAGTCACGGGTGGGATCTCCGGTGCCTTCATCGGTTGGGGATTGGGCGCGGAAGCACTCAATGCAGCGATCCCGGTGATGTTCGCACTCGCTGGAATCGGATTGTTCGGGATGTTGTTCGCAGCAACCGGTGCGTTGATCGGTTTGGCGTTTCCCGAGTATCGTGCAAAGCGCTTTCAAGGCGCGTTGAAGAACGGGGGAATTCTCATTGCAGTTCACGTTGAAGATGGTTTTCGAAAGAAAAAAGCGAAGGAAATCCTGAAGCGGACAGGTGCGGGATTCATTTCCGTCGGAACGGAATCGCTTGGCGGACTGAAGTGGGTCAAGGAAAAGCAACGATCACTTCGACTGGTCAAGAACGAGGTGGGATAAGAAAGAAAAATGCGTGATGCCGTGTCGGAATTTTGACGAACGCGATGCATGCATTGGCCACAAAACCTGACTGACGCGTCGGAATGCCTTCGGGCTTGACACGTCGTTGACGAGTGCGGTTTCATTAAAATGATCAGGATGATTGCTTTATCAGAACCATAATCAAAGGAGATGAGTATGTGGTTAATTGAGAAATTCAACGAAGGTGGAGTGTTCATGTACTTCATCTTCATCTTCGGCATTTTCACTTGTGCGTTGATCATTGAGCGTTATTACACACTTTTTAAAAAAGAAAACGAACCGAAAGCGACCTTCCGCAACAACCTGTTGAACTATGTTTCCAACGGTGACTTCGCTTCGGCAATCCGCTTCACTGAAAGCCAGAATCAGTCGGAAAGCGCATCGATCGCTCGCATCGCGAAGATCGGTTGCACCCTGCGTGCACAAGGTGCAGGAGACGAAGAAATCCAGGCCCGCATGGATGAGGCGCTCTCGAACGAAATTCACAACATCGATCGCAACACCGGCTTCCTCGGAATGTTCGGTAACGTGGCGACCCTTCTGGGATTGCTCGGAACCATCACCGGGATGATTCACTCGTTCGCAGCGGTGGCCAGCGCCAATCCTGCGGATCGCGCGACCATGCTCAGCCGCGGTATTTCCGAAGCGATGAACTGTACTGCATTCGGTTTGATCGTGGCGATCCCTGCACTCGTTGCATTCGCGATCTATCAGAACAAGACCGATCGTCTGGTGGCGAAAATCACCGGCATGACCAGCGAAATCTATCATGACCTGTTGTTCATCACTTCCAAGAACTCAGTGAAGTCGGTGTCGAACAACACCCGTACCGAAGCCCATCCGATGAACTAAGGTTCATTGCGATCTAGCCGGAAAACAAAGGGGGAATCATGGCGTCAGTATCAGGTGGTGGATCATCGTTCGGATCGGGACGGAAACGTTCCTTGGATGCGGAAATCAATTTGGTTCCGTTCATCGATCTTCTTTCCATGTGTATTTGTTTCCTGTTGATGACCGCGGTCTGGACCCAGTTGGGTTCGGTCCAGGTCAAGCAGTCGCATGGAACGGAAGCGGCCGCAGTCAGTAAGGAAAAAACCGTGGATCTCGAATTGAAGTTCACCGGTGCGAAGGATGCGATGGTTTCCCTGAAGAAATCGGGCAAAGTGGCAAAGACCTTCCGGGTGTCCGCCGCTGACTTCGCAGCCATCGGCACCCAGCTCAACGGACAATTGCAGACCATCCGCCAGGAACTCGTGAAAGAGGGCCTGAAGGTGAGTTCCGTGTTTGTCACCGCACACGATCAAGTCGACTACGGTTCCATGGTTTCGATCATGGATGTTTTCCGTAAAAACGAAATGAACAACATTGGAGTGATCCATGCAAGTCGGTAGTCAGATCATC
>JBEIKL010000078.1:0-8978 GCA_040379745.1 Bdellovibrionales bacterium | reverse complement strand
GGTCGCGCGATCAAGAAATACAAGACCACTGATTTCTGGGGACTCTGCAATGGTAGCTACCTCAGACCGGAAACCAAGAACTACGTACCGAAACTGATCGCGGCAGCCATCATCAGCAAGAATCGCAAGCAATTCGGTTTTGAAGAGAATTATTCCAAGATCAGAAACGTGAATGCAGCGTTGATCGCGGAAAAGGCGGAAGATTCCGAAGTGGAGCGCTTGCCGGATCAGCTGGACGGAGAAAAATCCGACACTACTGCTGAACTGACCAAGGATTCCCCGGGCGATGCCGAAGACCAGGAAATCGTTTCTCACGATTCGGTCGAGTCCATGCTCCTTGACATGTCCGATCAGGTGCGTACTCCGCACGTGAATCGCAAGGGAGAAGTGAATGGCGACATCCTCACGGAAATCGAAGTTCCATCTCCGGCCGACCTGTTTAAGGTTTCGTCCGCTGCCGGACTCAATTATCAAGAATTCAAATCGATGAATCCGGAATTGTTGCGCTGGTTGACTCCTCCGCACCTCGCGACCTACAAAGTGCGCATTCCACTGAGTCGAAAGGATTCCTTCCAGAAAAAATATTTCGATGCTGATTTCGAAAAGTCGGTTTCGTTCCTGACCTATAAGGCACGCCGTGGAGACACGCCGAAGCACATCGCGAAGCGATTCGGAATCAGTCCGGATCCGGTCGCGCAAATGAACGGCCTGAAGTCGCCTGGGGCTCCGTTGCCAGTGGGTAAGATGATTCAGCTTCCGATTCCAAGTGATTTTGTGCGCTCTCTGGCTTCATTGAAGTCCTTGGATCTGATCGACCCGGCTTACCCGAAGCGTTCCCGTTTCCGTGGCAGGAAGCGCTATCGCAAGAGCAAGAACTCCAGCGCCCAGTTCGAAAGCGTGAATTCCAAACGGATCTGATCCCAAAAGTAGCCATTTTGTGCTATTCCTTCCCTCGTGGAAGACTTGTTTTCATCAGCCCAAAAACCCGAATCAAAGCCTCTGGCTCATCGCCTGCGTCCTCAGACGCTGGATGAATGGGTGGGGCATGAAAAAGTGCTCGGCCCGAAAGGCATGATCCGTACTTGGTTAAATGCTCCCCGGTTTCCATCGATTCTTCTTTGGGGGCCACCTGGTGTGGGCAAGACCTCGCTCGCGATGTTGATCGCAGAAAATCGTGGTGATGCCTTTATCCAGTTGAGTGCCGTTTCTTCAGGTGTGAAAGACATCAAAGAAGCCGCTGATCAGGCGCGAGGCTATCAGCTCCTGGGGCGACAAACGATTCTGTTCTTCGACGAGATTCACCGTCTGAACAAGTCCCAGCAAGACAGCCTTCTTCCGCATGTCGAAAGCGGATTGTTTTCCCTGATCGGTGCCACCACCGAAAACCCGTCCTTCGAAGTGAACGCTGCCTTGCTTTCGCGCATGCGTGTGATCCGCTTGGATCGCCTGAGCGAAAAGAATCTCATTGGCGTTTTCGAGCGTGCGGTTTCTTCAGAGCAAGGATTGAATTCGAAAGTTTTTTTCTCCGAGGACGCGAGGAACCGGTTGATCAGTCAATCCGAAGGGGATGCCCGTCGCTTGCTCACTTTGTTGGAATCAATCGTCACGCTGAAGCCGGAAATCACGGAATTCGACGAAACCACCGTGATCGAACTCCTTTCCCAATTGGGTGATCGTGTTTTGCCGTACGACAAGGCATCTGAAGAACACTACAACATCATTTCCGCGTTCATCAAATCGATGCGCGCATCCGATCCCGATGCGGCCGTTTATTACTTGGCCCGCATGCTCGAAAGCGGTGAAGATCCGATGTTTATCGCGCGCCGGATGATCGTATTCGCCAGCGAAGATGTGGGGAACGCCGATCCTCGCGGACTGATGATGGCGGTTGCCGCGAAAGAGGCGCTGGAATGCGTGGGATTGCCTGAAGCGCGGATCAACCTTGCTCATGCGGCGATCTCGCTCGCTCTCGCAAAGAAAGATCGCGCGGTTTACGATGCGATCAACGCGGCAATGGCCGAGGTTCAGGAAACCGGTGCGCTTCCGGTGCCAATGGTGCTTCGGAACGCAGTGACTTCCCTGATGCGTAGCGAAGGTTACGGCAAGGGAGATCCACTGAAGCGTCTTCCCGACGGCTTGAAGCAATCGGTGTTTTACACTCCCCGGAAAATTACATAAACTAAGGAAGTGAAACACTCTTCCCGCGTACTCCTCTTGATTACTGCATCGGTCCTGATTTCCTCGCCCGCATTGGCCAAAAAGAAAAAGAACCAGGATGGGGTGGAATCGCCGGTCACGGAGTCCGTGCGACCCTCATCTGTTTCAAAGAATCTGCAGTTTTCCGTATCGCTTGGCTACGTCTACAACACCTATCAGTCCCAGTTCGCATCCGGCGGACAGCATTCCGTCATGGCAAAGGTTTCGGCCATCGCGCGTTCGGAATCGTTTGAGCGCTGGTCTCTCGGATTTTCCGGGTTTTCGACCGTGCTTCCCTTGAGTACGATCCGTTATGTTAGTGGAGCAGGTGTCGCTGAGGCGACTTCGATCTACTTTCTTGGCCTGAATCTTCGAGTGGGTTACGACACGACTTGGTTACCGAGTCCCTGGAGTCTGCAATTGGCGACCGGTTGGTACGTCAATACCACTTTTGTGAAGAACAACCGCTTTGGTTATGAGTGGGTGAACGGGCCGCAACTTTATCCTCAGTGGAGTTACCGCCTGGATGAGCAACGAAGTATCGGTGGTTATCTGAAATTCTCACCCGTGATGGCGGGTCCCTCTTCCGTCCTCAGTCTCACACGCAATTTCGAAGTAGCGACCGGACTGAATTACCTGTTCCCCGCATCCTGGCTCGGGAATCGCACCGCTTCGATCGCGGTCGACTTCGCACACCTTTCTCTCCAGCCGGATGCACTGAAGGTATTTTCCAACTCGACCTCGTTCAATCTCGGACTGCAATTCTAGGCTGATTTTAGGCTTTTTGCCTTGTGTCAGCGTCAAAGTTTTCACTAGACTCCTTCCCAAAAACTCGTTCTAATCAGTGGGTAGATCAAGGGGGATTTTCATTCATGGACACATCTGATCAAAACACCAATTCTTCCGCACCCATTCTCGTTTTCGGTGAGGGTTCGGCTTCTGTCTTCCTGATCACCCAATTATTGAAGCGAAACCAGAAAGTGGTTTGGGTTCAGGATTCCGGTTCTCAGATCTGGCCCGTCATGCCCCACGTGAAAAGTGAGCTGGCTTTGGGTGCGATGCTGGATTCCTATCAATTTGTTTCCAACGAAGTTTTCGCCAATCCAATCGAAAAAGGTATCGCCCATCGCGTGTTCCGCAACAAGGGTTTCAAGCTTCCGGTTTGGAAGAGAACTACGAACGCAGCAGCACAGCAATCCGCTTTTGAAGAAATGGTGTGGACGCCGGAACAGACCGCAATTGGTGTGACCGAGCTGCGCATCGCGGATCTCAGTACCATGAAAATCGAGGAAGCGCTTCGCGAGGCGATCGACGCCAGCCCGCTTCTGCAGAAGGTTGAAATTGCACCGGTCATCGACCTTGAACTCCTCAATCCGGGCGGAAAAATCCATTTCTCCAACGGATCCGTCATCGAGTTCCAACAATTGTTCTATTGTGGTCCGCTGTCGGATCTGAAAGCGAACCCGAAACTTTCAAATGTTTTGAAGTATCAAGTGGCCAAGGCAAAAGTCGGTACCGCCGTGAGTGCGCTCCAAGTGGTGTTCCATCATTCTGAACCGCTTTTACAATCCCTGGAAACCGGTCTGGTCATTCCGATGAACCGGGATTCCGGTGAAACCTTCGATCGCGATGTTCTCGGCTATTTCGTCGAGCCGAACCGTTCTGTATGGACCGTGTTCCTCCAAGCCGATGAAGTGGAAGAAAACCACGAGATCATGAAAAAACTGCGCAAACTGAAGCAGTCCCTGAATAAGGCGTTCGATGGTCCCGACTTCCTTCCGCTGGGGAAAAAGGATTTCATGGCAACCGTCGACAAAGAACAGGTGCGTTTCGAACCCGGCTTCGTAGTGATTGAAGGGGAGTTCAAGCAAACCGCAACGAACGCAGACTTTATCCTGCTCAATGATTCGTTCGGTTTGTCATTCGCACTGGAACAGATTGCGAATCGCTTTGACATTCCGGCGATGCAGTTCGGGACTTTTGCGCAGGAAACACCAGACGAAACGGTTCTCGATTCCGAGGCAATGCTTTAGGTCTCCAGCCCAGACTGGCGGCGTGGATTCTCAGCTCCGGATTCATTCCCATCAACGCATTCGCCGCTTTATCGAGAGTACTTCCGCTGGTGATGAAGTCATCGACGATCAATACTTTTTCCCCCAATTTACCTCGTAAATCCAAGTTCACCCGAAACGGGTCATCCAGGAAACGCCGTTCCCACGCTCCCCGTAACGATTGCTTGTCAGTCGGTTCGGGATTCAGGATCAGTGCTTCGTGTTCCACCTTCACGCCCAGTTCACGAGCGAACCATTCCGCCACATCCAGCGCGGGCGCATGCCCTCGTTTCAGATTGCGGGCTTCGTATTGCGGAATCGGGACAATGTGTTCGATTTCCAGTTTTCGTAGTTCTTCAAGCAGTGCGGGCGATGCGCTGAAAAGCAGACGTTTCAACCCTTGGCCTCCCGAGTTTTTCCAATGGACCAGGATCCGGTGAGTGGTTTCGAACGAAAAGAATACGGGGTAAATCGCACGGATTCCTTCGTTTTTTTCGAGCAATGCGGAGTGGTTGCGACGAAGGGAGTCCTTACAGGGATTGCAGACGGTTCGGGTGCTGAAGTCGCCGCACCCGGGGCAGACAAACGGACGGAAAAAAAGGGATTCGGTGTTCATGCCCATCCGTAATGCAAGGGGTGTTCCGTTTGGATGAAGTGTCAGGCGATCAGCCTTCGTGATGGTAAGGGTGGCCGGCCGCGAACGAAAGGGCGCGGTAGAGTTGTTCGACCAGAACCAACCGTGCGAGTTCGTGAGAAAGGGTTTGAGGACCGAAACTGATACGCTTGTGGGCTTTTTTGAGGATGGCATCACTCAGACCGTAACTCCCACCCAGGATCATCACCAGTTCGCCGGTTCCGCGATCCTGAATGTCCTTGAATTCAGAAGCCCATTCGGTGGTCTTCATGGCCTTGCCGGTTTCGTCCAGCGCCCAGATCTGGGGTGCACGAGCATGATTGTTCTTGAATGATTGGCTTTCGAGCAGTTCGAGAATCATCGACTCGTCTTTTTCGGGCGACTGGGTCGACTTCATTTCGATGCACGAGAATTTGGTATAGGCACCCAAGCGCTTAGTGAACTCCGCTACGGCATCATCCATGCCGGGCGTTTTCAATTTTCCAAAGCAAATGAGGACTGTTTTTTTCATCAGTGGGACGGCGGGGTGATGTAAAGCTCGGCTGGGACCGGAACCTTGGGAGCGTCATGCCACAGTTGTTCGATGTCGTAGTATTCGCGAAGCGCATCGAGGAACACGTGAATCACGAGATCGCCGAAATCCACCACAACCCAACGGCCTTCACGGTAACCTTCCACGCTGATCGGCATGAATCCGTCTTCCTTGAGTTCAATCACGATGGAATCCGCAATTGCCTGCACCTGACGATCAGATTGACCGGAACACACCACGAAATAATCCGTGAAGCTGGACAGGGATTTGAGATCGAGAACGCGGATGTTTTCCGCTTTCTTGTTGGCAGCGGCTTGAACACTCAAAAACGCTTTTGCCAGGGATTCTTCACTCACTTCGATCACTGTTGTTTCGTTAGCCATAAATTCCGTTCCTTACTAGGTAATCTTTCACTTCGGGTGCAAGCAGGTGCGTGACCTGCTCGGCCTGATTCAGCGCCATGCGCTCCCGGATCAGGGTCGATGATGCTTCGATGGCATCGGTTTCCACCAGCTTCAGGCGCTTGCCCAAGACGGTGTATTCGTCGCGGTTACCGGTGGATTTCAGCAACCCCTGTGAAGCGTACTTCGCCAGGAGAGGTTGAATCGAATCCAGCGTCGTGGGCTTGCGCAAGAGGATGATCCAATCACACATGCCCATTACTTCCGGAAATTTCGCCCACTGTTCCAGCTTCGCGAATTGATCGGTTCCGATCACAAACGCCAAGTCACCGATCTGCGGGCCCAGTTGTTCCAGCAGTTGCCAGGTGAACTGAGTGCGATGAGTTCGCTCGAAACCGCTGACCTCGACCGCGTGGATGGATTGAAAAGCCACTTGAGCCATTTCCATCCGCTGTTCAAACGTCACCGAAACTTTTTTCAAGGGTGTGCCGTACGAGGGCATCACCAGAACCCGCTCAACACCGGGGTTTTTGAGCAATCCTTGAATGGCTTGCGCATGACCCAAGTGGGGTGGGTTGAAACTGCCTCCGAAGACCGCGGTGGTCTTCCGGAAATCAAAACTCATTCGAGAGCTTCTCCCAAAGAACGTGAATCAACTCGTGGATTCCTTCGCCGGATGCGCACGAAATCGAAAGCGGTTCCTTGTCGATCAGCGGGCGAGTGACTTTCTTCGGCCCTTTTTCGAGGAGTTTGCGGAATTCTTTTTTCACTTCCGGCAGGAAGTCCGGCTGACCCATGAACAGGTCGGCCTTATTGATCACGATCACTTCGTCCTTGTCGACGAGTTCGGGATTGAAAATTTCAAGTTCGTTGCGAATCGCCAAATACAGGCGCTGCAATTCAAGGGCCGCTTTCTTGGTGCTGGCACCATCTTCGTCATCTGGCACGGTCACAAAATCAAGCAAGTGAGTGCCATCCAGAAGATGCACGGTGATCTTGGTGCGCTCGATGTGTTTCAGGAACTTGTGACCAAGGCCCAGCCCACGGGAAGCGCCTTCGATCAGGCCCGGAATGTCAGCCACGACGAAGCTTTTGAAATCGGCGACTTTGACCACACCCAAGTTAGGGGTGAGGGTAGTAAAGGGATAATCGGCAATTTTCGGGTGAGCCGCACTCATACGGGAAATCAGCGTGGATTTACCAGCATTCGGGTAACCGATCAAACTGACGTCAGCGAGTAACTTGAGCTCGAGCATGAGCTCGACCGTATGACCTTGTTCGCCCGGTTGAGCGAATTTGGGTGCCTGGAAAACAGCGGTGGCAAAATGGGTGTTCCCTTTACCTCCACGTCCGCCTTTGGCTGCAACCCAGCGTTGGCCGTCTTCCGTGAAGTCAAAAATGATTTCCCCGGATTCCGGGTCCTTGACGATGGTTCCTACCGGTACACGGACTTCAATATCTTCGGCATCTTTACCGGATTTGTTACGGCCAGATCCTTGTTGGCCATTTTTCGCTTCATAAGATCGCTTGAAGCGAAAATCCTGAAGTGTTCCCAACTGGCTGGAAGAGACAAAGGTCACGTCGCCGCCTTTACCGCCATCGCCTCCGTCTGGTCCCCCACGGGGAACAAACTTTTCGCGACGGAAGCTAACGCTACCCGCACCGCCATTACCGGACGTTACTTTGATTTTTGCTTCGTCAATGAATCTCATAATAAAAAAAAACCGAGTCAGAGTGTGACTCGGTTTTTACCTTAAAAATACGCGGTTGTCTGTACCTAACTCGTTCCTTTGGGGAATTAAGCTGGGTATACAGAGATCTTTTTGCGCTTCAGATCTTTGTGTTCGAACTTCACTACGCCAGCAATGGTAGCGAAAATGGTGAAGTCTTTACCCAGACCTACGTTCTTGCCTGGGTGGAACTGAGTTCCACGCTGACGGCAAAGAATTTCGCCTGCTTTCACCATTTCTCCGCCAAAACGCTTGATACCAAGCATTTTTGGGTTACTGTCGCGTCCGTTTCTTGTACTACCACCGGCTTTTTTGTGTGCCATGACGATTTACCTTCATCAATCTCTGCGGACTTAGATTGGTGTCCCAATGCTCAAGTCGGCCTTATTTGGTTAATGTTAAAAAATTAAGCTTTCTTTGCTTTTTTAGGAGCTGCTTTCGCTGCAATTGACGCTGCTTTTTTAGCAACGGTCAATTTCTTGCGAGAACCCAAAGTCTTGGTTTGGGAAGCAGGACCTTTTGGCTTCAAGTTAGTGAAGAACTTAGCGAGCTTCACTTTCTTGTCAGCAGCAGAAAGTTCCACATTCTTAGCACCGTTAGAAAGACCAGTGATCAACAACTGGGTCTGCTCTTGGCGGTGACCTTGAGTGCGGCGGTATTGCTTACGGCGCTTCATCTTGATGATGGTGACTTTTTCGCCACGACCTTGAGCAACTACTTCTGCTTCAACTTTAGCATTATTGACGTATGGTTGGCCCAACGATACGTCGGAGCTACCCTCAGCGGGGTTGCTCAAAAAAAGAACTTTATCAAATGTAACTTTAGAACCTACATCACCGGTAAGTTTTTCAACTTGGATGATATCACCTGTTGTTACACGAACTTGTTTTCCACCTGTTTCAATAACTGCGTACATAGCCTTCAAGGTTTGCCCGAAAACCTGTTCAAAGTCAAGAGACGATTATTTGATTTTCAAGAGGTTTTTTTAGGCCCTTTGAGCCCCCGATGAAAAAACCTCCTATTTACACGGCGCGGATTTTAAGGAATAGTGTCGGTTCAATCATCAACTAAATACAACTAGTTCTGTTTAAGGAGAGATGCGATGGATGCATGGAATTCCCAGTGGACCACTTGGATGAATTCACCGATTTATTTCGGTATTTTTGGCCTTTTAGTGGCAGTTTTCTTTTTCTACCGAGTCAAGGGGTTGCCTGAGGGTAACGATACCATGAAGCGGATCGCGGGCTACATCCGCGAGGGTGCGATGGCTTTCTTGAGCCGTCAGTATCAAGTTTTAGCGATTTATGCCGTGGTGGTCTTCGTGGCTATCGGAATGGGATTGGGCTGGGTTTCAGCGGGTTCCTTCCTTTTGGGCGCATTTTTGAGTCTTTTGGCTGGTTATGTGGGCATGAAAGCCGCAACCAACGCCAACGT
>JBEIKL010000077.1:0-9042 GCA_040379745.1 Bdellovibrionales bacterium | reverse complement strand
TCGACGACGCCGAATTTGTTTTCGGTTTCGAGCAACGCCGCTTTCACTTTCTCTTCATTGGTCACATCGCAATTCACGTACGGTACGGATGCGTCTTGTGGTGGCTGAATGTCCCAGCTCACGGCCTGAATGCCGGTGGCTGCGAGGTTCTGGAGAATGGCGAGTCCGATTCCGCTGGAGCCGCCCGTGATCACTGCGATTTTTGCTTTCGTCATAGTGACGGCATCTTAGTGCGCAAAAACAACGGTTTCAAGGATAATCAGGATGATTCCGATGATCGATCCTCCGGCAATGACGCCGGCGCAAAGGGTTTCGGAATTCTCGACAAATACCTTGTGGTTTTTCGTGCCACTCTTGAACTTGCGGCTGAAATACCAGATCAGGAACGCTCCGAGTGACATCGAGATGGCATCGGTGAATTTCAGGACGAAGGCAAGTCCAAGACCAATCGGAGAAATCGGGAATTTTCCTTTTGAACGGATATTGATCCACTCGAGCACGATACCGAGGATTGCGCCCACGACGGCCGCCATCTGGGCAGAAGGGTGAAGAGCGCTCAGTCCTTTGGTCAGGACCTCGGCCACCGCTTTCCAGATCGTTACGCTTGGCATCGGCAGGGTTTCGGAAGTGAACAGGGAAATGTCACCGTGGAAAATCATGTAATACACCGGAACGGAAACAAGGGCACCGGCGAAAATTCCCAACACGTGTTCCAATGCCTGTTGGCGTGGTTTTGCTCCAAGCATGTAACCCGGTTTGATGTCCATCAGGAGGTTTGACGCATTCCCGGAGACTTCGGCGTTAATTCCAGCGGCCATGATGTTGGTCGGAACGTTACCCGGTGAAATCACCGAATAGGTGAGCTGGGTGAGTTTACCCAACGCGCCGGTCGGAGTCACCGAGGTCAAGCCGGTAGAGGTCACGGCGATCAACGTGAAAACGAAAATCAACGGAATGGCGACGATTCCTTCGAAGATGCCGAAGTGGAACCAGGCGTGACCGACATAAACGACCAGTGCGCCGATGAGTGGAATACCCACTGCGGAAATCCAAAGGGGAAGCTCGATTTTTTCCAGGATGTCTTTTTTCTTTTTCTTCTTGTTGAACAGCTTTCCGAACGCTTCGGTGAACACCGCAGGTTTGGAAAGGAAAGAGAAGATGGATGCAGTCGTCATCATCGCAACTCCGCCCCAGAGTGCCCACATGGTGATGGACTTGAAGTTGGCATGTTCGATCACGCCTTCCTTGATGAGGTAAGGAGCCAGGACGCAGTAGTTGATGAACGCGCCGAGAATGAGCGATGCACCGCTTTTGATGCCCATCAACCCGCCGGTGCCGATCATCACGATCGAGGTTTCCATGCGGATGGTGAGGTCTTTCAACGGTGTGCCCAGGATGGTCGGGGTGGCGAACTTGTAAATGAAGTCATCAAAGTATTCCGGAATCAGCAGGAATTTCAGTTTCAGCGAAGTCAGAACGGATTCATTGCGAAGGGTTTCGATCAAAGCCGAGATTCCCGCACCAGCGCCCAGGATCTTCGCTTTCAGGATGCCGTCTTTTCCTTCTTTCTCGTCGTGCAGGTTCTGCATCACCACGCCGGCCGCATAGCCTTCGGGGAAGGGAAGTTGTTCGTCATTGATGAAGCGTTTTTTCAGAGGAAACGCGAACAACACCCCGAGCAGGGAGATCAGGATGATCCACACCATGGTCTGCCCCATCGGGATCAGATTGCCGGTGACCATCATGTATGCCGGAATCGCCGAGACCAAGGGTGCGGTCATGTAGCCCGCGCTGGTTGCAATCGACTGCATGGCATTGTTCTCGAGAATGGACATGTCCTTACCGATGTTCAGTTTGGAGAACAGACGGAAAATCGCATAGGAAAGAATGACCGAAGAAATCCCCACGCCGAGAGTCCATCCGGTCTTGATCCCGACGTAAAGGTTGGTGAGAGAGAGAACCCCGCCCAGGATCATTCCCGTCAGTGCGGATCGCAAGTTCAGTTGGGGCATGTCTCCGCGATAAATGTTCTCCAGCCACCAGCGGTCTTTTTCCTCGAGTGTCATGGATTGCACTTGTTCGCGAGTCAGTTCCTTGATTTTTTTCATGTCTCATTTCCCCCATAAAGCCTTTTCAGGCGATGCTCATCCAGTGTTACCACCAAAGTTTTGTTGCCGGAATAGGATACTTCGGTCTGGTTCTTGATCTTCTTCACGAATTTGCGTTGGGTGTAGTCCACCTCGGTCTTGCCCCAGTCCTTGCCACCGCTGTGGAGGATGCACAGATTCGCGGCATCCAGCAGGGTTTCCAGCGAAGCCGTCCGTCCGTGAGGAAGAAGGATCACCGTGTGCGAGCCCGGACGCCCCTTCACGTGAAGCCACAGATCGTTTCCGCGCGCCACCTTGAAGGTGAGCTCCAGGTTCTCGTCTTTCGATCTTCCCGAAAGGATGTTCAGGCCCTCTTGCGATCGATAAATCTTTCCGGAAAAACTTCCGATTTTCTTCGCCGATTCGCGATCGGTCGAATCGCCGCTCAGGCCCAAGGTCGATTCCGTTTTTTTCAAATCATCGAGAGAGGAACCGCCATTCTGCAGTCGGGCCATCGTTGCCATCAACGATTCCCTTTTCTCCTGCAAGCCGGATTTCCGCAGTTGCGATTCCTCGATGCGTTTCCGGCTCCGTTTTGCCAGATGAAAGAATTTTTCGAGTTGCTGTTTCGGTGAGAGTTTCGCATCGCCCGGGACTTCGATGTCCATTCCTTTTTCGTAATCCAACAGCGAGTAATGGCCGTTTTTCAGGATGGGGTTGGTATAAAGATGGGTCTGAAGCAGCATGCCGAAGTGATTCCAGTCCGGCTCTTCCTGGCTTTGTTTTTCCTGTTGATCGAGCGAGTGCAGTTTGCGTTCGATCGAATCCAATTGTTGTTTCAGGTGGCTTTGGATCTTCTGTTTGCGCAGGCTCAACGCTTCGGTCTCGCGTGTGCGCATCCACAGTGCCGAGAAATCCGCAACCGATGCCACCAGTTCCACCCGATCGGGAATCTTCGACATTGCTTCACTGCTCAATCGACGAGGTGGTGGCGAGGAGAATTCCAGACGATTGCGCGAAGACGCGATCAACGGATTCGATGAATCGGTGAACACCAGATTCCCCTCCGGAAGTGAGGGTTGGAGATTCAAGAACAATTGCACCGACGGATCGCCGGAAAAGCCCAGCACCACTACGCGTTCGCCTTCGATCATCGAAACCGACTCGATGCGGATTCCGTCGAGTGTCTTGGATAGGGAGAGGTCGAAGCCGGAACGGGTGCCGTTCCGGGTGGGGCGGAGGGTCTTCGGTGGCAGGTAGGCCACTCCACAGGCTTGTGACCGGAGGCTGATCAAAAACTGCCCGTTCCGGGTTTCGAGCACGATTTCGTTTTTGAAGAACCCTTGAGGGTGTTCGACACATTCCGGAACAAAAACACGGTCCACGCGTGCTCCCTGAAGCACGGGCGCCAGCAACAAGTGAAAGCGTTGCAGTTCCAGGAAACTCAGGCAGGGATAACGCATGGTATTCTCCTTGTTGTTACACCGAAAAAAAGGTATCTCAGTGGGATGATTCTGAAATATGATTTTGCATCTGGCCAGAACAAAATGGCCCCTCTGAAAGGCCGCTTGGCCGAAGTATTGAACCAGTTGGACACCGCCTTTGCCGACCAGGCACTGGATGCGATGGTACTGACTTCGAAAGACCCGTTCATTTCCGAATATGTGCCGCTGGAAAACAATCCGCGATACGGCGCCACCGGTTTCACCGGTTCGGTCGGAGATGCAATCATCTGGACCAAGAATTCAAAGGCCGTGGGAATTCAAAAACCCGTTTCGGTTTTTGTCGATGGCCGTTATCACCTGCAGGCCGATCTGGAATGTCCGTTGGATCTGGTGGAAGTGGTGAAACTCAGTGCCGAGCCTTCGATGGAAGGACTGTTGCGTGATCGCCTGGCACAATCCAAGGGATTGCGGATCGGAATCGACTTCGAGCGCACGTCGATCGATTCACTCGAAAAATACCAGGACATGGCTCGTACCGCTGGACACACGCTGGTCCATCTCGATGGTGAAAAAGTGTTGAAGGCCCTGGGCTTGCCCGGGTGGAATGTGGATCGATCGATCTTCTCCCTTCCGGAAACCGCATCAGGAAGAACGATTGCCAAGAATCTCGATGCGATGAAGGCTGATCTTTCCAAGTTGAACGAGCGTTACCTCCACGTCACTGCGGCGACGGACGATGCTGCGTTCTTGTTGAATGCCCGCGGTTATCATTTGCCGCATGTAGCTTCATTCCTCGCGTATACCTTTGCCGCAGGCAACGAAATCATCCTGTTTTTACCGGCATGTTCCGCAAATTCTCCGGTCGAGCTTGATGAAGCGCAAAAAGGGGATTACACCGTCACCGTGATCCGAAATGATCTGGATGCTTTGAAAGCCGCGCTCGCGAACCATGCGGTCGATGAGGTCTTCTTCAATGGTTCGGTCATGAACGGATTGTTGCCGACTCTTCTGAAGGAAGTTTTTCCGAAGGCCAAGCACAACAGTGATTCAAAATGGGTGATCCAGCGTCGCGCCCGAAAAACCAAAGAGGAAATGAACTCCATCCGTGAGGCATTCCAGAAGAGTTCACGAGCCATTGCGAAGACCCTGCGTTGGGGGAAGAAAGAAAGTCAACAGCGCCAGGTTTCCGAAGTCGATCTCGCCAAGCATTTGTATCAGTCTTATACGAACGAAGGTGCGGTTGCGCTCTCCTTCAAAACCATTTCCGGTGCAGGCCCGAACAGCGCGATCATTCACTACAGTAATCCATCGACCACGACTTATTTTGAAAAGGGTCAGTTGGCATTGCTCGATAGTGGTGCGTACTACGACGAAGGTTTCTGCACGGATTGTACGCGCGGGTTCTTTGTCGGTTCGAATCAGAATGGCGACACTCCCGAAGCATGGCAAAAGGAAATCTACACTGCCGCACTGAAGGGTGCGATCCAGGTGTTCCTCGGGCCGGTGAATGGCAAGCTTTCGGGCAAGGAGGTCGATGGCCTCGTTCGCGGAGCGGTGAAGGCTGCAGGCCACGATTACCAGCACGGAACCGGTCACGGAATCGGGATTCATGTGCATGAAGAGGGGATCCGGTTCTCTCCATTGTCGGTCTATCCGCAATCGCCGTTTACCTGCGTGAGTGTGGAGCCGGGAATTTACCTCAAGGATCAGGGCGGTGTGCGCATCGAGAACGTGGTCTTCTTGCATCCTCAAGGCGGCGATTTCAAATACGAGAACGTGGTGTTTGTCGGTTATGATTGGGATCTGATCGATCTCAACAAGTTGACTCCGGCTGAGAAACGTTACCTCAAGAATTACGAAGCGGAATGCCGCAAATTGGGCACGCATTTGACCGAGTGCCCGTTGTAATCAGGAGACCGCAGTCATGAGCGACGTGATTGAAACCAAAGCGAAGAAAATTGCAGCCGACCAGGTGGAAGTGTTGGACGCCAACGGCGAACACCTTGCCGGCAAGGAACAGCAGCAGAATCCATTCGGCTTTCAGCAGGCAGGTGGCTTCAAAGTCGTGAAAATGGGTCCGATGGGTGGCTTGATCGGATTGCTGATGTTGCCGATCCTGATTCCAGTGGCGATCATCGGCTTCTTCGTACTGATGCTGTTGGCGATGGTGTTTGGCAAGGCGATTTTCAAAACCGGCATGATGAAAGTGATGAAACGATGAAGCACTGGAGACTCAAGTCCAAGGAAGAACGTCGGTTCAAACAGGGGCATCCTTGGGTGTATTCCAATGAATTGCAGGAATCACCGAAGGGCGTTCAGCCCGGCGAATTGTTGCGACTCGATGATGCCGGCGGAAATTTCCTGGCCTATGGCTTTGGCAATCCTTCCTCCTTAATTGCGTTCCGTGCGATTTCGCGTCAAGCACGCGAGGACGGCGATGCGAATGAAATCCTGCAAACCATCCTGCAGAACAATCTGAAGAGCGCACTCGAGTTCAGGCTCCAGTGGTTTTCGCCAGGTCAGAGTTTCCGCATGGTTTATGGCGAAAACGACGATCTTCCGGGATTGGTGATCGATCGCTATGCCGGCAAGAAGGAAGTGGTGTATGTGGTTCAACCGCATTCGGCGGGAATGGACCACCAGTTACCCTTGATCACCGAGACACTGGCTGCGATTTCGAAAGCGCTGGATGAATCGGCGGACGCCAAGGTGGTTTACCGTCGGGATGCGGGCTCGCGCGAGCGCGAAGGCCTGTCTAAAGAGCCGACCGAAGTGCGCTTCCTTCATACGGGCAAGACGGTTGAATCGCATGATCCATACCGTGAATTCACCTTTCAATTGCAGAGCGTGATGAACCGCGAAGTCGCGATGACGGTCGATCTCGTGACCGGCCAGAAAACCGGATTCTTCTTTGATCAGGCTCACAACGCAAAGTTGGTGCAGATCCTGCTCCTGCGTAAATTGCGTTATTGGCATTCACCCGCGATGAAGGCGGGCAAGATGAAGATGCTCGACCTGTGTTCCTATGTGGGGCAGTGGAGCGTGCAACTTGCGCAAGTTTTCATGGAAAAGGGTTTACCGCTCGAGATCACCGCCGTCGACGCATCCGACACTGCCTTGAAATTCGCTGAAAGAAACGTACGCCAGAACACGATCGAGCAGGGTGCCGATGGAATTCGCTTCCACCGTCTGAAGGCCGATGTGCTGGAGCCGATGCCGACCCTGAAAGATCGCGATTACGAAGTGGTGATCGCTGACCCGCCGGCGTTCATCAAGAACCGCAAGAGCATTCCGCAAGGCAAGCACGCCTATGTGCAGTTGTTTACGACCGCGATCCAGAAGACCGCGAAAGACGGTATGGTGGTGTGTTGTTCCTGTTCGCAATTGCTTTCCCGCGAAGACATGAAGGAGTGCTTGCAAAAGGCCGCTCGTCGTTCCGGTCGCAAGGTGCGCTGGATTGCAGAGGGATCTCCTTCTCAAGATCACTTCTTGCGTTCGGAATTCGAAGAAGGGCATTACCTCAAGGCCTGGATCGGCCAAGTCGAGTAATCACTTTTTCGGAGCGGGAGAAGGACTCGGTGACGGACTAGCCGCCGGTGTAGGGCTCGTCGCCGGATTTGGACTCGTTTCCGGCAAAACCGACGCATCCGGAACATCACCTTCAGCCGGTGATTCCGAGACTGCTTCCACAGCTGGTTTTTCCGCCTCTGTCGTCTCTGGCGTAGCAGAAGCATCCGGAGTCGCTGTTGCATCAGCAGGCGGTTCGAGAGTCGCCTCTACAGCCGGTTTTTCATCCTCTTTTACAGCAGGCGAGGTCGTAGTATCCGGAGTCGCGGATGCGTCCACAGGTGGTTCCAGGTTTTCCGTGGTCCCTGACGGTTCCAGGTTCATTTCCGGGGATACTTCTTCTTTCGCAGGCGATTCATCTGTGGCGGGTTCTGCGGTCACAGGCGGTTCGGAAACATGCTCGGTCTCAACCTTTTCATTTTCAGGTTTTTTCTCTTCATTGATCGGTTTTTCAATCTGATCATTCGGAGCCGGTTCGTTTCCGATCACGGCAGGGCTGTCGACCTGGTTCGGATCGACTTTCTCGAGTTGTCTCAACTCACGGTCTTCTTTTTCTCCCAAGCCCTGGCTGTCATCCATTTTGTCGAGATCGTCGAGAGGTGTTCCCTGGCCGTCGTTCTGGATGAAGACCTGCATGCCGGTATTCTTCTCAAAATCCCGCAGATCCATGAGCGAGAGCACTTCATCGTTCGGGTGGATGAGCGATCGACTGCGCTTCACGAATGCGACTGAAAATTGATCTTTGGCTTCGATGATCTGCAGGTCCGACTCGACCAGGTAGTCTTTTGTGGTGATGGTGGTCTTGGTCTTCGGATCCTTTTTGAGGTAGCGACGGAAGATCATGCCCACCTTCACTCCATCGTTGGTGCCCGCATCGAGCAGGACGAAGCTTTCGTCGGTGATCATGGTGAGCTTCTGTGATTTCACTTTCAGGATGGAAGCGGGAATCACGGTTGACGATGGAACCGCTTCTGGAAAGGAGTAAGGGGTGACTTCGGGAATCAGCAGGTTGTTGCGTTCGATCGGGCGGATTGCGCTGATGATCGTACCGATGAACATTCCGTCGCGCACGCCGATGATCTTCACCGTTCCCTTGACGTCATAGGCGAAGCCCACGCGATCATCGCGGTTGGAAATGACTTTTTCAGGGCCGCTGGTGACGGAGTAGGTCTTACCGACTTGAAGCTGTTCCTCACCGCGAACGAAGACCTGTTCACCGAGGAAAAGTTGTGTTCCTTCCGTGCGGGCATTCACGATTTCCCCTTCGATCGGAATACGGTCGGAAGCGATGGTGATTTCAGGATAAGTGCGATTGGCCTTGCGGACGAGAACCTTGCTTCGGGTGTCGAATCCGTCCGGATCGATTTCCGGTGGTGTGGGGATGTTGAATGTTTCCCAATCCTGGCGGGGGAGAATGCGCCATTCCTGTGAACGGGTTTTTTTGCCGGATGCATATGCTTCGGCACTGATCACGACAAAAATTCCGGCAAGGAGGAATCGCTTGTTCTTCATTGTTTCACCACGCTGGGTTGTTGGCCGTGCAGATCGGCACTATTCATTTCAGGAACCGGTGCGGTCGGAGGTTGAGGTGCGACCGGTTTTTCGGTGGAATGACCGGATGGTTTCTGTGATTCGTGTTTTCCGGAATCGTGTGGAGTGGACTCGTGTTTCACGGAATCAACGGAAGGGCTGCCTTGTGATTGCGGTGCATTCGCAAAGAAGTTTCCGAGTTTTTCGCGGAAGTAGGCCACACGTGAGGCATTGCCCTGTGCTTCAGCGGCTTTCAGAAGTGAGCCCAGCGCGTCCGGAATGGCATTGGAATAAGGATGATCGAGCAGAACGCGGGTGAGTTCCTCTTCGGCGATCTTGTATTCTTTCTGTTGAAGGTAGCTCAGCCCGATATGAAGTTGTGCGTTGCTGGCCAACGGGTGGCGAGGATGGTT
>JBEIKL010000076.1:0-9087 GCA_040379745.1 Bdellovibrionales bacterium | reverse complement strand
TGTACTTCTGTCTGTGGTGGAACCAATAATAGGTTCCACTAGCAAGACCAATCCCCGTGACCACATCGACCACGTAGTGTTGCTTGGTCGTCAAGGTGGTCAGGGCGATCGCACTGGACCAGATGAAGAAGGTCCAGAACAATTTCTTTTGTTTGTCGGTGATGAAGGCAAACGCTGAGAGAAAGCAGGATGCCACGTGCAAGCTAGGCAGGCAGTTGGTCGGTGCATCCGCCACTCGTAACCACGCCCACATGCCTTGCAGCCATTGAGGGATGTCGGTCGGTACGGGGAAGAGTTCACGTGGATAGGTGACCGGATAAACCGCGAAAATGAAACAAGCGATGATCTGTGCGACAAAGTAAGAGTACAGGTATTGGTTGATGTTATCTTCGCGCTTCAGCAGGATGTAAACAAAAGCGAAATAAAAGTATTCGCTCATGTAGATCAGCACCGTCCAGGGTAGGAAGGGAGCGTTTTGGTCAACCCAAGTGAAGGGCAAAAGGGTTGGTTCCACTACCGGAAAATGATTCGTTACATAATAGAGGGCATAGGCCACCGCATACATGATGGCACCGGCAACGTATTTGTTTCCTCGGGTAATGAATAAAGGCAAAGTCATTTCGTCGCCATATTGTCCGAAGTCTGCTGAATTCACAAGGTGCGAGGCAAAAAAACGGATCTTTTTTCTCCCCAATTTGGGGATTGAAGAGTGGGTACGGGCTTGATAGGGTTCGGAAAACCCGAGGATTCATCGATGTTCGTTGAAAGTGTAAAGCAATTCATGCCCATTCTGATCTTGCTCGCCGTCCTGACCCTGGTGCTTTCCAGGCTTCCCAAGGTGAATCTTGGGCACAGCAAGGCCTTCGAAAAACGCCGCATGTGGAACTGGCTCCCCTTGGGGCTGACCTATGCATTCCTCTACATGGGGCGCTACAACCTGACCGTCAGCAAAAATGCCTTCGGTGACCTGATGTCCAATCAGGATTTCGGACAGATTTTCGCAGTGGGAACTTTCGTTTACGGCTGCTCTTTTGTGATCAACGGCCCGCTCACCGACAAGCTCGGTGGAAGACGTGCGATCCTGATGGCCGCAATCGGAGCGGCGACGGCGAACTTCCTGATGGGACTGGTGACCTACTTTCAGTGGACCTCCGACCTCGTTCTGAAATTTTCGATCCTTTACGCCATGAACATGTATTTCCAAAGCTTCGGTGCTGTGGCGATCGTGAAGGTCAATTCTTCCTGGTTTCATGTGCGCGAGCGCGGCACCTTCGGAGGAATCTTCGGCATTCTCATTTCTCTCGGTCTTTATTTCGCCTATGACTGGGGTGCGATGATCAACAAGGCCTTTTCACTGCCGTTTGTATTCTTCATTCCGACCTTGATCCTGATTTTGTTCTTCATGATCTCGTATGCGATGGTTCGGAACAGTCCGTCCGAGGCGGGTTTCGATGATTTCGAAACCGGAGACGAATCGCATGAAAAGGAAAACGGAGAACCGTTGAGTATTACCGAGCTTGCGAAAAAGATGTTCACCCATCCGGTCATTCTGACCATCGCATTGATCGAGTTTTGTAGCGGATTCCTCCGTAATTCCATCATGAACTGGTACATCATCTTCTCCAAGCAGACCGGTCTGATGGAGACCTTCGTGCCGAAGCACTGGGGGCTCATGCTCTGCTGTGCGGGCATTCTCGGCGGTGTGTTCGCGGGAACGATCTCGGACAAGATTTTCCACTCCCGTCGTGGCCCGGTTTCTGCCGTTCTTTATGGAATCATGTTTGTCGGCGCAATCAGCATGCTCTTTGTCATCGAAACTCCGTACATGGGCTGGTTGATGGTGCTGATGTCGATGTCGATCATCGGCGTGCATGGAATGTTGTCCGGCACAGCCAGCATGGACTTTGGCGGAAAGAAAAACGTTGGCACAGCCGTGGGAATCATCGATGGCATGGTTTATCTCGGCACCGGAGCGCAATCCCTTTATTACGGCATGACTCTTCCGAACGGGGATGATGCGAAGAACCCGGCAAACTGGCATGCGTGGCCTACGGCCATGATTCCGGTGGCACTGATCGGTCTTGTACTCGCAGCCAGACTCTGGAACGCGAAACCCGCTCAGAAAAAAGCGAAGTCGGTAACAGCCTGAGCGACACCACCATGATTCATTGGACAACAGGGCAGGAGCTCGCGCGCGAGAAACTCTCATCTAAAAACAATATTTTCCTCACCGGTGGGGCCGGAACCGGCAAGTCCACGGTGATTCAGGACTTCTTGCGTTCGGGAATAGATGGCACCAAAACCACAGCGGTGCTTGCCTCGACCGGCACTGCTGCCATACTTCTTGGTGGTCGCACTTTCCATAGCTTTTTCGGATTGGGCATCATGGATGGCGGAGTCGAACAAGTCGTCGCTCGCGCCACCAAGCACCAGGGAATCATCCAGCGTCTTCGCAAGACCGATCAGATCCTGCTCGACGAGATTTCCATGATCGGTGCCAACGAATGGATGGCTGCAGAAAAAATCGCCCGAAAAGCCCGTAAAAACATGTTGGAACCCTGGGGTGGTCTGAGAGTGGTGGCCATCGGTGACTTCGCGCAATTGCCTCCGGTGGTGAAACCCGTGCGCCCTGCGTACGCGGACCCCTTCTCCCAAGACCTGTTTTCACAGGAAGTGCGCGAGCCGGAAAAACCGTGGTGCTTCTTGACCGATACCTGGCAGAAAACGGAATTCGATTCGGTGAACTTGCGCGAGATCGTGCGTTCGAACGATTCGCATTGGAACGAGATCCTGAACGAATTGCGTTGGGGAGAATTCACTTCACGTGCGAAAGAGGTTCTGGACAGTCGCCTTCAGAAGGTGCCGCTTGATTTTGTGGGTACTCGACTCTTCTCTCGACGTGCGCAGGTTGATCAGTTGAACCAGCAGCGACTTCACATGTTGAAGGGAACCGTTCGGGTGTACGATACGGTTTACATCGGTCAGGCGCAGAAGATCGACGATCTGAAACGAAACGCTCCGATCGGCGAGACGGTCACGCTCAAGGAAGGTGCGTTGGTGATGTTCCGTCAGAACGATCCGGAACTCCGTTATGTGAACGGAACCCTGGGAACGATTTCCCGCCTGAAAGACAATGAAGTCCATGTGGAGTTGCTGAAAGGTCGGACGATCGAACTCAAGCCCGCAACCTTCAGCATTCTCGATGCCGAGGGCGAAATCGTTGCGACGGCAACGAATTTTCCACTCAATCTGGCTTGGGCTTGTACGATTCACAAAGCGCAGGGAGCGACTCTCGATAAGGCCCATGTTGATTTGAGGGGAGTGTGGGAACACGGACAGGCGTATGTTGCGCTTTCGCGCGTTCGCTCGCTCAGTGATCTCACCATCGAAGGGTATTCACCTGCCGGGTTCAAGATCGACCCTGCGGTGAAGGATTTTTACCGACGCATGGGCTGATGCCCTCAGTGCTTTTGTTTGTTCTCGTTTTCCTCACCGATCCGGTAGAGGTTGTCAAAGTGATACATTCCGGTGCGGTGGCCGTCGCTCCATTCCACATGGATCCCATAACGACCCACAGGCTGGATTTTCATCGGCTTCACATCGGGCTTTAAAGTTTCTTTGCGAAGCGTGCGTTTGCCGGTCATTTCGTCCACGCAAGTCGCACAAGGGCATTCAAAGCGCAATTCCAGGTAGGGTAGGGTGAAGCTTTTGCCGTTTTCGAAAACCATCTCGATATGGTGCGGTTTGGAAGAGGCGGTGATTTTGGTCAACTGGTGGCTGGAAGTGGTCATGCCAAAATTTAGCACGAATTAGGTTCAAAAAAACAGACACTTTGGGTACGATCTCCGTTTATGATGACGCAGGCTATAAGCACCAAATTGCAGGATCCATTGAACCGTCTTTACCGAGGACGGGTGGCGCGTGGTTTGGCAAATGCCGTGCAATCGACCTCTCTTACTCCGAATATGGTCACCATTTTTCACACCATGGTGGGGGTTGCGGGTGCAGTCCTGATTTACCGTCAGTACTATATACTTGCGGTTCTCTGTTTAGAGATTCGGGCCATCCTCGATTGCATGGACGGTATTCTGGCCCGCATGAAAAATCAAAGTACCGCGATCGGCCGGACGCTCGATGCGATCGGTGACGGGATCACCTTCAATTCCCTGATGATCGCCGGAACCCTGCGTTTGATTCAGGATTTTCAAGCCTATCCGCATCCGCTGATTGTCCTGGGCGTGATGGTTTTCGCGTTCGTTGCCGTACACTGCGGAGTAGTCTATCAGTTGATGCGCCGTAAACTCATGTCCATTGCCAATCGCGAAGTCGACATCGTCGAGTCCGAGTGGCGCGACATCTACGAGCAAGTGAAGGGGCCAAAGCCCTCTCCACTCGTACTTTTCAGTTTCTGGATCGATTCCATGACCATCAAGTTCGTATCAGAAGAGTGGTATGACAAGGTGATGAAGCGGAAGGACCTCCCGAACTGGAAAGAAAAAGCGATTCAGGAAGCCGAGACCATGAACGAACTCGCTTGTCGCACCCGCAAGGTCGAATTCCGTCGTGCCGTCCGTGCCGCCTCCTTTGTCAGCGATGACAATGTGTTCTCGCTGATGAGCCTGAGCTTTGCCGTGTTCGGAATTTTCCATTCGCAAATCCTTCCGTTCGTGCATCCGGTAATGATCGCGTTTTCGGTGGGATTTGTTTATTCCATCGTTTCTCTCGGGTTGGGGCTCCATTTCTATCATGAGTTCCTTCATGGGGTTTACCGTGAATGAAGCTTGATTCGTTTTTCCGAAAACTTTCCTCATTCCTCGATCGGCGCGCACTCAGTGTCTGTTTGGCGTTTTTCGTGGTTTGCGTCGCTTCGACTCATTTCACGATCAAGCTCTTTGCCAGTCTGAAGCCCGACATTGAAGAGATGTTGCCCACCACGTCCCGGAGCGTGATCGACCTGAAGGAAGTGACCAGTCGGTTGCGGTCGATAGACAACCTCGGCGTTCTGATTTTTTCGAAGAATTCCGAAGCAGCAGGTCGCTTCCAGCAAGCGCTGGCCGACGAACTCGAAAAATTGCCCGCGTCGGTCTGTGCGAATGTCGAATACAAACTCACCGATGAAATCAATTTCTTCCAGAAGCGGAAAGCGCTCTTCATTGACAAGAAAGACCTGATGGAGATCCAGGACTTCATTCGTCGAAAGATCGAGTACGAGAAGTTCATTTATAATCCGGTGAATCTGGTCATTGAGAACAAACCGGAACAGCCGAATTACGATTTCGTCACACTCGAAAAGAAGTATTCCTCCAAGACCGATGAGTTCGCGCATTTTCCCGGTGGAATCTATTCCACCCCGGACGGAACCAAACGTCTCATCTTGGCCTATGCTCCCGATCAGCGGATCGAGACGGCGCATGCCTTGAAGGACGCGGTGGTGGCCGCGGTCGAAAAAATCAATCCGCTGAAGTATGCACCTGACATCGAGGTGAAATACTCGAGCAACATCCAGGACCTCATCGAGGAACAGGCGTCTTTGATGAGCGACCTTGTGCTTTCGACCGTAGTGGTGGGTGTTTTGGTCGCCCTGGTCTTGTTCGTTTATTACCGCACTTTCTACGCCACAATGGCGTTGATCCTCTCACTCCTGGTGGGGACGCTGATCACGTTCGGTGTGTCTTATTTCCTGGTGGGCGATCTCAATGCGAACTCCGCATTCCTCGGTTCGATCATCATGGGGAACGGAATCAATTTCGGAATCATGATCCTGGCCCGATATCTCGAGGAACGCAGGGCCCAGCAACGGGGGCATCTCGAAGCGCTCGAGATTTCCCTGCGTGAAACGGTATTGCCGACCTTCACCGCCGCGATTGCGGCCGCATTGGCTTATGGCTGCCTGATGCTCACCAGTTTCCGCGGATTCAGCCAGTTCGGCGTGATCGGATTTGTCGGAATGGTGATCTGCTGGCTGTGTGCCTACACGTTTTTTCCGGCAATCCTGTCTCTCGTGAACCGACGGTTTTCCGTGATCGGTAAGGAACGTCGAACCGAGTCTCGCTCCTTGTGGGCTTATTATTTGCGACAAATTCTCATCCGTTTTCCGAAGCCGATCACGGTGTTCGGAGCGATGGTGTCCATCGTGGCGGTGTTCGCTCTGGCCCGCATCGATCAGAGCATCATCGAAACCGATCTCTCTAAATTGCGTGACAAGACGTCGATGGAAGAGGGATCGGGTTACCTGAACCGCTACATCGATCAGATTCTCAAACGCTACAGCACGCCGATCGCCGTGATGACCCATAGTCCGGAGGACTCCGAGAAAATCGCGAAGAAATTGAACGAACTGAAGGCAAAAGAGGGCAAGAAGTCGATGATTGCGAACGTACTTCGCGTGCAGGATTTCGTTCCGTCCGATCAGGCCGAGAAAATCCGTTATTTGAATGCGATCCGCGATCAGATTCCGCCCAAGATCTACTGGATGCTTCCCGCAGAAGAGAAAAAGCGCGTCGATGAATTTCTTCTGACTGAGTCCTTGTCTCCATTCACGATCAACGAACTTCCACATAAACTTCTCGATCGATTCCGCGAAAAGGACGGAACATTGGGGAATCTCGTTCTGGTGGAACCGCCCATCACCGATGAGATCCGCCAAGGCGAACCGCTTCTGCGATTCGTGAAGGGAATTCGGGACACCGTTGATGCCATCGCTCCCGGTGCTCCGGTTGCCGGTCGCTTGCCGGTTTCTGCCGACATGTTGACCGCCGTACTGAAAGACGGTCCGATTGCGACCATGGCTGCCGCTCTTGCTGTGGTGATTCTTACAATCATCCTGTTTCGAAGCGTGGAGCTTTCTCTTCTCGTTCTTTCCTCGTTGTTCTTGGGAGTGGCTTGGATGGTGGCGGGAATGTACTTCTTCGATTTGAAGATCAACTTTCTCAATTTTATCGCCCTGCCCATCACTTTTGGAATCGGGATTGATTACTCGGTCAATGTCTTTCATCGCTATCGGGAAGAGAAAAACCGCAAAGATGTCCATCAAAACGATGACTTGCCCGTGGTCAAGGCCGTGTTCCACACCGGCGGTGCGGTGGTTTTGGCCAGCCTGACCACCACCATCGGCTGGTGTTCTTTGCTGATTGCTGGTAATCAGGCCTTCGTTAGCTTTGGAAGGTTGGCCGTCATCGGCGAAATCACCTGCGTCACCGTGGGGGTTTTGGTTATTCCGGCCTTCCTTATCTTGTTGCAGAGCCGCAAGAAAGTTTAGTAGTATTGGACGAATTCCATGATCAACAATGCGATCACCTGGTTGGGTGAACTCACTCTTTTTACACAGCGTACGCTGCAGGCCGCTCCAAAAATCTGGAGACGGCGGGGCATCTTCATCAATCAGTGTGAATTCATCGGCGTGAGTAGCTTGGGCATTCTTTCGGTCGCGGCGGTTTTCATGGGTGCCGTGATGGGTTACCAGCTTTACACTTCATTCGCTCTTTTCGGAGCGCAAGCCTTGGTGGGCGGTTCCGTCGGAGTTTCCATTTTCCGTGAATTGGGCCCGGTGATCGGTGCGATCATGGTGACCGGCCGTGCCGGTGCCGCCATCGGTGCCGAAATCGCCAGCATGCGCGTTTCCGAACAGATCGATGCGTTGGAAGTCATGGGCGTGAACCCCTACGAGTATCTTGTATTTCCACGGGTTCTGGCCGGTGCGCTCATGATGCCGCTATTGGCGTACATCTTCGGAGGCATTGCCACGCTATCTGCCTGTGGAATCGCTTGCGGTGTCCTTGATCTGAGTTTTCCCGTGTTTTGGAAAGAGTTCCGCCTCTGGGTGGATGCCGTCGACATCCTTCATTGTACGATGAAGGGCATCAGTTTTGGTGCAGCTCTGGCACTCTTGGGAAGTTTTTACGGATTCCGCGCACAAGGCGGAGCCCGAGCGGTCGGATTTTCCACGCGTTCCACCGTCGTGGCCACCTGTCTGACGATTTTGTTATTGGATTATCTGTGGACCATGGTTTTGCCAGCACGTGGATCCCTCATTGTTTTGCAGTAGGAGACTGAAATGACGAACCCGAATGAAGCAAGCGCGAAAATCAAATGGAAAGTGGGCCTTTTCACCCTGGGTGGAATCCTCTTTGTTGGCGTGCTTTCCATCTACATCAACAACCGTCCCTTCTGGTGGAGAGCGTGCGAACCGGTTCAGCTGACCATCGAAGACGCGACCGGGTTGAAGAAGAAATCCCCGGTGAAATCCTTGGGAATGGATATCGGTTACATTTCGGACATCGGTCTCGTACCGAGTGGAGTGAAGCTCGTGCTTTGCATTACCGGTCCGGTGGAAACCATTGAAGGCAAAACCAAGGCCTATGTCCGTGGCGAAGGTTTCCTCGGTGACAAGTTCCTCGAGTTGAAGCCGGTGAAATACACCGGATCGCACATCGTGGGTGACGAAGAATCCCAAGCCGGTTCCGCACCGGTCGAAGAGAGCGTTTCTCCATCGGCCACGCCTGCTGAAAAGAATTCCAACTCCTCTCTCGACTCCACCAAGACGGACGAAGGAACCGTGGTGAATGGCGCAGAAAAAAACGTGAGCACCTCGTCTCTCTGGAACTGGATGTGGGGTGCTTCCGCACAGGCCGCTGACAGTCCGAAGAAGAGCAAGAAAATCGAAGTCGGTGAAAAAGCCGTCAACATGGAAGAGATGATGTCCCAGCTCAACAGTGTGATGGGCGAAGTGAAGGGAATCACCTCCTCGTTGAACGAGTCGATCAATCCGGAAGAGATCCGCACGACGATCCGTCAATTGAACAAGACTCTTGAAGAAGCGTCGAAGACCTTTTCACCACAAGGTGGATTGACCCAGACCGCTCAGCGCACGCTGATCAAACTCGAAGACACCATCGAACAATTCCGCGACCAGATGACCCGGATCAATCAGGGGCAAGGGTCACTTGGAATGGTTTTGAACGACCCAACCTACGCTGAAGAAATGAAGAAGGCGCTCCTGAATCTGAACAAGCTTTTGGGCCGCGCGAGCGAAATGCGTCTGAATGTTCAGTTGGGTGTGAATCAATTGAATTCGTACAATGCCAGCCG
>JBEIKL010000075.1:0-9093 GCA_040379745.1 Bdellovibrionales bacterium | reverse complement strand
TCTTCCGGATTCAACACGTGATCGTGTTCGAACTCCAACCCGAAAATGCTGACATAGGCTCCGGCTCCGTAGCGAAAATCTGTCTTCGCTTTGCGGGTGACCGGAACCATGTTTGCCGACCCCATCACGAAAAACTCGAACGGGGATGGGGAATTCAGTGCCAACCACATGTCTTGCCAGCGGTATTTTTCCCGGGTGGCCATCCACTCGTCCAAACTCCATCTCGACTGGCGCTTCACCTCCGCCTTGCGGTTCACAAAACTCCACGGAGCGCTTCCCTTGGCGGCGGATCCACCGGTCTGCGCTTGAGCGGTTCCGGCAAGAAATAACGCGAAGCCAAGAAAGAAATTTCTGAAACGGATTCGGCTGATTGGCATGTTTTTATCTTAATCCGGAATTCTTCTGGTGTGCGAAATAAATTTCTACGTTAAAGTCTTCAGGAAACATGAAATTCACGGTCCATCTGGTCGCGGCGCTTTCCCTCCTGACTACCTCGATCGTGGCTCAAGCCGCGGACCCTTCGGCATTTCCTCCGCGTGAACCTTGCCAGACCAGCATCCCTTCTCCACTTCGCAAACCCAAGGACATCGTACCCATCGGTTGCGACAGACCGTTTGTGATCCACGGTGAAACGTATTCGACTGATTCGCCCCAAGCCCAAGACGCCCAAACCCTGCGTCACTTCGTGAAAACCGTTCCGGAAGCCGATTCCATGTTGCTCAAATATCAGGACAACCGAAAGTCCAGCAGATCGAGCGCGTACATCGGAACCCTGGGCCTGGTGATGCTGGTGTTTTCAAACACGATCGCCAATCAGTTCGATGATGCATCCCGGGATTCCGTCCGCAACACACTGAAAATTGCGGGGCTCAGCCTGGGTGCCGGTGGCTTCTTCTTCACGTTCACTTACCTGAATGAGAACGAAAAATTCATCCCAAAAGCGGTAGAAGCTTATAACCAAGCGAAACCGAACGACCCCATCGAACTGAAATTCACCACAGGCTGGAGGTTTTAATCATGCCAAAGCGGACGGACATTCGAAAAATCCTGATGATCGGAAGCGGACCGATTCAGATCGGGCAAGCGTGTGAATTCGACTATTCGGGAACTCAAGCCATCAAGGCATTGAAAGAAGAAGGTTATGAAGTGGTACTGGTGAACTCGAACCCGGCTACGATCATGACCGATCCGGAACTGGCCGATCGCGTTTACATCGAGCCACTGACACCACCCATCCTCGAAGAAATCATCCGCAAGGAAAAGCCCGATGCGATCCTGCCTACTATGGGTGGACAAACCGCACTGAACCTGACCCTGGAATTGCATCGTGCGGGAATCCTGTCGCGGTACCAGGTCGAGATCCTGGGAGCAAAACCCGAGGTCATTCATCGCGCAGAAGACCGCGAAGAGTTTCGGAAGACGATGGATGCGATCGGCGTTGAGAGTGCCCGCTCGGAGATTGCCAATTCAATCGAAGACGGAAAAAAAATCCTTCAAAAATACGGCCTACCACTCGTTCTTCGTCCTTCCTTCACCTTGGGAGGTGAAGGTGGTGGGATCGTTCGTACAGAAAGCGAGTTTTTCGACAAGCTAGGACGTGCGCTCTTTTTGTCACCGACGAAATCCTGCCTGATCGAAGAAAGCCTTCTGGGGTGGAAAGAGTTCGAACTCGAAGTCGTGCGTGACCAAAAAGACAATGTAATTATCGTGTGTTCGATCGAGAATCTGGACCCGATGGGCGTACACACCGGTGACAGCATCACCGTCGCTCCCGCACAAACTTTGACGGATAAGGATTTTCAGAACTTGCGCAACCAATCGATCCGCATCATTCGCGCCATCGGTGTGGAAACCGGCGGCAGCAACATTCAATTCGCGATGAACCCGAAAGACGGTCGCGTGATCGTGATCGAGATGAATCCAAGGGTATCCCGCTCGAGTGCTCTGGCATCCAAAGCCACCGGCTTTCCGATCGCCCGCGTAGCTGCAAAACTTGCGGTGGGTTATTCACTTGATGAATTGAAGAATGACATCACCGGCACCACCCCGGCATCGTTTGAGCCGAGCATCGATTATGTGGTGACGAAGATTCCGCGCTTTGATTTTGAAAAGTTCAAATCCACCGATCCGAATGCGGTGAACGAACTGGGTACGCAGATGAAATCCGTGGGAGAAGTCATGGCCCTGGGGCGTAATTTTCAAGAATCACTGATGAAAGCCCTTTCAAGCCTGGAACGCAGTGAAAACTGGTTCAAACCATTGCCCGAAACGGGCATCTACTGGGATCGGATTGAACGCGCACACCCCGATCGCCTCTGGGCTGTAGCCGATGCGATTCGCAAGGGCGCGAATCTCGAAGAGCTCCACCAGAAGTCAGCGATTGATCCGTGGTTCTTGGGACAAGTTGCTGAAATCATCCGCACGGAAAAAGAGATTCTCGAGGCCGGTTTTCCTTTCGAATCCGCATTTTTCAAAAAGGTGAAAGCCCAAGGCTGGCCTGACCACGCAATTGCCGCCCTGAAAAACATCTCGCCTGAGGATGTCAGAAAAGCTCGTGAAGCGGTCGGCCTGATGCCGACTTATCACTCGGTCGATACGTGCGCGGGCGAATTCGCGGCAAAGACTCCGTTCTGGTATTCGAGTTACGGCCGCACCCGTAACGAATCAGTACCGAGCAACAATCCAAAAAAAGTGATGATTCTAGGGAGTGGCCCGAATCGCATCGGCCAGGGAATCGAATTTGATTACTCGTGTGTCCACGCCGCGATGGCATTGCGTGAAATGGGTTACGAAACCATCATGGTGAACTGCAACCCTGAAACCGTGAGCACCGATTTCGACATTTCAGACCGACTGTATTTTGAACCGCTCACCCCCGAAAGCGTGCTGAATATTGCCGCCCTCGAAAAACCGATGGGTGTGATTGTTCAACTGGGTGGGCAAACGCCGCTCAAGATCGCGAAGCAACTCGAAGCCGGCGGACTGAAAATCCTCGGCACCACCACCGATAGCATTGACCTCGCCGAAGACCGCAATCGCTTTGATGCCTTGGTGAAAGATGTGCTCGCCTACCGTTTGCGCCAGCCGGAATCGGCTATCGCGTTCACTAAATCTGAAGCCATTGAAAAGGCACAAAAACTGGGGTTCCCAGTCCTGATTCGTCCTTCCTATGTACTGGGTGGCCGCGGAATGAAGATCGTGCGCTCGATGGAATCGTTCCACGAATTCATCGACGAGGCGATCCGTGTGTCGGATCAGCATCCGGTCCTGATCGATCGTTTTCTCGATCGTGCCACCGAAGTGGATGTGGATGCGGTTTCAGATGGTGAAACCACGCTGATCGCTGGCGTTCTGGAACACATTGAAGAAGCGGGGATTCACTCGGGCGACAGCGCCTCATGCATGCCTCCTCGATCCCTGCCACGAAACATTGTCGATCGCATTCGAACCTACACCCGCATCCTGGGCAAGAAACTGAAAGTCAAAGGCATGATGAACGTTCAGTTCGCCGTGCTGGGTGACGAAATCTACCTGATCGAAGTAAATCCGCGCGCCTCCCGTACCGCGCCGTTCGTGAGTAAAGCGATCGGACTGCCTGTGGTGAAAATTGCGATGGAACTGATGCTGGGTAAAAAGTTGAAAGAACTGGGACTGGAACACGACTTGGACTGGAACCTGAAAACCTATCACGTGAAGGCTCCGGTGTTTCCGTTCCACAAATTCCCGAATGTCGACCCGGTACTGGGCCCCGAAATGAAATCCACGGGCGAAGTCATGGGTCGATCCAAGAGTTTTGCGATCGCTTATCAAAAAGCACTCGAGGCTGCTGGCCTACGCCTGCCTCACAAAGGCCGTTTGTTCATCTCCGTGCGCGATGATGACAAGGCTGAAGCACTGTCGATCGCCGAACAGTTCACCCGATTGGGCTTCCGAATCGAAGCGACCGGCGGAACAGCCCGTTTTTTGAACGAAAATGGAATCGAGGCGGACACGATTCTGAAACTGTCTGCCGGATCACCGAACTGCGTGGAAGCGATCAAGGACGGCAAGTACCAACTGATCATCAATACCGTATCGGACGATGCGGCGATGAAAGACGGTTATTCCATTCGTCGCGCAGCTTTGGAACGCAAGATCCCTTACTCGACCGTTCTTTCGAGTGCCTGGGCGATGTTGCTGGCGATCGAAAAACTGAAAGAAGAAGAAATCGACGTACAACCCTTGATGCGTGAACACAGGAACTGAACATGGGCTGGCTGGACGACTTACAGAAGAAACAGGAACAGGAAAAAAAGGTCGCAACTGAAGGTGCGTCGGGCTCGAATGCCGCTAGTGGCACTCCTGGCCCTGGAAGTGACCTGGGCGATCCATCGGTAAAAAAGCATTTTTGCTGGAATTGCGCGAAAGAAATCGCGGTGAATAATTTTCACCGCCAGGACACCTGTGAACACTGCGGCCGCTCGACTCATGCCTGTAAAAATTGCGAACACTACGACACCGCCTACAACAACCTCTGCCGTGAATCCAGCGCCGATCGCGTGGTTGAAAAGGAATCGTCGAATTTCTGTGACTTCTTCAAGCCATCCACGCGTGCCCCCGGTGCCGGAAGCAAATCCGCCAATGACATGAAAACCGCGGCGGACGCGTTGTTCAAAAAGAAATGACGAAATACCCTGCTCAAATCGCCACGACCTGACCTTTCAGGCTCTGATCCACCGAATTACCCTTTTGTGCCTGGAACTCGAATGAATATTCCGCTTCAAGGAAATCGATCGGTTTCTTTCCTTTCATCAATTCGCAAACACCCAATTGGTTGAAATTGGCAGAAAAGGAAAGCCCCGAATTGAACTCATAAAGATCCGGCTCTTCTCCTCTTACTTTGGGATTGTAAACGTCGAGTTTCACCATCTTTGCCACTTGGGACTCACCTGTTTTCGGACGAATCGTCACTCTACCCTTCAATACAGGCATCCTTACGAATTCGGGTGATCCTCCATCGGCCACGTGCACTCCGCGATTTTCTTTCCGATAAGCTTCAATCAAGTCGTTCCAAGGAAGTTCAAGGTGACCGATGGCCACTTCGTTTTTCCGATCATCGAAAGAAGAACCGATATGTTCCAACTCCGCCAAAAGATGTTCGCGTTCCTCGAGACTGAGCTTCGAATCATCGAGTTGCTTCTGGATTTTTTTCCGCTCATTTTGAATGGTGTCGCATTCGTTCTTGTTTCCTTTGTAACGGGCAATGAGTTGGAAAAGGTATGACATCAACTTCATCCGATGTTTCGCAACCTTCGGTGGAAACACATAAACCGTCTTGCAATCCTCACTGGTTGCGAATCCTGAATCCAATTGTGCGAATGAGGACTGGTGCGGATGCTTGATTCCGCAATTCACTCCCATCACCGGGATGCCCGAATCCGAATGTGCCGCCGCTCCGGACAGCAGCAGCCCGGCAACCAGCATAAGAACAGACGTTTTATTGAAAAATTCAGCTTTCATTTGAACCAACATTCCTCTCCTAAAGAGATTTCAGTGCCTGCTAGAGCAACCCCTGTGCCAGATTTCATACTGGTGTGGGCCGATTTTAATTGATTTGAAGCCGGTGAATGAGGGGGCAGACTGCGGGCTTTCCACAACTCCGATGGAAAAAACCTACAGACGGGCTGTTTTTCAATGATTACCATTTATTTGTTAAACTAAATAAATTTAAAAATGACCGACCATTCCGTGCTTTTCCGTTTATTTTGTAAATAATCACTGTTTATTAAAAAAACTACTAGACGCATAGCAGCATCGCTGATAGAACTCATTTCACGTTCAACACTGAACGGCGAGTCAACGGGAGAAAGACTCGATTAACGAAAAACGAGAGGGAAATGAAAATGAAAAAAATGAACTTGATGATGGCAATGGCAATGGCATTCACCGCGATGATCGGTGCAAACGATGCAAAAGCTGAAAAAGTCACAGTCCTCTCGAACGGTAATCCGATCACTGTTGAACTGGACTACTGCTGGGTGAATGGAAAAATCGAACCGTGCATGTTCGAACTCCAACAAGAGGCTCACCAGGATAACGATGCCTGCTGGAACCCGGTCACTCAAAGATATGAACCTTGTCTGTAATGAACGTTTGAAATGACGTTTTCCCGGAAAAAGCACCGGTTCCCGAAAGGGGACGGTGCTTTTTTCGCGTTTCAGGGGTGATTACGCACCGTTGACACTCCTCGGAATTTGCAATTCCCCACCCCCCATGCTAGCGTTTTAACCATTATGGCTGAAGAAAAAATCCCCATGACCATCGAAGGCAAGCGCCTTCTGGAAGAAGAACTGAAACACCTGATCCAGGTCGAGCGTCCCAACGTCATCGCTGCGATCGAGTTCGCCCGTTCGCTCGGGGATCTTTCGGAGAATGCGGACTATTCCGCTGCAAAAGAACGCCAGGGATTCATTGAAGGCCGTATTCAGGATATCAACGGCAAGTTTGCGCGCGCGGAAGTGATCGACACTTCCCATATCAAGTCGGACAAAGTGGTGTTCGGTGCGACGGTCAACATCGAAGACCAGGATTCCGGCCAGGCACTGATCTATAAAATCGTCGGAGTCGATGAAGCCGATATCAAAAAACACAAGATCGGCGTGACTTCGCCCCTTGCACGATCCTTGATCGGCAAGAAAGAAGGCGATGAAGTGGAAGTTGTTGCTCCGAAGGGCAAACTCAACTACGTCATCGTCTCGATCAAATACGAATAATCCAATCAAGCAGTGTCACCGAAACCATCCGTCCCGAACTTCAGCCAGAATCCACTCGATACCCCGGTTCAATACATCAAGGGGGTGGGCCCGAAACTCGCTACGGTTTTCAAATCCCGCGACATTGAAACACTGAGAGATGTTCTTTATTTTTTCCCGCGAAAGTTCGAGGACCGAAGCCAACTCGCAGCCCTGCGGGATACAACGGATGGGACCTCAACTTCAGTCAGACTCATTTCACGACTCAGCTCTTTCCGCCCACTTCGTGGTAAGTTTTCCAAACTGTTTGAAGTCAAAGCCCAGGACCGGGAAGGCCAGTGGATCACCCTGAAATGGTTCCGTGTCTTCAAGGGCTTTGAAAAACGATTTGAAAACGGCACCGAGTTCATCGCCACCGGCCAAATCAAGGTATTCGGATCCGGGCGCGAGATGGTACACCCGGAAATCCAGTTCGATACGGAAGACGATCTGCATGTCGGCCGGATTGTGCCGGTCTATGTCGAAATCGACGGAATCCCCACGAAAAAACTTCGCGCCATCCTTCACACGGCACTCGAAATGGGTAAACCCCACTTGAAAGAGGAAATCCCGGATTACCTTCTGCTGAAGCACGATCTGCCCTTTTTGCCCGAAGCAATCGAACAGGCGCACTTTCCCGAACGGAATCATAAAATCGCGATCGATCGACTGGTTTACGAGGAATTTTTCAAATTCGAATACCATGTGCTTGCCCAGCGCATGAACATCAAGAAGGAAAAGGGTCACGCATTTGAGACCAAGGCATTGCAAAACAGTTTAGCCAAACTCTTGCCCAAACTTCCCTTTGAACTCACCGCCGGTCAAAAGGAAGCGTTGTTTGAAATCGTACAGGACCTGGTTTCAGGCCACCCGATGAATCGCCTGCTTCAAGGAGATGTTGGTGCCGGTAAAACCGCAGTCGCACTGTTATCTGCTCTGGCGGTCATGGATCAGAAAACTCTCGATGGCAAATGCTATCAAACCGCGATCATGGCACCGACCGAGATTCTGGCCGAACAGCATTATCAAAATGCGCTCCGGATTTTTGGGCCGAAAACACCCGTGAAATTGCTCGTGGGCAAATCGACGGCCAGTGAACGCAAAGCCGTGCAAGCACACTTGGATTCGGGCGAACCCTGCTTGCTGATCGGCACCCACGCACTGATCGAAGACCCGGTGAAGTTTTCGAACCTGGGTTTGACCATCATCGACGAGCAACACCGCTTTGGTGTCGATCAACGCCGTAAACTGCGTGAAAAATCCGTGATCCAACCACACACCCTGATCATGACAGCGACACCGATCCCGCGCACCCTTGCACTAACGGCGTATGGAGATCTTGAAGTTTCGATCATTCGCGAGCGACCGCCGGGACGCACGCCAATCAAGACCCATCTCGTTCGCCAAAGCGATGCGGGCAAAATGCACGAATTCGTCCGCAAGCAGCTGAACGAAGGCCGACAGGCTTACTTCATTTTCCCGCTGGTCGAGGACTCCGAGGAAGAAGGGTTCACCCATTTGACGAGCGCGATCTCGGCGGCAGAGACTCTGGCCAATGACGTGTTTCCCGAATTCAAAGTGGGCATCTTGCACGGCAAACTGAACGGCAAGGAAAAAGCTGCAATCATGGATCGCTTCCGCAAAAACGAAGTTCAGATCCTGGTGTCCACCACCGTGGTGGAAGTCGGCGTCGATGTGCCGAATGCGACGATCATGGTGATTGAACACGCCGAACGATTCGGGCTTTCGCAGTTGCACCAGCTGCGTGGAAGGATCGGTCGTGGTCAACACGCCTCGACTTGCTTTTTGAAAACGGGACGCCCCGCCCATTTGCCCACACCAGAACGCCTGGAAGTCATGTGCGAAACCGAAGACGGATTCAAGATCGCTGAAGCCGATCTCGAGTTGCGTGGACCGGGTGAATTCTTGGGCACCCGCCAATCGGGAACTCTGCCATTCAAGATCGCCAATCTGGTGCGCGATCAGGAGTGGCTCAATAAAGCGCGTGAAGACGTGATTTATCTGCTGAAGAATGACCCGGAATTGATCGCCGCCGGTAACCAGCCGTTCAAGCGCTATTTGGAACACACGGGTCGTCGGGAATCGGCCCATCTCAAACCATCATAAAAGGTGTCCGGCGCTTTTTTGATGCTTGGCGCGTTAAGGAATTCAATTATTGTTAAAAGTGACCGAAGTCCATAGAGATCGAAAGATCATCCAGCCTCGGAGCGCAACCTCACCATCAACGCATCGAGCATCAAAAAAGCCCCAGGGGTATTTTTATTAACGCAGCCAGCATCAAAAAAGCGCCGGACACCTTTTT
>JBEIKL010000074.1:0-9134 GCA_040379745.1 Bdellovibrionales bacterium | reverse complement strand
AGCGGATCATGCACCCCTTGCGATGGTGTGAAAAAATTCGCATACGGATGCCTTCCAAACCAGTCGATCAGATACCGGTATCGACGGGGAAATCCGCCAGTACCACCCAAGGGAGTGCCGATCGGAGGGGTGATGTCGAAGGATGCCGCACCCGCCATGAACTCGACCGGATGCGATCGAGCGTTTTCTATCGATGCAAAAACCGACGTCGCCGTCACCGCGAGAATGGCCAAGACCAGCAACAAACCGGTTCTGAATCGAATGCGTTTCATCGGGATGCCCGACTCGCATTCAGATAAAGGTTGATCCACGAAATGCAATCATGACCGATCGGCAAATTTGCTTCGTGTCCACCATTCAATCCTCCGAAAGTATGCGTGCCGGAATCAAAAAAGTTGGCTGCTGGTCGTCCATTTCCGCCTTGCGGAGGATTCCGGTAGTTCGGTTTGTCTACCGGACAATATTTCTTGATCAGGTACGCGCCATACTCGGTGGCTTTGTTACCCATCGCCAGATAATGATAGTAAGGACTGTCATAACTGGCTCGAGCATCGATCAGTTTTGCAGTGGCATTCAAGAGCGGATGATTTTGATAACCCACTTCTCGCATTAACAAGATAATCGTTGCCTGCAACGCCAGCTCATAACTTCTTGCCCGCACCGTGGCAGCGGATCCATACGACACCAGTGTTTCGATCGGCTTCGCCGCGCGCATCCGCAAATACATCGGCTTGCTGATCGCCATCAGTTCCTGATCGGTAAACCCGATGTACTTGTACACGGCGTACATCTCGGCCCAGTTGCCCGGACGCATTTCACAGCGGTCATCGGGCTGCATGTCTTCCCACTGCTTTTCAGTGATGGAGGATGGACGTTCTTTCACCGGCAATGGCGGGCAGATGTTGTAAACTTTCGCTTTGCTCTTCAAACCGGTGATGGTCTTACGCGGATTCTTTTCCACGAACTGCATCCATTTGCGCGCGGAATCCTTGTCTTTCATCTTCGCGAGATAAATCAACACACCCAGATATTCGTCCCGACTGAAGAGTGGCTGACCGCGCTCCGATAGCGGATCGCGGCGCTGAAGCGCACTTCGGTACCATGCACCCGTGACCGGATCCTGGTTGATGGCAATGTCCTTGCACCGATCGAGATCTCCCGCATGGCAGAACGGAGCAGCAACGTTATTTGAGTTTCCATAAAAACGACAATATTCACGACTCATGCCCTGCTCGCACCCGCCCAGCACCATGTAGCCATTCTTCATGTATTTGCAGACGCCCTGATCATCGGGGGTGAAGCGTCCCTCTTCGTCAGCAACGATCTTCATCGGATCGGTTGCACAGGGCGCCCATTCTTCAATGCTGGATTTCAGTGCGATGAGCTCGTTTCGGGTTTGTTCGGTCATCGGAGCTTCTTTCAGCGGAAGCGTCGGCAATGCAGGCAAATGACTGCAGTCGCACTTTTGGCTGACTTCGGAATAACGGATTCCTTGGATGAACGGTGGTCGGGTGTGAACGCAGGCATTCAACACTTCTGAATAGCGGGAATAATGAAAATCCTTTTCGCCGTTTTTATCGCTCTTGAACGCGATACCGTGACAATTCCCCGGGAACTCGCGAAAGGTGCAATAGTTCTGGCAATCGGCATAGAGTTCATACTTGATTTTGGCTTCGGCGATGGTACCGAATGAAAGCAATGCGGTGATCAAAAGTGTCTTCATGATTCCCCTCTCCTTCAAGGCTTAGAATCACTTTAACCTCTTTATTACACGCCGAAAGTTTAACATTGCAGGGTGGGCAAAAAAATTCCCGAACCGTCAAATAACCGAACGCAACATCCTAGGCAACATTCTTGGGATGAGCAGAACGACCCGCAACCGGCTCGACCGGGTGCTTAACGTTCTTGGCAATGCCGACTTTTTCAAGGATGCAGATCATGAAATAAGTCAGATCGACTTCGTACCACTTACGGCCGTGAGCAGCACAGCTCGGAAACGCATGATGGTTGTTGTGCCAACCTTCACCTGCAGCAAGAATACCCACCCACCAGTTATTACGGGTATTGTCTTTGGCGTTATAGGTCTGATAGCCCCACATGTGCGACGCGGAGTTCACCAACCACATTACATGCCACATCACTGCCAAGCGCATGAATCCACCCCACAACACCATGCTCCAACCACCCATGAAGTAAAAAATCGGCAATGCGGAAAGGGCGAACCACATCCAATGTTTGTTCAACCATACCAGATAAGGATCAGCCAGAAGATCGGATGCGTACTTCTTGATGTTGTCGCCACCGCTTTCCTCTTCCGTGGTTTCAAAAAGGTGCATCACGTGCGCATACCAGAAACCCTTGCGGGAATCGTGTGGATCGCCGTCGTTATCGGAAAATTGGTGATGGATCCGGTGAGATGCGGCCCAGTGCACTGGTGCTCCTCCACCCATCATGGCTCCGAAAGTCGCTACGAAATGAACAAACCATTTCGGTGCCTTGAACGCGCGATGGGCGATCAATCGATGGAAACCAAGATTGATGGCCAACGGTGCCAACAGGAAAACCCCAATGATCACGGTCATCAGATTTGCAAAATTATAGAATGGAATCGCAGCCAGGGCACCGACGTGAACCAAGGAGATCCAGAAAAGATTGGAGTAATGAACTTTGAAACGGGTGGACGGCTTGGAATCTTTCATGGAACGCCTGCACTTTCTTATTTCAGAAAGAGTATCGTGGACTAAAGGATAAAGATAGAAATTAGTTCAATTCCTTGACGCTCCCAACCAGCAGAAACTGTTCAAGAGAAGATCAAAACAGATCCTCATTTTCATGGATATGCACCCCCGGATGAGGATGATGCGTGAACCGAATCATTGAAGCGGCGACTTGTGTTGCACTGATCGCCTTGTAGCGCTTCAACGGACCCGCCATCAGCCAGTTGAACAAAGGAGTGGTCAGAATGGCCAATCGCTCACCGAATCGGAATTCTTTGCGATCACCCAGCAAAAGGGATGGACGCAGGAAATGAATGGATGATTTCTTGGAAAATGGAAGGGCGGAAATGTCACGCTCGGCCTCGGCCTTGACTCTACTGTAATAGACCGTGGAATCGGAATCAGTGGCGATCGCACTCACCCCGACATAAACGGGTGCACTCAATGCATCCGCAACTCTTCCGGTCATCACCACGTAATCATGATCGACCCGGTGAAATGCCTTTTGGGTGCGTGCTTTTTTGATCGTGGTGCCCAGCGAACAGAAAACAACATGGACGGGCTCCGTGATCTGCTTCACCAGTTCCTGCGGTTGATCGGTGATTTTTTCGAAATCCACCAACAACTCGGTCACTTTGGAGGAGCTCACACCCGAAGGCGATCGATTGATCAAAATGACTTTCCCGAATTCGGATGAAGCGATCAGCAGCCGCACCAGCTCGGATCCAACCAGACCGGTCCCTCCGAATACCATTGCTGTTTTCATTTGTGTTCCACTCATTGTGTTTTCCGTCCTTCAACTCCGCTCTCAGATCCGTCTGGATTCAGATTTCATGCGCCATCGGAATGCGCTCCGGACGGAAGTACGTCCGCGGTGAATAGTGATTCAGATCCGAGATGCGGCTCATGTAAATACATGCATAACGATCGACTTGTTCGGCAAGATAAGATTTCTCATAACCCGCACGCATCACTTCGCCCCAGTACGGATTGAAATGGGAATTGTAGGTGCGAATCAGCTCGGCGAGCCGTTTGTCGATCTTCTCGACTTCCGACACGATCGACTGCACCTCGTCCTTCGGCACGGTTTCACCTCGTTCGTGCTCGCGGGCATAAACTTCATTCATTTCGAATTCGTGATCTTTCTTTTTCAGCATGAGTTGGCGGATCTCATCGGACACCGTTCTCGTCTTCTGGATTGACGCCACTTCTTCCTCGATTTCTTCGATCACGAGTGCCGTACGCCAACCGATCGACTTTTTGAGGGCAAGAATGTCGCCATAGATATGGTCTCCCAGATAGAGGATTTCCTCACCGCCCAGGCCCAGCGATTTCTGGAGTTGTTTTGCAGAACCGCCCTGATAAATGCCCGGAACAACCGGACCTTCATGATTCGACATCAGGCCTGTTGCCGGATCCACTTTCAGGAACGCGCGCTTCTCGATGAAGAACGCGGGCTTTGACGACCCCGTGATCACGATCTCGAACAGCTCACTCCAATGCTGGTGGTTTTTCAGGAATGGATTGATGGTGTGATCGAGCAGCAACTTGGAATAAGAATAATCCGAATTGGTGATGACCAGCAGGCGCTTGTTGTACTTCTTCAGTCGCTCCAAGGTTTCGACGATTGCCGGATCCTGAATGATGAATTTGGAAATGTCCTTTCGAACCTCTCCCTTCAGCGTGCCATCTCGATGGGACATATCGAGTGCATCAAGGATGTCCGTCTCAATGACGTCATAGGAAGGCAAGCCGATCGTTGCATCTTGATCCTTGAGGTCAACGAGTTGGGCGAACAGTGAGGTGTACGCCACGCTGAAATTCGTGTCGACGACCGAGTAGTTTTCCTCGCGCACATCGACCGTCAACCCCTTGTAGAGTTTCTGACTGGTCTTGAAGTCCAATTCGCGGGTGCCATGAAATGCGGCCTTCACCCGGCCGTAACGGGAAAGCTTGATGATGTTTCCGTTCTTGCGATCGAGCACCAGTCCACGGATGGCGCGGACGTATTCGAATTTCAGGTTCTGGATGGTTTTGGGATATTTTTTTTCTTCGACGAGCTTGCGAACGATCTCCTGATAGACCATTTCCTCGAAGTTTTTGGAGTGGTAACGGACAATCGTGTAGTCCATGTCAAACCCGATCGCTGAAATGTGTTTCATGTTCAAGGTCCGGTTGACATAGATGCTCATGGCTTCACCTCAGTAGCGTTGGTTACAGAAACTCCTGGCATCCGCTTTTTTGAAGAAATTCCTACCGGCGTATGCGTCCACACAGGCGTTCCAAAGGGTCATTCGGTCGTACCCTGCCAACTGATTATCGACCTTATTTCCGTCCTCGTCCACACCCAATTCCAGCTCGGCTACCGTTTCAGGGTAAGGCAGATACCCCGGCACCTTGCGGAAGTAACAGTGATAGGCTTCTTTACCCTTGGGGCGTTCACTCGGCAAAAATGCATGAACATAAAAGCGCTCGGTCAGATCACGATCTTCGTCTTTCTTGATCTCGACACAGCGGGAGGCGTCGACCTTTCCGTTGGCACCCTCCATTTCCTGATTCATCCACTCGACCACAGTAAGAGGCGAACCGAAACGGTTCGGATAGCTACCCTCGAGCACCCACTCCTGAGCATCTTCCACCACATAGGTACCGGCATGGTACCAATATTTGTGGCGCTGGCCTTTCCACACTTTTTTTCCGAAGAAAACAAAAATGGTGCCGGTGTTGATTCCGTATTTGCGATGAAGGTCGTAAGACCAGACGTGAGCACGGTTGGCGCAGACTGAATGCTCGAGATCCATCCAATTGCGGGAAAGGGAATTGAACAAATCTTGAGCGGTTAGCCCCTTGGCCTTGATGTCGGTAACCGAATAATTGTACCCCGGGATTTCAATGTCCCGAATGGTGGCTTGAGCGGGAACGACCGAAGAAAGAAACAGAATGGTAAAAAAAAGCTTTCTGATGAGCATTCCCGAATCCCCCGAGTCAAAAATCAGTGACCGCCGCCAATTCCGAAAACGCGGTCATTGGCGAAGATCCAACCATTTGAATGGCCGTGGGATGGAATCTGATAGTTGATGCTTCGGCCGGCTTGGTGAGTCCAGTGAATCATCGCACCGGTTTCTGAAGGGGTGAACTTGGTGATTTTCGGGAAGCCGTTCTTATCAGTAGTGCTGTATTCGCCGCAGATATAAACCGGGCCTGCTCGCATGTCGCTCGCTTCCGGGAAAGAATAACCGTTCATGCTGTGGGAAATCTCGATCAGGGATTCGGCATCGCTTCCGTTGTCGCGCAGAGAAACAATGAAGTGCTGGTGGGTGCCGTATTGATTCACGGTCGGTGACAATTCTTTCACGAACATTGCCTTCACCATGACTTGAACCTTTTGCAGGTTGGGCAGGGTTCTTTTGAACTGGATGACTTTTTCATTCATGGGTTGAAGCTCGGTACGACCGTCGAAACACTTGGGAAACGGGTCGGCTGAGGCAACAGAGATGGAAAGGAACAGAACCAACGGGAGCACGAAGAGTTTTTGCATGCGCCCGTACTAACAAGTTGAAGACCAAATCAAAAGCGAAGTTGTAAAAAATTAATCTGATCGCGACTTTATGAGAGATCCACGCTGAAATGGTGCGTTATTCCCGAGGCCAGGACTCAAAAAGTTCGATTTCGAAGAGGAGATTCGAGTGCGGAGGGATTTTCCCCATCGTCCGCTCGCCATAGGCCAAGGGAGACGGGATGAAAAGCTTGCGTTTGCCCCCCTCTTTCATGCCCAATACCCCCTGATCCATCCCCTGAATCACGCGCTTTGCCCCGAGCACGAATTGAAACAGGCGCCCATGATCGTAGGAAGAATCAAACTTCGTACCGTCTTCGAGCATCCCCACATAGTGCATCTTGATCAGTGAACCTTTCACGGCTTCACGACCAGTACCAATGACCAAGTCGGTGATTTCCAATTCCGCATCACTCACCTTGCAATCTCCACTGGATCTTTCCACATGCCGATGTCCATTCGCCGATTTTCAAAATGGCGTGCGGGGCCCCGTGCTGGATGTGCGAAAACATCGTCGGATGCTTGAGCGCCAACTTCAAGGCATCGAGATCGGAAGGACGACTGACAATGGTGAGTTTATTTTCAATTTCCGTTTTTTCGAATCGGCGGATCAGATCCATGGCGTGGTGACCTGCACCGATCTCCGGATCATCGACCACGACTTCACCTTGCTTCAACTTCTCTTCGATCAGCTGGTCGGCAGCGTGCGAACGGATCACTTCGCCGGTGCTGATTCGACGGATGTGAGCCAGGCCAGCATCATCCAAAAACACCTCGAAATCACCTAGTTTCCGATATTTTTCAAAACGAGAAGGCTTGGGCTTGTTGTCTGAAAAAGACGGGTTGTCTTCATCGGTACGCACCAATTCTTCACGCTTCACCCGATAGTATTCCAAGAACCGACCCGCGAGAATGCTTTCGCGGATTTCGCGCATCAGCCGGTGATAGAAGGTCAGGTTGTGCAGCGACAACAGGTGCCAGCCCAGCACTTCGTCCGCCTTGTTCAGGTGATGCAGATACGCCTTCGAGTAATTCTTGCACGTCAGGCAATCGCAATCCGGGTCGAGCGCGCTTTCGTCGAACTTGTAAACGGTTCGACGCATCTGGAACTTGCCCTTCGACGTGAACGCCACTCCACGCTGGGCCAATTGCGAAGGCAAAATACAGTCAAACATATCGATGCCGCGATGAACGGCTTCGAGAATGTCGATCGGTGTTCCGACACCCATCAGGTAACGAGGAAGATGCTTTGGCAAAAAGGATGTGGTGATTTCGGTGAAGTCTTCGCGCTCTTGTTTGGATTCACCCACGGCCAACCCACCGACCGCGAATCCATCGAACGATTCGCCCTTCACGAAAAGATTGGTCAATGTATCGGCACTTTGCTTGCGCAGATCCTGATAACAGGCACCTTGCACGATCGCAAACATCGATTGCGGCGAATCACCACGCGCAATCAGACTGCGTTTGGCCCAACGGTGAGTGAGTTCCATCGCTTGCACCGCTTGTGCGTGCGGAGCCGTGGACGGAATGCACTGATCGAGCACCATCATGATGTCACTGCCGATCGCCCGTTGCATGCTGATGCTGAGCTCTGGCGAGAGCATGATCATGTTGCCATCGACGTAACTTTGAAAGAGTGCGCCTTCTTCGTTCATTCGACGCGAATGCGGGAGCGAGAAAATCTGAAACCCACCGGAGTCAGTCAACACCGGCCGATCCCACTTCATGAATTGGTGGATACCACCGAACTTCTTGAACACCTCCGGTCCCGGACGGAGCAAAAGGTGATAGGTGTTGGCCAGCAAGACATTCGAACCCACTTGCTTGAGCGACTCGACCGTCTGGCTTTTCACCGTGGCTTGCGTACCGACAGGCATGAAGATCGGCGTCTGCACTTCTCCGTGAAGTGTGGTGAAGGTAGCGGCGCGGGCACGGGATCCGGGGGCCTCGGCCTCCAATTTGAAATTCAAGCGGGACATACCCTGACTTTTACCGTAAAAACCGGACTTTTGCACTAGACTTTGTTTTCGTCTGGATTTCCGGTAACATGAAAGAGGAACCATGTAAGGGGATGAATCATGAAACCGTTTTCGTTGATAGCCGTGTTGACCGTTGCGTTTGCCAGCCTGTCGGACGCCCGTACCGTTCGCGAAGTCGTGTATCGCGGGAAGGTGGATCCGAATCTGTTCAGGTCGGCGATGATCGTCAGCAATTTCTATGAAGTGGGACTGGAAAAAGAAAAGAACCCCTCGTTCCAGTACAAACTGAAGAGCGGCCTTTCCAACCAGAACTTCAGCGCCGCAAATTTCAAGGCGACTTCTTTCTCCCTTGTTCCCAGCATCAACTCCAAATTGGCCATGGCACTGAGAGTGGAGATCAACCCCAAAGGATCGGTCCGGGTTGCCGGTGACAAAGGCCAGTTCGAGAGCGAACTTTCCATCGATGGAACCCGCATCGGCAGTGTCCGATATGAATTCGATCTCTATTCATTACCGTTCCAACGGGTGTACAATCCGAAAGTGAAGCAACAACTGGAAGCGGACGGAAACGGATTCCAAGTGGTTGAAATTCGCGAACTCCCTTGAAAATCCATGAAAACAGAACGCATCCTGATCGACACCCGTGATGGCCCGATGGCCGTTCATCTTCATCATCCCGAACAAACCACTGACCGGAAAGTGCCGGCAATCATCGTGCTACAGGAAGCGTTTGGCGTGAATGCGAACATCCGGTCGATTTGTGAGAAATTCGCTCGCGACGGCTATTTGGCCGTAGCCCCCGAACTGTTTCATCGTATCGGTAGCGGAATCGAAATCCCCTACTCCGACATCCCTCAAATGATGAAAGCTTTGGGCTCT
>JBEIKL010000073.1:0-9237 GCA_040379745.1 Bdellovibrionales bacterium | reverse complement strand
TGCTCAGGGTTTTGCGTTGTCACCCATTTTCCAGATCCGGAGGATATGATCCTGTATGAATAAATTCGCTTTGTCCGTTTTGATTCTTTTCTCAACTATCACCACTCAGAGCCATGCATCGTTGACATCCAGTGCGGAAATCAACCCTGGACCTTACTGGTTTCATCGTTGGACAATGAACGACCAGAAACAACGGGTCGACCTGAAAAGTGTTACCGGTTACGACCAAGGGTTGCTTTTGACTTTTTCCGGTGCTGATTATTCTTATTTGAACCTTAAGGATGCAACTGAATTCAAATCCTTGGGTAATGATGTCTATGAATGGACTTATAATGATTCGAAAGTCGAATACAAGAGAGTGTATTCGATTCACGATCGCATTGCCGATGTCAGTATCTCAGTCAAATTCAAGGAAAGAACTCCTGAAAACGCATTCTTGAACATTGTTTCATCACCGATTCAAAACGCGGCCGAAGAGAAATCAAAAGGATTCCTTGGTTTTCTGTCCAGTAGCCCATCTGCCGATGAAAAGCGCTATCAGGAGCTTTTTTATTTTACCAACAGCAAAATCGAAAGACAGCTTTTGGATGATGTTGAGGAAACAACGGTCAAGACCCCAACCAAATGGGTGGGTGCCGGAAGTCATTATTACATTTTCACCGTAATGCCTGAAACAACCCCTGCCTCCGTTATTTTGAATAAAACAGGAGAAAGCACGGGTCAGGCCTCGATGCAGTATCCGGTATCGAAGGACGGAACTTTGAACCTGAAGTTCAAAGTGGTTTTTGCACCCAAACATTTGGACACTTTGAGAGCGATCGATCCATCACTCGACACCACGGTTGATCTTGGGTTTTTTGCATTCATTGCTTACCCGATCCTTCTCACACTCAAATTCATCTACAAATTTGCCGGCAACTACGGATTAGCCATCATCCTTCTCACCGTATTGATTAAAATCCTGACTTTCCCACTGGTAGTTAAAAGTGTGAAAAGCATGAAGAAAATGTCCGATTTCCAACCGAAGATCAAGGCTCTGCAGGCAAAACACGGCGACAACAAACAGGCGTTCAATCAGGAAATGATGCTTCTAATGAAACAAACCGGCTACAATCCGATGGCAGGATGTGTTCCGATGTTGCTTCAAATGCCCATTTTCTTTGCCCTCTATCGCGCTTTGGATACTGCGGTTGAGTTGAAGAACGCAAACTTTCTCTATATCGCAGACCTTTCCGCTCGAGACCCTTACCTGATTACACCGATCCTGATGTCACTGGTGATGTTCCTCCAGCAACATCTCACGCCACCGTCTCCGGGTATGGACCCAGCCCAGCAGAAAATGATGAAATACATGCCTCTTATTTTCGGTGGATTCATGTTGATGACCCCTGCCGGACTGTGTGTATACATGCTGGTGAACTCGATAGTCAGCGTGGCCCAACAGCAGTACCTCAACAAAAAACTGGGAGTATCAGCCGGTGCCGCAGGAATTGCCACCAGCTTCTGATCAAAAGAAGCTCAAACATGTAGACTCAGCCGGATATTTGTCCAACAAGACAATTGCCGCACTTTGCACCCCTACCGGTGGTGCAATTACTGTTCTACGCATTTCCGGTTCAAAGGCTTTTTCGATTTGTTCTAAAATGACATCGATCTCTATTGATGGGTTTTCTGAGCGAAAGGCGAAGCGCGTTTGGATCAGCGACCAAAACCGCAAAATTGACGATGCAGTGATGATCCCGTATTTTGGGCCGAAATCATTTACGGGTGAAGATGTGGTGGAGCTGTTTCTTCACGGAAGTCCCATTATTTCCCAAAAGGTTTTGGATTTGATTTTTGCCGAAGGAGCAAGAATGGCTCTTCCGGGGGAGTTTTCGTTCAGAGCGGTGAAAAACGGGAAAATGCAACTTTCCCAAGCAGAAGCGATCAAAGAAATCATTGCTGCCGAGAACGATTTTGCATTGGATTTGGCTTTGGAAAAACTCTCCGGCTCACAACATGAGTTGATTGATAAAATACGCACTGACCTGATGCAATTGGTGACTCTTTCTGAAGTGGGTATCGATTTTTCCGATCAGGATATTGATGAAGTGAGTCTTCCGCGTCTGAGACAAAGGTTGGATGCAATCATCCACATGTTGGAAAAGCTCGGTGGAAGTTTCGATCGCGGAAAACGATTCACTGACGGGATACCGGTTTCCCTTTTTGGACTTCCGAATGCTGGCAAGTCGTCTTTTTTCAATGCGCTGTTGGGTGAAGATCGCTCGATTGTTTCAGATGTTGCTGGAACCACGCGCGACGTGGTTCGTGAAAAACTGAATCTCAAAGGGTCAAAGGGCTACGTCACCTATAGGCTTTCCGATACGGCCGGTTTGCGCGGCCTTAAAGTGGAGCATGATGCAGATAAGATCGAGCTCATCGGAATTGAGAAAACAATTCAGACGGCACTGAAATCCGACTTAATTCTGATTGTGGTCGACGGATTGAATCCGAATCTTGAGGAAATAAAAAAATTCGCATCGTCAATCGAGGCCAAACGAATTTTAGGAGTCATTACCAAAAAAGATCTGATTTCGAGTGAAGATCAAAATTCACTTTCAAAAACAATCCTTTCAGAACTTCCACGCGTTACAGACTGGTCCTGGATTTCGTCTTCATCCCTGGATGGCGTTCATGCCGTTGCTGAAAAAATGGCAACTATTGCTGAAGAGGTGTTGAGCAGAAAGCCTGGAGAAGTCGTCATCACCCAGATTGAGCATCTGCAGGCGATTGAACGATCATTGCATTGTTTGAAAGAAGCAAAAGAATGTCCCGATCTCGTCCTTTTCGCGACTAGTGTCAGACACGGAATGGCCGAGCTGGGGGCGTTGATCGGTGAAACGCTACCGGATGACGTCTTAGGCAAGATATTCTCGGATTTTTGCATTGGTAAATAACGAATTCAACTAGTGGAGAACGACATGATCATTCAGAAAATTGGTGTGGTTGGTGCAGGACAGATGGGCCAGGGAATCGCTCAGGTGGCGGCTCAAAGCGGTTTTAGCGTTTTGGTGGCCGATCAAAACACCGCATCCGCACAAGTTGGAATCGATAAGATCAAATTCCAACTGGATAAAGCATTTCAAAAACAAAAAATCTCAGAAGATGAAGTGAATAAAACCATTTCACTTTTGAAACCGGTGAATACCCTGTCTGACTTGAGGGATTGTGACCTGGTGATTGAAGCAGTTTCAGAAAATGTGGAGTTGAAAAAGAAGATCTGGAAAGAGTTGGATCAACACGTCAAGCCGACTTGTTTATTCGCTTCCAACACTTCTTCAATCAGCATCACTGAACTTGCTGCCGCTACCAATCGTCCGAATCAGTTTGCCGGCATGCACTTCATGAATCCTGTGCCGGTGATGAAGTTGGTGGAGGGAATCCGCGCGATTCAAACCTCCAATGACACATTCGCAACGATCCGTACGACTGCGGAAAAAATGGGCAAAACCTTTGTTGAGGCCCGTGACATTCCCGGTTTTGCCGTTAACCGTATTCTTATGCCGATGATCAATGAAGCCGTTTATGCTCTTTATGAGGGAATCGCTTCTGTAGAAGACATCGATGTTGCAATGAAACTTGGAACCAATCAGCCGATGGGTCCTTTGACTTTGGCCGATTTCATTGGACTAGACACCTGCTTGGCAATCATGGAAGTCCTTTATGATGGTTTGGGCGATTCAAAATATCGCCCTTGTCCACTATTGAAACAATATGTGACCGCCGGATGGCTTGGGAAAAAGTCCGGTCGCGGTTTTTACCAATACACTTAATTTTTGAAAGGTAACGAAAATGGAATACGCAAAATCATGGCCGAGTCTTGATGAAAACCAAATCATGTTGATGGATCAGATCCAGCAATTTGCACAGAAGGTGGTAGCTCCGGTTGCCGCTCATCATGATGAAACAGGCGAGTTTCCAACTGAGAACATCAAGCAAATGGCTGATATGGGCTTGATGGGAATGATGGTGGAGGACCAGTGGGGTGGTGCGGGATTGGATACCGTTACTTACGCCATGGCAATGGAGGCGATCTCCGCCGCTTGCGCATCCACCGGCGTGATCATGTCCGTGAATAATTCGCTCGTTTGTTATCCGATTCAGGCATTCGGAAACGATGCTCAAAAAGAAAAATACCTGAAGCCATTGGCAAGCGGACAAAAGTTGGGTTGTTTCGCACTTTCCGAACCGGGACACGGTTCAGATCCTGCGGGCCTCAAATGTCGTGCTGAAAAAGTGCCGGGTGGTTACAAGATCAACGGATCCAAGAACTGGATCACGAATGGTCGCGAAGCCGATTATTGCATTCTCTTGGCAACGATTAATCCTGAACTCAAACACAAGGGAATCTGCGCATTCATCGTGGATACCAAAACCAAGGGATATAGCGTAAACAAGCTTGAAAACAAACTTGGCATCACGGCTTCTTCCACGGCCTCACTCTTTTTTGATGACATGTTTGTTCCTGATGAGTGTTTGTTGGGCAAAGAGGGTGAAGGTTTCAAGATCGCCATGAGCACTTTGGATGGCGGCCGTATCGGTATTGCCGCTCAGGCGCTGGGAATCGCAACCTGTGCATTCGAAGCATCTAAAAATTTCGCTTCTGAACGTGAGCAATTCGGCGCGCCGATCGCAAAATTGCAAGCCATTCAATTCTATATCGCTGAAATGGCAACTCGCTTGCAGGGCGCACGCCTTCTGACCTGGCATGCAGCTGTGAAAAAAGATCTGGGCCAGCCATTTTCCAAAGAAGCAGCAATGGCTAAACTCGCTGCCGCTGAAGCTTCCATGTGGATCGCTACGAAAGCGATTCAAGTTCATGGTGGATATGGTTATACCAAGGAATATGTTCCTGAAAGAAACTTCCGTGATGCAAAGATCACTGAAATTTACGAAGGAACGAGCGAAATCCAGAAGTTGGTTATTGCCGCAAACGAATTGGCAAAAAAATAAATACGAATCGAGGGATGACTCATGAGCAAAAGAGCAGATTGGGAAAAGAAAAAAGCAGAGATTGAAAAGAAAATGCCTCCACGCATGGAGCGTTTCACCACCTTGAGTGACATGGAAGTTCCGTTTCTTTGTACGCAAGAGGATTTGGATGCGATCAATTTCAATGAAGAAATGGATCTTGGTCTTCCCGGCGAGTATCCCTACACCCGTGGTGTTCAACACAGCATGTACCGTGGAAAACTCTGGACCATGCGCCAGTTTGCGGGATTCGCTTCACCTGACGAAACCAACAAGCGCTTCAAATTGTTGTTGGAACAAGGACAGACCGGTCTTTCCACCGCATTCGATATGCCCACACTGATGGGATATGATTGCGATTCTCCAAAATCTCTCGGTGAAGTGGGTAAGTGCGGTGTTTCTGTTTCATCTCTTGAAGACATGGAACGCCTTTTTGATGGCATCCCTTTGGGCGAAGTTACCACTTCGATGACCATCAATGGTCCTGCGATCGTGGTTCTAGCCATGTATTATGCCATGGCCGAAAAGCAGGGTGTTCCGAACGCGAAAGTACGCGGAACCCTTCAAAACGACATTTTGAAAGAATACATTGCTCAAAAAGAGTGGTTGTTTCCGATTGCTCCTGCAGTGAAATGCGTGATCGATACGATCGAATACGGAACAAATCATTATCCGAACTGGAATACGGTTTCGATTTCGGGTTATCACATTCGTGAAGCAGGGGCGACCGCGGTTCAGGAATTGGCCTTCACCCTCGCGGATGGCCTTGCTTATGTGGAAGAATCGATCAAAAGGGGCATGGATATCGATGAATTCGCACCTCGTTTGAGCTTTTTCTTCGATGTTCACAACGATTTCTTTGAAGAAATCGCTAAGTTCCGGGCCGCACGTCGGATTTGGGCCCGCAAAATGAAAGAAAAGTACGGCGCTAAGAACCCTAAGTCCTGGATGCTTCGTACTCATGCGCAGACCGCGGGGGTCTCTTTGACTGCTCAACAGCCGGTGAATAATGTGGTTCGAGTAGCCGTTCAAGCCATGGCCGGTGTTTTAGGCGGAGTGAACTCCCTTCACACCAACTCCATGGATGAAACTCTTGCCCTTCCCACAGATGAATCCGTATTGGTAGCCCTGCGTACCCAGCAAATCATCGCAGAAGAGAGTGGTGTAGCTAACTTTGCTGATCCATTGGGCGGATCCTATTTGGTGGAGTACCTTACGGACAAAGTCGAAAAAGAAGCTTTGGCCTATATCGATAAGATCGATGAAATGGGCGGAATGGTGAAAGCGGTTGAGCAGGGTTACCCTCAGGCCGAGATCGCCAACAGCGCCTATCGCTTTCAGCGTCAGCTTGAGTCCAAGGAAAAGGTCATGGTTGGGGTGAATAAGTTTCAGATCACCGAGCCGAAGCGTGCCATGGGAACCCTCTACATTGATAAGACCGTGGGTGAACAACAAGCAAAACGGTTGAAAGACTTGAAGGCCCGTCGTGATAATGGGGCAGTGAAGTCTTGTTTGGCTAAAGTAAAGCTGGATGCCGAACAAGGTCATAACCTCATGCCTTCGATCATTGAGGCGGTTAAAGCCTATGCCACCCTTCAGGAAGTATGCGATACCCTACGCGGAGTTTATGGGGAATACCGTGAGGACGGTAAATTTTAATTGAATAATAATCCCCTCTCGGGGGTTAAAAATTGAATGAATTCAAAAATTTAGCAGTGCCGAATGCCGGATCAGCTTGGTTTTTCAGTAAAGATTTCGGTGGCTTATGTCAGGTTTTTGCTATAAGGTGCTATCCAATGGAAAAGAGTCAGCGTAACCAAACTCGTGTTTTGATTGCTAAGCCAGGTCTCGATGGTCATGACCGCGGAGCAAAGGTGATTGCCCGTGCACTTCGTGATGCAGGGTTTGAGGTGGTTTATACCGGACTCCATCAAACACCAGAGATGATTGTACAAGCCGCGGTTCAAGAAGACGTGCACGTTGTCGGCATCAGTGTCTTGTCTGGTGCACATAATGCGTTAGTTCCAGAAATTATCAACGGTGTTAAATCGGCCGGGATCAATGACACTCTTTTCTTGGTGGGCGGCATTATTCCCGATGAAGATTTTGAACAATTGAAACAGGCCGGCACTCACATGATTTTCACTCCGGGGACTTCCTTGGAAGAGATCATTCAATACATTGATCAGAACGCACCGTCGCGTTAAAAAGACGGATCAGTTTTATGAAGCAGTATGATGTAGTAGTGATCGGGGGCGGACATGCCGGGTGTGAAGCAGCAAATGCTTCTGCCAAACTTGGCGTTCGAACCGCGATGATTACGCTCGATCAAAAAAAGATTGGCGCAATGTCCTGTAATCCTGCCATCGGTGGTTTAGCAAAGGGTCAAATCGTTAAAGAAGTAGATGCCCTTGGCGGAGTCATGGGAAGGATCACTGATCTTTCTTCCATCCAATTCAGAAGACTCAATGCAAGCAAGGGTCCGGCAGTACGATCCTCCAGAACCCAGTGTGACAAAAATCGCTATGCCGATAACATGCAAAAGTTTTTGGGCGCTCTTCCAAACCTTGAAATAGTCGAGGGCGAAGTATCGGGTTTGATCATCGAGTCCGATACTTCAGGTCAAAAAAAGGTCGTAGGCGTCAAGGTTGTGAGTGAGGAGTTCACCGGCGATATTTTTGCCAAATCAGTTGTGATCACATCCGGTACCTTTCTTCGTGCAATTATGCATCGTGGCAAGGAACAGGAAGAAGGCGGTCGCTTGGGTGACAAGTCATCCAAAACCCTAAGTGATGATTTGAATGCCCTCGGATTAAAGCTTCGTCGTCTGAAAACAGGAACTCCCCCGCGACTTCACAAGGACTCTATTGATTGGTCCGTGACCACACCGCAACCGGGTGATGATGTATTGATCCCTTTTTCCTATTATCATTCTGAGGAAAACTATCCGGTCCTGCCCCAAGTAAATTGTTACTTAACGTATACCAACGAAACTACCCATCAGATCATTGAGGAAAACATCGGGTTGTCTGCAATGTACAGTGGTGCAATTACCGGTATCGGTCCTCGGTATTGTCCCTCGATCGAGGACAAGATCACCCGTTTCCGAGACAAGGATCGTCACCAGTTGTTTTTAGAGCCCGAAGGATTAGATGTTCCTGAAATTTACGTGAACGGAATTTCTACCTCCCTCCCGACTGATGTTCAGGAAAAGTTTGTCCGCAGCATCCCTGGTTTAGAGAATGCCGTCTTTATCCGCTACGCATACGCGGTGGAGTATGACTCCGTTGACGCGAGGCAACTAAAAAGGACGCTGGAGTGTAAAGACATCCCTGGACTTTTCTTTGCTGGTCAAGTGAATGGTACGTCTGGGTATGAGGAAGCTGCCGGCCAAGGAATTATTGCGGGGATTAATGCTGCTCGATTGGTCTCAAATCTTTCCGAGTTTGTGGTTGCGCGTCACGAAGGCTACATTGGAGTCATGATTGACGACTTGATCTTGAAGGGGTCGGACGAACCCTATCGTATGTTCACTTCTCGTGCCGAGTATCGGTTGCTCTTGAGAGAAGACAACGCAGACCTTCGACTTTCCCAGAAGGCGATCGATCTTGGAATGCTGTCCGATCAGCCTGCGGAGATGTTTGCGAATAAGGTGAAATCAATTCACTCGCTGAAAGAAAAGATTCAGACTTCTTATTTTTATCCAAAAAATGAAACAAACGAGAATTTCAGAAGTTTAGGTCTTTCAGAGATTAAAGATCGAATTTCCGTAGAGAATCTTTTGAGAAGGCCCGAAGTTGATTTTTCAGTTCTCTCTAAACTTGGATTTGATTCAGGGGAGTTGAACCCATCTGTTTTAGAACAAGTGGAGATCCAAGTGAAATACAACGGTTATATTGAGAAAGACCTTCAGCTTTTGGAAGGTGTTCGGAATGCAGAATCGATGAAAATTCCTTCTGCATTTGATTACAATGTGGTCCCCGGGCTTTCCAATGAGATCAAGGGTAAACTCAATGAGACAAGACCTGAAAATATCGGCCAAGCTTCAAGAATTTCGGGGGTTACTCCTGCAGCGGTCGCAAATCTCATGATTTTTCTCAAAAATAAGCACTTTTCTCCTCAAAACTCCCTTAGAAACTGAGATTTTTTCGTGAATACTCCAAAAAAAGATGATTTCAAACTGGCTATTCAGGCTCGTATTGTTGCTAGTGAGTTCAATTTAACTGT
>JBEIKL010000072.1:0-9352 GCA_040379745.1 Bdellovibrionales bacterium | reverse complement strand
GGACTGATTTTTGGATGGAACCATCTGTGTTTTCATCCTCCTTAAACCCATAAGGACAATGCAGGCAGTTGGATTTGCAGCAGTAGCCGCGCTTCAGGTGGTACTCGCGGGTGAACACCATGCGGCCGTCGGGGAGGTAGTAGAAATCTTCCTGGAGGAGTTTCTTGGGTTCAGTCATGGTGGGTGAATTTCTGAATCAGCACGGCGATTCGTTTGTTCAGGGTAGGAAGGGATGGAAAATCCTCCATCAGTGCATTCAGGGCGAGGGTGAACACTTCGGCCTCAATTTTGTGATCAAAAAAGGATTCGAACAGTTTCAGTTGTTGCGATTCGAATTGGGCGTACTGGGCCTCGTTGTGTTCACCGCACGCATCGAAAAATTCGTTCGACTTCGGAAATCCTGAAATTTTCGACCAGGGCTCGACCACGATCAGATGAATCACCTTGTTCAGTGTTTTTGCCATCGAAGTAGCGGCGGTCGGATTCTTCCGGACCAACGCTTTTGCCTGATTCATCGGTTCTTCGGTCAGGTGCTGAAAGATTGCCTTCAGCAAGTCGGTTTTGTTCCTGAACTGTAGATAAAGGAGTGTTCGGGAGAGATTTGCCTGTGACGCAACATCTTGCATGGAGGTTTGGGAATAGCCCAAGGTCAAAAAACAATGGAGAGCGGCATCCAGAATCTTGTTCCGGCGTTCCAGGGTTTCGATTGCGGTTGATTTTCTCATCTCAGGATTTATTTTGACAAAATTATAAAAAATGTCAAAATAAATCCTATGGCAAAAACATTGATGTGTCCTGAAGTATTGTTCTCAACCGATTTAACTGGAAAAACCTATGTTGTTACGGGTGGAAATTCCGGGATCGGGCTGGTGACCGTAACCCAATTGGCAAAGCAAGGCGCCCATGTTGTCCTGGCGTGCCGTCGGGTAACCGAGGGTGAAAAAGCAAAATCCCAGATTGAATCTCTGGGAGTGAAGGACAAGATCGAAGTCATGGAGCTGGATCTTGCCAGTCTTGCATCGGTTCGATCGTTTGCCACAACGTTTTTGGCTAAACATTCCCAGCTTCACGGGTTAGTGAATAATGCAGGGGTGATGAATCCGCCAGCGAGTAAAACCAAGGATGGGTTCGAGCTTCAGTTCGGAACCAATCACTTGGGACACTTTTTACTGACCGAGCTACTCTTGGATGTCTTGAAAAAGACCGAAGCATCCAGGATCGTGAACGTTTCCAGTTGTTTCCACGATAAGGCCATGGGACGTGAGGGGAAAATTCATTTCGATGACCTGAACTTTGAACGCACCCAATACGACGGATGGACTGCTTATGCGCAGTCGAAGCTGGCAAATCTTTTGCACGCCAAACGCCTTGCTGTTCGCCTACAAGGCACTGGCGTGACGGCGGTGAGTGTGCATCCAGGGTGGGTGCGCACCAATCTGATTCATTACTCGATGCCGGTGTTTATGCAGAATGTGATTTTGAAGCCGATCTTGAAGTTGGCCGGGATGATCGAACCGTGGGAAGGTGCCCAGTCGTCTCTTTACTCGTTGTTATCACCGGAAGTGCCGTCTCAAAACGGATCTTACTTCAGTCAATTTGGCATTTACCGCACCAAGGAAGCCTCTAAAGGCGGCTGGCCGCTTCAGTCACCGAACCCGAACGCCCAAGACATGGGCGTTGCAGAGCGGTTGGAGAAGGTGAGTCTAAAAATGGTTGGCTTGAATTGAGATGAATTAAAAAGCCACCTTCGAAGAGCGAAGATGGCTTTCTGTTTTAGATGATCTCACTATAGTCCATGTGCGGTTTCCAAATCGCATTTTGACCAGTAGTTGATCCCACTAAATCGATCGCCCATTTTTGAATATATTGGTGTGCTGTTTGATTCTTTGTATTCGATATATTCGTTTTCTGTGACGTTCCGGTTCTGGTAAAGTCTATTTCTTTCCAGTTCGCAACTTTCATTTGAGTTGAAACTGATTTGGACACGATTCAGTTTTTTTCTGATTTCTTCGAAGCGATTCAATGTGAGTGTATTTTGTGCGAAAATGGTAGTGAGTTGAGGGCTTTCCATCAAAGGGTCAAGATTATCCACTTTTGTTGAACTGATACTCAGTATTTTCAGTTTTTTAAGTTTGGATAGTGCGCTGATATCTCTGATGTCATTGCCATTAATATAAAGTTCCTCGATGTTCCCGAGTGTTGAAATCGGTATGACATCATATACGTTCATGAATGGCAATGAAATGGAATGCTCTTCATTCAGGATGTTCTCAGCAAAAGCACATTTATCACCGATATTTTCCCAAGTTTGATCATTGATTTTCTTTCTTGCAATCTCCATTAATGGTTGAATTGTGTTTCCGATTCTAATGCTGTGTTTGGCTTCCTGTGCGATATCGCAGAACTGAGCGAATGTTTCCGGTGTGATATCAAGGTCATTGAGATCAATGGAGGTGACTAGTCCTTTTTTAATTTCGTTTCCTTGCAGGAGTTCCAATTCACGCATGCACTTAGATTCATCATTGTAACAAATCTCTGCGGATTGAATGATGTGTTGCATGTTTTTAGTCATTGTAGTGCGGACTTTTGAAATTTTTTCCCGCTGACTTGAGGATAGTCTGATGCGGGCAATGCCCAATGAATCGATTCGATTCAGGATGGACACTTGTTCATTGAAAAGTTTCGACATTTCCTCTTTGGCAACGCTAGCTGCTTGGCTGGTTAGGGTAGGCCCAAGATCAATGCCAGCGGAATTCCAATTTTTGGTGATATATTGGAGAACCGCTGGTCCGTTCAGGCTTCCGACCGGATTTTTCTCAATGTCAATCTGATTGACGAAGTCATTTGAGGCGTAGTGAATTGCGTTATCGATGACTTTTGTACAAGCATCGATATTTTCCATGGAGCAGAGAACGATAGGTGAAGTTGACTTGTAGCCATTATCCGATTTTCCGACCAATTTTTTAGATTCGAATTCGTTCATTCCGAATACAGTGCCAAGTTTGGCAACATCGCCACCGATTTGAAGAAGTCGAACAGAAATGCTACCGGATTTTTTAAATTGTGAAGAAACCTTCTTGATATCTGTTGAAATCGAATAGATGGGACCGGAGAGTTTTACTTGTGAGTCAAAGCTGCTTTTATCCTCTTTTCTTGCGAATTGAACTTTCACGTTAATGAATAGTGAAGCGCCGATCTTGAGTTGATCGATGTATTCGTTACCACAGATTTTCCTGAAAGTTGTTTTATTCCTAGTTTTAGAAGATGCCATTGCTGTGAGAATGGGTTTGATGATTTTCTTGTTCTTGAACTCCACCTCTGCGGAATATGTTGCACTATCGGAATAATCATCAGATTTTGAATCCCTGGCAAACGAGGCACTTGCTTTGGCGCTATATAATCCGAATTCAGCTCGGGTATTCACTGAAAAACCGAGAGAATCACTCGCTTGGCTTTCGCTCATGCTTCGATCGAATTTGATAATGGATTTTTGCGATCCTACATATCCTGTATTTTCCTCGGTAGATACCAGGCAGTTACCGGTGAACTGCTGGAGTATACTGTCATACCCGTCACCAAGGGACGCTTGGGCGTTCAGACCGGCTGAAACGATTTCATGATCTGCGTGCGCAGGATGACTGATTGTGGAGATAGGGATTAGGTAAAGGGCAAGATATTTGATTTTCATGCTTTCTGACCTGAGCAATTATTCTGCCAATATGAAATACATGAAGCATTTCAAGGATAGTCGACCGCGTGAAATTGATATTGTTGTTTTTCCAAGATCGAAATGAGGGTTTTTAGCAACAGTTCAGATTCTTACCCTAGTGATTGCAGTTGCTTGAAGATTGGCACTTTGTTTGCACTGGTTTGACGGATTTAAGTGTATTGAAAAGGAATACTCCATGAACTTATATTTTAATTCGAAGAAAAACCAACTTTTCTGTTTTCTGTCAATTTTATGTCTTGGATTGGTCTCGTGTGAAGGTGAGGCTTCAAACAAGGCAAGCAAGGTGAAGGATGAAAGCCCATTTGTCTTGAATCGCCCGAAGCTGCGGTTTGCGGAAATATCCAAAGATGATCCATTTGCATCCATGCGTATGGCATGTGAAGAGGCTAACGGATTTTATATTGAGAACCAGGCTCTCTGTTCTTGTGGATACGGATATACCTTCGATTACAGTGATGGAAAGTCATCCTGTTTGGAAATGAAGAAGGGAGAAAAGCTCTATGAATCATCCCAAACATCTATTGCTAGCCGTTACTTCGAATTCGACGCAAAAGAGAAGTTATCAAATTTCATCGGCGTTCCTTCCCGTTCGTTCATGTCTCTAATTATTCCCGATAAAAAAACAGGTTATATAGATCGAGAGGACATGATTTATCTTTTCAATAATCAAAGAGAATATGACATCAATCTCATCAGGCATGAAGGTGACTTGGTTTTTTATAGAAATGATTATGGTGCTCTTACCAATTTGGAGTATCAGTTCAATCCTTTCCAATTGAGCGATGATTTTCAGAATTATGAATTTGGAAAAGGATCGGAAGAAAAGTTCAAAACCGTTAACATGATTCTTCAGGTAATTAAGGAAAAACCTGAATCCCAGAAAGTAATTGAAATTTCAGATGAAGGGTGTTTGCAAGGTTGTAGGTTGATTAAAAAATGGCGGTTATCATCAGGATTGGAGATTAATCAAGAAAAGCTGTATTTAAATGGAGGTGTTGCACAAAACAGGATCGTTTTTGATAAAGACGGTAAAATCTATCAGTTGGTACTGGATCCGTCGGACCGCTTCAATCACTTGATAGAAACGAGCCAGAAGTTAAGTCAAAATCAATTTCTTCAAGAAACAAGCATTTATGGTGATTCCTTAGATTTGATCGTTCAGGATCCCTTGGTGTCACAGTTTGATGTGTCTGATAAGGTTTCGGCACGTCAATTGATCAAACCTGATGCATTTTCAAGCAAAATCCCACAAGTAGTAGTCTGCGAATCCGGAGGGTTTTTTCCTTGGTTGAAGGACAATCCTGACACAGTGATATTCGGTCCGAATAAAAACAAGAGCCTTATGGGATGGTCCGATGATTCAAGATATTATTTTGATACGGTTAAGAACCTTGATTCAAGATCGGGTTTGACTTTTTTTGAAAACAACGAAGAGTATCAGCAAACACTCGATTCACATGGTTATGCTGTTATTTCTCGTTTATCCGATGTTATGGAAAATGAAAAAGTGAAAGTGGCAGGAATTTCAACCAAACTATGCATGGATATAGATTCGAACTGGGATAGTTCGATTTTACGTCATTCAAAAGCCCGTACGGTCAATGCAAGTTTTAATGAAGTATTTGATCCGGATGTTTGTAAAAACTCTCCGATCGCGCAAAAAATCAGAAAAACTGAGAATCAGTTGTTATGGGTTTTTGCAGCTGGGAATTATGGAACAGACTTGGATGTTGGTCGATCCGACTCCTGTCCTCAAACCATTGTTGCTCAAAAGAATTTGATCAAGGTATCGTCTGGCTCTCTGAACGGAATCGACAGATATTCGAATTATGGACATCTGAGTTCCGATATTGTTGCGAATGGTTCGGCTCCTGGTGGTATCAGCGGTACTTCCTTTGCAGCACCACTTGTTTCAAAAATTGCCGCGATGATCAATCATCGTTTTCCGAATTTGACTCCAGAGCAAGTTAAGAAGACATTGCTTTTCAGTGTTGATTTCAACCAAGGTAATCCGCTTCCTGTCACATCAGGAGGGGTATTGAATCCTGAAAGGGCTCTTCAGATGGCTCAAGCCTTGGATGAGAACGATTATAGTGATGAGAAGTGGATCAAGAAAACTTATTGTAAATATAAATTGGGTATGTGTGATTCTGCAGAATCAAGGATTTCCTATTGGTCCAGAACCGGTTTATGGAAAAGTACTCAATGAAAAGATTATCGATTCTGCTCATTATTGCTGGTTTCTCTTTTTGGGTAATGATCCTGTTTCGTGATTCTGTCAAACAGGATGGTTTTTATCTTTCAACACTCATCACTGCCAAGGATTCTCGATCTGATTTGAAGGTTCTTTCGTCATTAAAGGGTTTGGAATCAGTTTCAAGTGAAGGCAATGCTTTTCAAAGTCATTCTATCCTTGAGATTTCCAGAAAGGTTTTGTTGAGTGAGGATGAAAAAATCCGATTAAAGGATTTCTTGTCAGATCCAAGGAGTTTGTCTCAATTAATAACTGTATTGTCGACGAGAGAAAGTGAGCTTGATGTTGATAAGGTGAGGCTAAGGATGGATTCTGTTGATTTACTCACAAAAATGATCCAGTGGAAATCGAATCCCCTCAGAAATTCTGCTATTAACGAGGTTGTCTCACTTTTGCGTCTTCCTGTGAAAGATTCAAGCAATGACGTCAGTGTTCAAAAAAGTTTCATTGGAGATCGAATTGAATTGTTTGTTTTGTTGATGGTTCAGGATGAGCAGAAAGCTAATAATCTATTGAAAGATTTAATTGGTACACCAGAAGAATCATACTTCAAATTTGGTCGTTCCTTTTATTTGAGAAAATGAATGATTTGACGTGTGTTGTTTTTAACCTATGAACTGTTTGTTTTTAACGTCAGTTTTTTGATGAACTAACTTTTATTAACGAATTAAGTTGGCACCCTAATTGCTCCTTTTTATTTCGAGGAGGCTTTATGCAAAGTCAAAAAATGGTATTTCAATGTATATCTGGTGTTCGTAATCTTGTTTTTTTTTCCGTGTTTATTTTTTCGGAAATTACACTGGCTACTCCTATTAATAACAGTAGGTGTGCGAGTTGGGGTGATTCCCTTGAACAAGGTGAGCAAGTTGGTATTCGCTATGAATACGCTAAAAGATGTGAAGCGAATTTGCAGCTACAAAAAGAAATTGATAAGGTTTTTGAGGATGGGATTTCTCATGATGGGATCGCAAGTCCAACCAAAGGCTATCCGATTTATGGCAGATTCTCTCCGAACAGTCCTCAGGATAGGGATCCCTGGAAAAATCCTTCCAATTGGTTTGCGCCTAAGGACCAATCCCGTGCTAATGAGGGTTGTAATTCACGTGTAAGGGATGATGGGTTGAAGCCGGCTGGCTACAAGATTTTCGCCTTTTGCGCTTCTGGTTGCTACACGCCGGAACAGGCCATTCTGGTAGATCCGGTTTCCAATCAGACCATGTCCGCAGTTGAGGTCTACAATTCCAAGCACCCTCAAGTGGCTTCGGTCGATCCTTCTTCCACCTTGGGACAGGTTCGATTGAAGACTTCACTGCTGAATCACTTCATTACCGATCTGAAGGAGACTGATCAGACCATTCTTCACTTCAAGACTCTGAGTGGTGGTGAGTTGCGTGTCACTGAAAATCACCCCTTGGTGAATGATTCTGGTGAAATGCTCTCGGCTGACCGCTTCTTGGTCGGCAACGGATTGGTTAAGGCGGATGGATCCATTGATCCGATTGTTGAAATTGTAAAGGAAAGCTATTATGGAAAAGTTTACAATTTTGATAGCGAAGCGGAAGCCGATGCGGATCGAATCTTTGTCGCACAAGGATTCCTTAACGGTTCCTTGCATTTTCAGAATGAGAGTGTCAAGCGGATCAATCGGATGATTCTTCGGACCAATATTGCGGAGGATTTGATCAGCGAATATTCTTCCAACCCATAACATTTCAGCGATTTGTTGAAAATGTGGCCATCCTGACGGTGTCAGGGTGGCCTTTTTCCTTATTGGTTCTGGTTTATTTCTAGTGTAATGTGAGAGCATGAGCAAAATTTCAGCAAGTCATATCCTGGTTGACCACGAACACGAAGCCCAAGACCTTTTGAATAAACTGAACGACGGCGTTCCTTTTGAAGATCTGGCGAAACAGTTTTCCAAGTGCCCGTCCGGCCGACGCGGTGGTGCCTTGGGTGAATTCGGCAAGGGCATGATGGTACAACCATTTGAAGAGGCGGCTTTCGCCTTGGAAGTGGGTAAGGTGTCCGGTATCGTCAAAACCCAGTTTGGTCATCACTTGATCAAGCGTACCAGCTAAGTCGTTTTTTATGAGCACCATGGAATGCGTATCGTGCGGTAAGCCCAAAGCAACCTTGCATTGTGAGGTTTGTGGAGACGCTGTTTGCAAAAAGTGTGAGCAGATTCTGCCAGAGAACACTTTTTCCTTCCTGCCCGTCGTTCCTGAAGAGTTGACCCATACTCATTACTGCAACAACTGCCATGATTCGGTCGTAGCCCCGGAGTGGGATCGTTACCAAGAGGTGATGGAACAGGCGAAAACGGTTTATGTGTTTTTCACTTCCCAGAAAAAACCGCCACCATTCACCAAGAAGGATAAAGAGGCGTTCAAGGTCGATGATTGTGATGATCGCGATGAGACGATCCTTCGCTTGGCATTTCAAGCGGCAATGAAGGGGTTCAATGCCATTGTCGATGTTGATGTGAAGCAGGAAAAAATCCGCAAAGGTGCTTATCAGACTTCACGGTGGAGCGGTAAAGGACAGGGCGCCCACGTGAACGGCGACCGCGTCGATGCCGATGACAAACGGAAATCCGTTTACGGTTGGTGATTCATTCCGAAGCCGTCTTCCGATTCAATGCTGAATTCGAGTACGGGCATGGATTCAGCAGGCACTGGGCTACGCGGTCACGTTGTTGATTGTGTTTCTCGGTTCTCTGATCCTCAGTCCATCTCAGGTCAGTATTAAAATCCAATTGTTCGGCTGAGAACTGTTGGGAACAATCCCGGATACGCATGACGTAGGTCGTGATCGACTGTACATCTTTCTTGTTCTGAACATCGGTGTTCATCCGGTCCAGGCATTCCTTCAGTTTGGTGGCGCCACTGCAGTACTTCGACACCAGTCGATTGGTTTTGGTAACCCCTACATTGTAGCTTCCGGCCAGTAAAAGCAGTGAATCCCCTTTGTCCATGCCTTCGATCCGGAAGTCCCCGTTTTCATCCAATTTTACCTTGAGTCCGCTGTTGCTGATCGACATGGTCATCATGTCGGTCTTCAGGGAGAGGGCCTGTGAAAGAAAAGCCTGACGGTAACAGGTCAGGTCGTCTGAACAAATCTGTCGTGGTGGATTCTTGGTTCCTTTCCAAAATTCCTGCCAAAGTCGGGCGATATCGTGTTGAATCGCCACGACGCGCATGTCCTTGATCTTGGGTGTGGATGCCACTTGTCTGTTTTGCAAATTGTGAATCGACTTGCGCAACATCTTGTTGATGAAGTCGATATTGGCGGGTTGGATCTGGGCGTACCCCAGCGCACCTACCACGGATTCGACATCACCTTTGAATCGGCTTTCGACGTAGGATTGG
>JBEIKL010000071.1:0-9427 GCA_040379745.1 Bdellovibrionales bacterium | reverse complement strand
ATTTGCAAAAGGGTTTTCCATTTCTTGAACTGAACCTGTTGAATCCGTCAATTCATGCGGCCATGGGGGATGCTGATTTGTTTTCCTTGTGTAAGATGTAGAGAAACTGGATGGTTTGAGCGATTTGTTCGTTTTTGAAGGGTTTGGAGATCATGTGATTTGCAATGCCGTGGGTTTTTCCAGACATTCTTGCCACTGGCTTATCACCACTGACGCGCTTCAGTGCGTCTTCCAGTGCGTTTTGATTGGGCATCTTGATGTCGGCGATGATCATGTCCGCTTTGGGAATCATTCGCAACGCTTCCTCGACTGAAGTCGCATAAATGATATCCAGTTTCTTGGTCATGGTTTTTACCAGCTCGCTTAAGACTTCACAGATCAGTTTTTCGTCATCAATGATCAAAAGCTTTGGGTTTTTTTCCGGTTTCATATGTCATTGATTCGGCGGAATTTTCAATTTTCTTGAATGAATAACGACTTAAAAACACCGAAAAATACCGTATTTTCTTTCGAATATTTCATTAGATATTTTCATTCTTTTTTAAAGGAGCACTGAAGAATGATCTTCAGATTTTCTTGTCGATGCACTTCGGAAATGATTTTTTTGTATTGGTGAGTGGGGGGCAGGGGAGTGGGTTGAAATGAATCTCTTACGGGTGGGATGAGGTGAATGTAGCGATCAGTAGATAGGCATTGATGCTCATCAATACGAATGCCGGCATCATTTGCCTGAAAGAATCCTTGAGTCGGATCCGAACGATCATTCCCATCAGCATCAAGGTTGCGAGCCCAGCCAATGAAAACAGATAGAGCGGTTTATGTTGGAGTCCTATGATCGTGCCTATGCCTCCCAACAACTCAAGGTATCCGGTTAAGATTCTGAATCGTTCTAGTTGATAGCGTTTGAACTCCTGGACCATATGCTGCGTAAAAATGCACAACAGTCCGTAAATGATGAAAGAAATCGCAGAAATCAGGGCGATTAGTGTTTCTATGGTTTCAGTATCTGCCTCGTTTAAGTCCTTGTCCAGTTTTTATAAATGTTTTAAACTGTACAAAACTAGATCAAGGAGTCCTTATGTTGCTCAGTCCAGAAGCGTTTTCCGTAGTTAAGACATTGGTGTTCAGTTCCGTGCTCTTTGTCTGGGTGATTCGTTACCAGAACATTGTCGAAGAATTCAAACACTTTGCTTACCCGAATTGGTTGCGTGATCTCGTTGGCATTCTCAAAATCACTTCAGTCGTCATGATCATGAGTTCCGACTCGGGTTTGGTGAGGCTGGGCGCTACGGTGATTTCAGTATTGATGGTCTCTGCGTTTGTCACCCACTTGAAGGTGAAGAACCCGGTTGCGAAGATGTTTCCATCATTGACATTGCTTGCATTGAATCTCTTGATCCTTTCCCAGCTTTGATTTTTTGATTTATGAAAAAGCCCTTACCCGAAAAAATCTGCGTGGTTTGCAGCCGTGGCTTTGCCTGGCGTAAAAAGTGGGAAAAAGTCTGGGATGAAGTGAAGTATTGCAGCAAGCGTTGCAGGGGCGAAAGAAATTCTAAAACCGTTGAAACTGATCCAAAGCAGGACCTATCCGAAGAAGATCTGGATCGCGTGATCCGAATGGCGTGGGAGGATCGTACTCCTTTTGATGCGATTCTAGCGCAATTCGGATTGAACGAAGCGCAAACCATCGATCTGATGCGTAAGTCCCTGAGACCGAATCGCTTCTCTGCATGGAGAAAACGCGTCCACGAAAACGGAAATCTGAAAGACCGTTCTTCGCGTGGGTTCAAGGTCGGCGTGTTCAAGTCCCGCATGCAGAGAATCGACGGATCGACTAAATCCTGATTCTGTTCGGTTACCATGAGTGCTGTGGTTGCACGGAGGTGGTTTTTTTCCGCCGGGTACGAATTTATTCTTTCATGTCTGTGAAACCACCACCACTGCAACCTAAGTTCATGAATTCAACTAATGTCATGTCATTACGTTCTCTTTACTTGATTGTCAGCGTCTGGTAAGATCCGCCAAATGCTTTGTCACAAAACGACGTTTTTTTAGATTATATTATAGTATTTCATGAATGAGAATTCGAACGCCCGTCCATTGGAATACAAAAATCATTATCGTACGCCGATTCATCGAACCCTCACGTTGCAAGGAGATCGGTTGGGACGTTGTTTTTTTCTCGTGGTGCAAAAGCAAGCCCGTCTCACTCTCACTGACATCGGCCAGCGCTATCCCGACTTGCAAAAATATCTCCGCGGTTCATCCAATGTGGATTATTTCACGGGTAGAGAGCCTGCATTGAAAAAACGGATCATGGCATCGCCGGATGCTTCTGTTACTCCGTTACAGCTTTTTGAATGGTCACTTGAAATCAATCGTGGCCGATTGTTTGAATCCATTCTGACGATCCACCAGTTGCTTCGGAACGAAGCCCGCTATTATCGCTCTTGGATTCACGATTACCCATCCACAAAACCGAAGATGATTGCGTTCTTTAACAAGCTGATCGACATCCGCGGTGATCTGGAAGAGCGTGGACCGGGCTTTCATGGTGATCATCGCGGGTCCTGGTATCGCATCTGGGGAACGATGTTGGATTTTTTGGCTATGGTTGCACCGGGTGACTTTCGCGTTGGTTCCCCAACAGCGGTGCTACAGTCCACTTCCTGGCTGGATTATGCCTTGTTTTCTGGATCCATCACCGCAAGTCTTGCAGAGGAAGTGAAGCCGATCATCATGTACGGAAGCGAAAGTGACCCTAGAAAGTCTGAACTCAATCAGGCTGGATATGACTCTATGTACAGCATGATTCTTCAAGCAGGAAAATCAAATTGGTCTAAATCAAAAACCCGTTGGTATTGGAATCGCTGCGAACAACAAAACTATCTGGTGCCGCATCGCTGAGGTCTTTCGAGAATTAGTACCACGGATGCAAGTCCACTGGTACGTTGCTTTGAACAGTTGAGTTGTTGCCCAGTTGCCCGACATGGTTTTGGCCCCAGCATTTTGGCGTGCCGTTGGTCATGGCGCAACGGGTGAAGCCGCCAGTGCCCAAGGCGAGTTGTTGTACATCAGCAGTGAGGCCGGTCACAGAAACAGGTGAGTAACTGTTTGTGGTAGTGTTGTTTCCGAGTTCGCCATTTTCATTGGATCCCCAGCATTTGACTCCGCCGTTTATTAAAGCGCAGTTGTGAGTGTAGCCTCCGACAAGATCTTGTACACCAGTGGTTAGACCTGTAACCGCAGTAGGTACTGATAATTGAGTGGTGCTAGTTGGATCTGCCCCCAATTCGCCTAGCCAATTTTTACCCCAACACTGGACGCCACCATTCACCAACGCGCAGGTATGTGAAAAATTGGCGCTGATTTTTTGTACGCCTGCGGTTAGACCGGTAACTTGGGTTGGAATCAATTTATTGGTGTTGGTGCCGTCACCAATCGCATAGCTAGTATTTACGCCCCAGCATTTTGCTGCATCATTGACGATGGAACAGGAATGATTATTTCCAAGTGAAAGCAGTTGCACGCCTGAAGTGAGGCCGGTGACTTGCACTGGAATGTTGCTGTCGGTGGTAGAGTTATTGCCGAGTTGTCCGCTTGCATTCAAGCCCCAGCATTGAACGCCACCGTTTACGATTGCGCACGAATGAAGCCCACCCAGAGATAATGCCGTTGCGCCACTGGTGATGCCTTGCACTTGCACGGGTGTAGCACTATTGGTGGTAGAGTTATTACCGAGTTGTCCGTAGGTGTTTCGTCCCCAACACCACACTCCACCGTTTACAATTGCACACGCATGCCAGGTGCCGAGTGCGATTTGTTGCACCCCACGGCTTAAGCCAGTGACTTGCACTGGTACGGAACTGTCAATGAGGGAGTTGTTTCCAATTGCACCATAATTATTTTGTCCCCAACATTGAGCGCCACCGTTGACGATCGCACATCCGTTGTATCTGCTAACCGCGATCGATGTCACGCCACTGGTGAAGAGATGCACGCGGACGGGTTCGGATGAGTTCACATTTGAATTATTACCGAGTATTCCATTTCCGTTGCTACCCCAGCACTGAACCGATCCATTCACTAATGCACAGTTACTGGATCCACCTGAGCTGAGTGTTTGAACCCCTGATGTCAAACCAGCCACTGAGGCCGGCGTGGATCGGTTGGATGCGGTCTGGTCACCGAGTTGTAAGTGCATATTCAGACCCCAGCATTTCACGGCGCCATCGATCAGCGCACAGTTGTGCGCATTACCTGTAGAAATGGACTGAACATCAGAACCTAATCCGGTGACTGAAATAGGGGTAAAGGAATCGGTATTGGTACCGTTTCCTAATTGTCCCTCGGTATTTCTTCCCCAGCACTTCACCGCGCCGTTGATCAGTGCGCAAGTTTGATACGATCCGGAAACTACTTGTTGTACGCCGCTGGTGAGTCCGGTGACCGGAGTGGGGACCAATCGATTAGTCGTAGTGCCATCTCCCAATTGACCATAGATGGAATTGAATCCCCAGCAATATGCGGAGCCGTTGGCGATTGCACAAAGGTTGTGTAAGCCGGAATGGATTTTTTGAACGCCAGAAGTCAGTACTTGAGTGCTCACAGGGATCGAACTGTTCATGGTGCTGTTGTTGCCGAGTTGGCCGTAGGCATTCCAACCCCAACACTGAATCGCGCCATTCACCAGCGCACAACTTTGATAACCGCCAGCCACGATTTGTTGCAGTTCTGAAGTGATGCCCTGAACTTGAACCGGTACAGCGCTGTCTGTGGTGGTGCTGTTGCCGAGTTGCCCATATTGGTTTCGTCCCCAGCATTTCGCTGATCCGCTGACATTTGCACAGGTATGGCTGATTCCGCCGGAAAGGGATAGCACCCCGTTGGTTAAACCTATGACCGGAGTGGGGATGTTGCTTTGTATGGATGAGTTGTTACCCAGTTGGCCATACTCGTTGTTGCCCCAGCAAAATACGCCGCCATTGACCAAGGCGCACGCATGAGAACTACCCACGATCACCGATTGAATGCCCGAAACCATCCCGGGAACTTGAAGTGGGACTGAACTGTTGGTGGTAGTGCCATTGCCGAGTGGTCCCGCCAAATTATAACCCCAGCACTGAATGCCTCCGTTCACAAGTGCACAAGTGTGGTGACCGGCACCAATTGCTTGAACCCCAGAGGTAAGGCCGACGACTTGAACAGGAACTGACCTTGAGGTGGTGGTGCCATCCCCCAAAGCTCCGCTGGATGTGCTGGTGTTTGCACCCCAGCATTTTGCTGAACCATTCGCGATGACACAAGAATGGTTATAGCCCGCAATGATGGATTGGATACCGCTAGTGAGTCCGGATACTTGAATTGGACTATTGCGATGGTTGGTGGTGCCATCACCCAGTTGACCATGCCAATTTCCTCCCCAGCATTTAGCAGATCCGTTCACGATTGCACAACCATGATATTGGCCTAATGAAAGCGATTGCACGCCAGCATTCAAGCCGGAAACCGAAGTGGGAACGAGTTTTTGCAAGTTGGTACCATCGCCGAGTTGCCCGAGTTCGTTTCTTCCCCAGCATTTGGCAGCACCATCCACAATCGCACAGGTGCTGTAACCGCCGGCGCTGATGGCTTGCACGCCACTCGTTAATCCAGAAACTTGCACGGGTACCAAGCTGTCAGTAGTGGAGTTATTACCGAGTTGTCCGTGGGAGTTTAAGCCCCAGCACCACACGCCCCCGTTTTTCAGTGCACAGACATGAAAAATCCCGGATGAAACGGCCTGTACACCGCTGGTGAATCCTGGAACGGAAACCGGCACCGGGCTATCAACGCTTGCGTTTGTGCCTAAGCCAAGCTTTGCTCCCCAACACCATAAGCCACCATTTTTGATGGCGCAGGTTTGATCGTGGCCTGCTGAAACAGCTTGCACATCAGAAGTCATTCCAGAAACCGGTGTCGGAGAATGACGATCGGTAGTGGTGCCATCGCCGAGTTGCCCCACAAAATTCGCTCCCCAACACTGAACACCGCCGTTGATGATCGCACACGTGTGATAGTAACCCACGGACAAACCATTTTCGGTCGAGATCGAGTGCGTGATCATTTTCGCGGCCGAACAATCCGAAACCGATTCGTTGCCCGATGGGTCGATGCTGGTGATTTTGAATGAATAATTTTTGCCTGCTTCGCCGAGATAGGTGTGGGTGCTGGCTGATGCTGATCCAAGATCAATCACTGAACCCATCGGCGATTGGCAACTCAGGTCAGAGTAGTATTGGATTTTTTGATTCGCCAAATCGCTTGATGTTGACCGTGTCCAACTTGCCGTAATGCTGGTGTCGTAAGAAGGCAAGGATTCTGACCAAGTGAGTGCCGTTGAAGCATTCGGGGCGATGGTATCCACTTGAGCGACTTTGCTAAGCTGATCAAATACAATGGGCGAACATCCCGTGACAGAGACGAGAAGCAGGGAAAGGATGAATCGAGTATTGAAATGCAAAGCCCCCATATATGACTAAAATGATACAGTATTTACGAGGTGGTCTCAATGGAATTAATTGTCATTAAAATCAGTGGCTTAATGCTTTTTGGTCAAAGGTTTTTATTGTTCTTTTGTGTAAATAATGCCAGAGTGCATCAGTAAATTTAATCACCATTCATAGGGAGAGATGATGAAAAACTTGGTTATATTTGGTCTTTTTACACTTTTGTCCATGGCTTCGGCAGAAGCCGCACCCGCAAATTGTCTGGCAGAGGCAAAGATCGTCGCCAAGATGAACTTGGATCAATTTGCAAAACAATATGGATATGAATCTTCGGAAATCGCCGGGGCAGCCTTGGTGCGTACGATGAAGGTCAAAATCACGAAAACCTTCAGCGAAAAGCTGTCGGTCATCAAAGTGGATGGATCCATCTATCGTGCAACCTACACGGTCACCGTGGTGATGGATGATGCGTGTGCGGTTCATAGCGTGAACATTCATGATGATGCTTCGCTTTGATTGGCTTGTCGCAGCCCCGTGCTACAGATTGTAACCTCTATACACAAAATATATTTATATGGTGGATTCGGTCTGGTAAAACCCGGACCAGAAAACACTCTGAAAGGAAGAGAACTGATGAAAACGATCATGATCGGGGCGATGGCCCTGGTTTCCCTGAATGCAATGGCAAGAACCAATCCTAATGGCGCGGGCATGTATTGTGCGCTCGATGCGGAAGCGCAGGCAAAGCTGCATGCTAAAGCGAATGGGGCAAGCAAGGCGGAATTGAATTCGGCAGTAACGGTATCACTTGATCCTGAACAGGGGATCCTCTACAAGACCACCATCGGTGCACAACAGTTCTATATAGTCGAAACCGCCAAAGATGGCATTTGTGTCACTGAATACGTGAAAGAGCTTTGAGGGGCAATCCTGAACGCGGCCATGCTGCAGGTTTTGCCAGGGCAGAAGAGTGCGAACCTCGCTTACCGCGGTTCGGTCTTTGTGTTGAATTGTAGCAAGTGATTTGAGCTTTTCGTCATTCGCTTGTCGCTAATTCGTGCACTCGTGCCGCATGCCATGCTTTTGACGCAAAAATAAATCAGATTTGTTAAAAAATTTTTGTCAACGCTGGGATTCATCCCGCATACTTTTAATTGAGGATTTTCAATCCACAGGGAAAGGATGCCCAGGTTATGAATCGATCGGTTTTCATTGCAGCACTTGTCATCAACTTCATTGCGATTCCGTCATATGCGGCTAAGGAATTGACCACCGGAAAAGGTGCGGTCCAGGAATTCAAAGTCGAAGACGGCAAACAGACCGTAAAAGCCTTGGTTCCGAACGGCTGGGAACCGATGGTGGACGTCCTGAATAGTCCTTTGGTGCTTCTTTCCAAAAAAGGCGCTCAAGACATGCGTACCGTGATCCAAGTGATTCCTTACGGCATCAAGGACCCGGAAGACAATCTCCAGAAAATCAAAAAAGATCCGGACGAGTTCTATTCCCAGAAGGAAGAGTATCTCGAGGAAGTCGAAGGCGAGTCGATTTCTTATGAGCCTTTTCAGGAAGTCGTGAAAGATGGCACTACCGTTTGTTCGATCGGCGTGAAGTATTCAGATCCTCACGGGGAATTTCTTGATCGTGCGTACTATGTTTCCACCAAGTCCAAGGAACTCTACTACATTAAAGCCTTGATCCCGCTTGATCTGGAAAAAGAACACATTGAGGAAGTGAATCGTACGATCGCCTCGATCGCAGCACAGAATTGATTGGAATTGAACAACAGTATCCAAGGATGGAACTCATGAACACAATCTTCACCAAAGCAATCTCATTGATCCTGATCGCCGAACTCGTCGTCGGAACCTATCCGGTCCGGGCCATGGCTGATCAAAAGGACAAAGCCACCGAAGTGACTTCTCCCGAAAAATTCATCGCCGAGGTCAAAAAAGAAAGCGAAGCGATTTTCGGCAAGCATGGTTGCGCGAAAATGGATGATAACGGAAAAATCACTTACGTGAATCAGACCACCGTTTCCGGCATCCAGAACGACGATGAGAAATCATCGATCGACTGTAAGGCCAGGATCGAGAATCACGGTCGCCAGTTGAAAAAGGTCAACGAAATGCTGAAGGAGTACAAGGCTCAGCAAAAGAAAGGCCTGAAGAACGAAGATTGCCCGGATTGTGGTGTGAACAATGCGACGGCTGCCGGAAATGTCATTCCGGAAGGTGGAGTGTGTTCCGCAAACGAGAAGAAGAAAGTTGAATCGGAAAGAAACAAGAATCCCCAGTGCAGCTTCGGCTGTGAGTTGAAGGGTTCGGTCAAGAAGACCCTTGGTTCGACCATCGGTGGATTGTTCGTGAAATCCGACAAGAGCTGTAATGTCGACAAGGGCGGACAGAGTTATCTCGGTTGCCTTACTGACGTGATCAAGTCCCTGTTCACTTCCCTGGGATCAATGCTGAAATCCGCTTGGGAAGGCATCAAGGCGGCTGGCAGTTGGGTTGCTGGTTTGTTCAGCAGCAACAAGAAAACCGAGAAACACGCGACCGATTCCGGAAAAATGTATTCCGGCATGAGTGACAAGGAAATCAAGGAAGCGCAGAAGAATCCGAAAAAAGCGAATGAAGGATTCATGGCCAAGATCGCGAACGGATTCAGCTGGATCATGGAGAATGTGGTTGGCCTGGATGCACCGATGTATTCCGAAATGTGGAAATGCGCGGGATGTGGAAAACGCATCAGCGTCATCTGTCAGATGGTCGGTGTATTGGGTAAGGACATCATCAAAAACGTGATCCTGATCTGGGTTGGTGGTAAGGCAATTCAAGGTGCCGGTAAATTGCTCAAGGGTGCGTTCAAAGGTGCCAAATTCGTCGGTAAAGGTGTGGTCAATGTAGCGGCTAAAACCACCGTGGGTTCGGCTGTGATTTCCT
>JBEIKL010000070.1:0-9528 GCA_040379745.1 Bdellovibrionales bacterium | reverse complement strand
CCGGCTCATCGCTGACCTTCGAACAAAGATCTAGCCAGAGATGTCCACCGCGCAACATCCGTTCACCGCACTGTGCGAACGCGTTCGGCTTCCCATCGATGCGCCTGCCGAGTTCATTCCGACACGGATTTATTCGAACGTCACTCGCATCGCACCCGGTCAGGCACGCCAACCGATCGAACGCAAACTCAAGTCCTTGGGTTATAAAATCCAATACCAGGAAAATAACCTATCCTTCACACTCCATTCGCCGAACTATCCGGAACACCTGATACCGGAAGACCATGTGACCGCAAAACTGAAAGACAAGAAGATCAATTTGCAATTCGACGGACCCAAGGGAAATGCGACTCTTGAATCCATCGTCACTGATGATGGCAACGTGAATGACTTCTATCTTGAACCTGAGTTCGTGGCTGCACTCACCGCCGATAAATCGCAAATCCGCGAGGTATTGAAGTTCAGTGAATTTCCGAAAGGGATTCCCGATGCCATCGTTGCGGCCGAAGACCAGCATTTTTACGAACACTTCGGAATCGATCCGCGAGGATTCGCCCGTGCCCTCTGGGTGAATCTCAAAACACTGTCGTTTTCCCAGGGCGGTAGCACCATCACCCAGCAACTGGTGAAGAACCTGATGGAGCGGAAGAACCGGAACCTGTTCATGAAAGTGAATGAACTGTTTCTCGCACCGGTCATCGAATTCAAGTATTCCAAGCAACAGATTTTCGAGCGGTACCTCAACGAGGTTTTTCTCGGACAGGTCGGTGCATATGAAATCCGTGGATTTTCAGAAGGTGCGAAATACTTCTTCGGCAAAAACGTGAACGAACTGAACATGGGCGAAATCGCGCTCATGGCGGGATTGATCAAGGGTCCGGCGTTTTACTCTCCTTATCGTCACTTTGAACGGGCAAAAACACGCCAACGCTATGTGCTCGAACGCATGCTCGAAACCGGAAAAATCAACGAGCCGGAATACCGGCTTGCTTTGCACCAGCCAATCCGCCTTTCTCCACCCCCACCGGCAGGGAACCGGGCACCTTACTTCGTGGATTTTGTGAAAGCCGAAATCAATCGCATCCTGAATTCACAATTCGAAGAAGAGGAGATTCCGGAATTGGGATTCCAGGTTTATACGACACTGGATCTCGAGATGAATCAGGTGGCACAAGAGACTCTTCAGCAATCGATCCCCGCTGCTCCGGCACAAACAGCGGCACTTCAAGGTGCGATTGCGATCGTCGACCATCACAACGGCGAGATCCGTGCGTTGATCGGAGGAAAGAATTATGCCGAAAGCAACTTCAACCGCATCTTGAACATGAAACGCCAGGCGGGATCGACGTTCAAACCGGTTCTTTATGCCAGTGCACTCAGAAAAATCCGCGACGAGGATGGAAACGTGTTCACACCGGCTTACCCTCTCCTGGATCGCAAGTGGAGCTGGAAATATGATCCGAAGCAACCGGTGTGGCGCCCGTCGAATTACGATCCCGAATTCCTTGGCTGGATTCCGATGAAAAAAGCGCTGGCGAAATCCATCAACACTTCGGCGGCACGATTGGCGAAAAAAGTAGGGCTCGAGGAAATCGTCGATACTGCCAAGACTCTGGGAGTGAAATCACCGGTTCCCGCTGTTCCGTCGATCAGTCTGGGAAGCGTGGAACTCAGTCCTCTCGAGTTACTGACGGTTTATGCGACATTCGCAAATCGAGGAAAATCAGCGGAGCTTTCGGTGGTTCGATCCATCCTGAATCCCGATGGCTCGGAATTCTATTCACATGAACCGGCCTCCAAACAACGCATTGATGCGGGTATCGCGGACATGATGACCCTGATGCTTCAGAATGTGTTCACCGAGGGAACTGCGACGGGCGCGGCCAACGCGATGGGATTCTCGAGACCCTCTGCCGGAAAAACAGGAACGACGAATGATTATCGGGATGCATGGTTCGTCGGTTACACGCCGCAACTGACGGCTGTGGTTTGGACCGGCTTCGACCAAGGCGTGTTCAAGACAAAACTGACCGGCGCAAGTACCGCACTTCCCATCTGGATCCGCATGATGAATCGGATTCTTCAATATGAACCGGCGATTCCATTCGAGGAGAGCGAAAACCTGATGGACATGCGTCTGGATCAATTCACGGGACAAAAAGCGACTTCCGATTGCCCCGAATCGCAGGTGGTCGAAGAGAAGGTGATCAGTGGCAGGGAACCGACGAAATCAACCTGCGAGAAAGATTATCCCAAAGAATCCGCAGATGCCGTAAAATAGAAGCATGAGAACCCTGCTTCCCCTGTTGTTCCTGTTCACTCTTCCCGTTTCGGCCGAAACGCTGAGAATGCACCTTTCCACTCCGGTCGTGACCCTCGATTGGACCGGAGCGCTGACCATGAGCAATGCTGCGATGGTGGTGAATCTCCAGGAAGGCCTCTTCACCGTTGATCCGTCCTCGGCAAAACCGATCCCCGCTCTGGCAGAATCGGTGACCAAATCCAAGGATCTGAAAACCTACACCTTCCGAATCCGAAAGGATGCGAAGTGGTCCGATGGCAGAGCGGTATTCGCAAAGGACTTTGTCGAAGCTTGGCAACGGGTGCTTTCACCCCAATCCTCGTCGATCTACTACCACTATTTCTACGATATTGTGAACGCTCGGGAATACCATGAGAAGAAACTCGCGCAGTTCGACGAAGTCGGCATTCACGAAGCCGATCCACTCACCCTGGTGATCACGCTCAGTAATCCGCAAAAACAATGGGAAATCAAAACGGGCTTCTGGCCGTTCTTTCCCGTCAGAAAGGACCTGATCGGAAAATTCGGCAATAACTGGTGGCAACCGGGCACTCTGGTTTCGACCGGCCCATTCGTTTATGACAGCGCAACCGGAGGAAAGCAGGCCATCCTGAAACGCAATCCGCATCATACACCGGATGGAAACGTCGACCGTGTGGAAATCGACTTCACTACGGATCGGGAACTGATTCTGGATCGTTACCGCAAGAACACCTATCCGTTCATTCACGAAGTGAACGAGGAGAAACACTTCAAGGATCGTGAGTTCAAGGAAATTCCGTTGCTTCGCCATCATGCATTGGTTTTCAATGCGGGTAAGTTCCCGTTGAGCAACCGCAAGTTCAGGAAAGCCATTCTGGCCTCGGTCGATACGAAAAAACTGCTGGTTGATTCGGGATTGAAAATGAAACCGGCGACTTCGCTGGTTCCCGAATCACTGCTGAAACAGACCGAACCCACCGCGTTCCCGTTCCAGCCGGAACAGGCAAAGACATTTCTCGAAACATCGGGAATTGTGGTCAATCCAACCATGAAGGTCGAACTGATCACTTCCATGAGTGAATCTTCCAAAAAAATGGGGGAAGGGATCGCATCCCAAATCGGAAAGAACCTGAAACTTCCGGTTTCTTCCGTCGCCCTGAACACGAAGGAATTCGAGACCTACGGAAATCTAGGCGATTACTCGATGATTCTCCTGACCTGGACGGCAAAAGTACCTGAGGCGCGCGACTTTCTGCTTCCTTACAGCAAGGCATTCCTGAAGAACAACAAAACCCGGACCACGATCAACGGTTTTGACGATGCGGTCATCGCCAACAATATCGGTTATGCGCTCGAACTCGTTTCCAAGGAAGAAGCAGTGGTTCAACCGTTGTTTTTCGAGCGGATGGGGTACCTGAGCAAACCGCGAATCAGCGGCCTTGCATTCGATCACATGGGATTGCCACACCTTCGGAAAGTACGATTGAAGGCAAAATGAATTCAATCCCGCTGGAGCGGGGAATCACTGATCAGCGGAGATAATCCATGCAACTGTGCTTGAGCTTGAACTTCATGCTCATGGCTTGCTGACAAGCATCCTGAACCGAGTTCTGATCGAAGTACCAGCGCTCGAACGAAGCATATTCCGTCTTGCCGCTGTGGAAGAGATCAACGCCATATACATCGGCCGGGTTCTGATAATACATCGGCACTTTACGAATGTAGCACTTTGCCAATTTAGAAGGATAAAGCCTTACGCCACCTTTGTATTCCAACGGAGTCATGGAGTCGTCCGCCAGGTTGTTTTTCTCGAGCGCAAGGTGTTCCGGATTGTTCATCGGATCAAGCTCAAGACAATTCTGTGTCCTTGCGAAATGCTTCAGCCAGACATCCAGGGTTACCGGCATTCCTCCAAAAACATAAAATACCGGATCCATCACCATTTCCTTGCCCTTCACCATCACGTAGGGGGCGACGTGATAGGACCAGGTGTTGGTTTTTGATTCCGTCTGATCGGTGAAATGAAGGAACACTTTTCCCACCTTGATATTCCGGAAACGGGCCAGATCGTTGGCCCAGAAGTGGGCGCGATTCGAGCAGATCGAACGGTCACGGGTTTCAACCGACATCAGTTTTTCCAAGGCATAAGCATCGGACCACGAATCGTAATTCGTCACCTGGTAATCGAAATCCTTCAGATAACCGGCAGGCTGTCCGGCGAACGAAGCAAGCATGGGAAAAAGGGCAAGCAGCAGAATCATGGCGAGTAAACTAACATAGTTTATCAATGTTTCAATATATTTTTAAACTAAACATGTTTAATACAAATACCTGACTTTTGCGCTTTACACATGTGGTGACATTTTGATACCATGTGATACTCCCTGAAATCAGGGTAAAAAATGATGAACCAGATGAAGTCTAAATCGAATCTCCAGATCCTCCTCCTGCAACTTCTGCTTGCAGTCGTGGTGACGGTTTCCGTTCTTTCGATTCCGCTCGATTTCATCGAAGCCCCACTTTACGATCTTCGCCAGCAATTGGGCATGAAACACAAGGCCGATTCCCGCATCGCCCTGATCACGATCGACGATCAGACCATCGATCAGTTGAACGAACTCAATCCGCTTCCCTTTTCGTATCACGTCCGAGCACTGGAAAAGCTTCAAGACCACGGTGTAAAGGCGGTCGGTTACCTTGCCGACCTCAACAAGATCAAACGCATCGATCAGAACGGATTCGATAGCAGCATTGCCGACGAACTCTACCGATCGGCCACAAAAATGAATGCTCAGGGAACACCGTTCGTTCTGGGCATTCCCTTCGATGTGAACGGCGAAGTGATTCCTCCTTCGCCCTTCCTTGGCTTGCCTCGCGCAGTCGCCCTGATTCACCGGGATGGAACGATTTTCGGAAAAGACAAAGCCACCCGAAGGGCACTGGTTTCCCTGAACGGCCAGGATTCGTTCGAACTCGCGATGGCCCGCTTGATTTTCCCGAATGATGCGATATCCACACCACCCGGAACTTACGCTTCCACCGATGCGGAAGCGAACTACTTCCTGATTCCTTTCCATTCCCGCAACGGCAAGGGCTATGACAGCAACGATGAGACTTTCCCTTACGAACGCTACTCCTTCATCGACCTGATCGAAGGGCGCATTCCCCAAGGCGAACTGGAAGGAAAAATCATTCTCGTCGGTTCACTCGCACGCTCCAATCCCGCCGACTTTACCATCATCCACAGTGACGAAAACTCGCAGCTGGTTCCTCGCATCCTCATTCATGCAAACATCCTCGATGCGATCCTGAATGGCCAGGGAATCCGTCAATTGGGTTTCCCGTACCTCGCGGTGATTTCATTCATTCTTTCCCTTCTGATCATCATGGCCTCGTTCCGCGTGCGACCAAGCCGCCTGATCCTGCTCTCCCTTTATTCCCTGATCGGAACCTTTGCGGTCACCTTGGTGTTCTTCCTTCCGATTCCGGTGATCGGTTCACTTTGGATTCCACTGGGTGCACCTCTGGTCTCCCTCACACTCAGTTTCTATCTGGTCATTCCGGTACGACTCTATTCAGAACACCGTCGTCGTTTTGCGCTCGAAAAGGAAAACCGAATGCTGATCGAGGTCGAGGAAATGAAACGCAACTTCCTCCAGCTCGTGACCCACGACTTGAAGACGCCGATTGCCAAAATCCAGGGCCTAACCGAGTCTCTTCAACGATCACTTGCAGACCGACTGGCACCGAAAGACGTCGAGCTGATGAACAACATCTATCTTGCCAACCAGGAATTGAACCAGTTCGTGAGTTCGATCCTTGAATTGAGCCGGATCGATACCCATGGGATCAACGTGCAATTGCAGTCAAAAGACATCAATCAGCTGTTGGAACAGGTGATTCAGAAATTGCGATTCGTTTCGCAGATGAAACGCATCCGCATCGTGACTGACTTCGAACCCCAGTTTCCGATCAAACTCGACCCGGAACTGATTTCCAAGGTTCTCAGCAATCTCATCGACAATGCCATCAAGTATTCCGCCGAGGAAACCACAGTCACCATCCGCACCCGGGAAATCAACGAGCGCGTCGAGATCAGCGTGATTGACGAAGGTGTCGGCATCGCCGCAGAAGAGATCCCGCACCTGTTCTCGCGTTTCCATCGCCTGAAAAACGAGGCCACGCAGAAAACAAAGGGTTCCGGGCTGGGACTCTACCTTTCCCGTTATTTCATTGAAGCCCACCGCGGAAGCATCTCGGTGACCAGCAAGCCGGGCGTGGGCACCACGTTCAGCATTCTTCTTCCAATCGATCTGTCCGAGTCCATGCTGAACCAAGCGGGACTGAAGATCGCGCCTTTCACGAATTCAAATCAAACCCTTTCAACCAAGGAGCAAAACCATGCGTAAAATCCTCGTAGTCGATGACGATGCAGCACTGAGAATGACCGTATCTTCCGCCCTGGCGGAAGGGCAATATCTGGTCGAACAGGCGGCAGACGGAGAAGAAGCGGTGAACCGCGTCCGTGCCAAATCCTTCGACCTCGTCCTGATGGATGTGAACATGCCCCGCATGAGCGGTATCGAAGCGCTGAAGGAGATCAAGGCACATGATCCGTCGATCATGGTCATCATCCTCACCGCGTATTCGAACATCCGCGATGCGATCGAAGCAACCCGCCTCGGTGCTTACAACTATCTCGAAAAGCCGGTGAAATCCGACAATCTGGTTTACATGATCGATCAGGCGTTCAAGAGCCAGAACATGGTCAAATCGATTTCTTACTCGGCTCCCGAATTCAATCTCCCCGGTGGGAACGAGTTCGTCGGCCAGAGCAACGAGATGAAGAAGATCTTCAGCGTGATCGACCGTCTGGCTCGCGTAGACACTGCGGTGTTGATCCGCGGTGAAAGCGGAACCGGCAAGGAACTGGTCGCTCAATCCCTGCATTACAACGGTCCTCGCAAGGACAATCGCTTTGTCGCCATCAACTGTTCGGCGATTCCGGAATCCCTGATGGAGAGCGAATTCTTCGGCCACGAAAAAGGCGCGTTCACCGGTGCGGATTCGCGCAAGATCGGAAAATTCCAATACGCCGAAGGTGGCACACTGTTCTTGGACGAGATCGGCGAGATTCCGCCTTCCATGCAGGTGAAACTCCTGCGCGTTCTCCAGGAGAAGAAGTTCACCCCGGTCGGATCGAACCGTGAAATTGAAATGAACGTTCGTATCGTGGCGGCAACGAACCGCAACCTCGAGGAAATGATCAAGGACGGAAGTTTCCGCGAAGACCTGTTCTACCGCCTCAATGTGTTGCCGGTGAAACTTCCTCCCCTGCGTGACCGCAAGAACGATATCGAATCGCTTGCCCGTTATTTCACCGACAAATTCAACCAGCGTTACCAGAAGAAGATCCGTGGCGTAAGCGACGATGCGCTTGCATTGATCAAATCCCATCGTTGGCCCGGCAACATCCGCGAGTTGGAAAACGTAATGGAACATGCATTCGTTCTGGAAATGGGCGATCAGATCACCATCGATTCACTTCCCGAAAAAATCCGGAACCTGGCCGAAGGACTCTCCAACACGAATCCGGTCTCAGGCGCAATTCTTCGAACGGGTTCAATCTCAGCAGGCGATGAGGATACCGACGACCAAGACGTCCTGATTCTGCCCGAAGGCGGAAGCGCAATGAGCTTCCAGATGTCCGTTCAGAAATTCGACTTCCAAGCGAGCAAGGAGGAATTTGAAAAACAATTCCTGATTGAGGCCTTGAAAGTATTCAAAGGCAAGATCAACCAGACCGCGATCCACGCCAATATTCCGAAGAAGACCTTGCTCCGGAAACTCGAAAAATACGGCATCATCGCAAAGGACTACAACGACTAGGCGGCGAACTCGATCGACAGACCACAGAAAAACAAAAAGCCCCGAAGGAAGATCCTTCGGGGCTTTTGTGTTTTCCTGAACAGGAATATTATTTGATCTTCGCTTTGGATTTCAAGCTGGCAACGTAGTTTTGAAGGAGTTCACGCTGGAAATCCATGCGAACTTTCTGCTCGACTTCCGGAAGTTCCGGAGACTTTCCAAGCTTGCGATCCAGTACCTTGATCACGTGATAGCCGAATCCGGATTTAACCGGACCGGTGATTTCTCCAACCTTGGTGGAGAACGCCGCGGTCACGAATGCAGGATCGAGGTTTTCACGAGTGAAAAACCCGAGATCACCGCGATTGTTTTTCGCGGATGGATCCTTGGACTTCGCTTCGGCGATTTTCTGGAAATCCGCGCCGGATTTTTTCACTTCAGCCAGTACAGCATTTGCTTCCTGCTCTGTGGAAAGCAGAATGTGCAGGGCGTGGACTTGATCTGTGGAATATTTGAGTTTGTTTTTACCAAAGTAATCCTTCAGCGCCTGAGGCGTGACTTTCGGCAAAAGCTGTTTTTGAATGAGGATTTCCACCATCGCCTGTTTTTTGAATGCGTTCAGGGCTTTGATGTATTCCTTGGAAGAGTCGATCTTCTTTGCCTGAGCATCCTGATATACGAGTTCCTGGCCAATCAAGCTTTCAATCACCTGCTGACGCTGTGGTCCTTCTTTGAGGATCATGCTTTTCTGGGATTCAGACATATTGGCTACTACAGCCTGAAGATCTTCGTCCGAGATCACTTTTCCGTTCACTGATGCAATGGTACCTGCTTGGGCGATTTGAGCCGACATCAGCAGTACTGACAACAAGAAGCAATTTCGAGTCATATTTTTCATAGAGATTCCGTTCCTTATGTAAAAATTATGCCATGAATCTAGCGGGTTACCGCAATAAAAAAAGGCCCAAGGCAATTTGCCTTGAGCCCATTTTTGAATCTGTACCGTCAAATTCCTGTCGGTCGAACCCTTCGGTCCGGGACGGGGATTAACGTTTAGAGAATTGGAATCTCTTACGAGCACCGGAAAGACCGTACTTCTTACGCTCAACCTTACGGGAGTCGCGAGTCAGGAATCCGGCTTTCTTGAGAACAGGGCGCATTGCCTTGTCCATTTCGTTCAACGCTTTAGCAACACCGTGGCGGATTGCAGAAGCCTGAGCGGAGATACCGCCACCAGCTACGTTCACGTAAATATCGAATTGACCGTTGTTATTGGTCAGGTCCAAAGACTGCATTGCGATCTTTTGGAGTGCTGGACGTGGGAAGTAAGCTTCCAAAGAACGTCCGTTGACGTTGATCATGCCCATTTCGCCTTT
>JBEIKL010000069.1:0-9681 GCA_040379745.1 Bdellovibrionales bacterium | reverse complement strand
TTCACCAGTGAAAGGGTTAACGCCTTTGCCTGCTTTGCGGGCTTTTACTTCACGGCGAACGATCGCACCGATTACCGGGAAGCGAACGCGCTCACCACCTGCAGCGAGTTTCGCGCCTTTGGTGAAAGTGGTTTCGATGAGATCCTTCAGTTCTGAACGTTTCAGTTTGATGGAACCGTTCTTGCTTACTTCAGCGATGTTCATGACGCCTTCGTAAAGTTCGTTGATGAAAGAATATTTCTTTTTAGCAGCTTTTTTAGCCATTGTTGTCTCCTTATGTTTAACAGTTTTAAGGATGATTTTTTTTCTCGGCAAGTGAAAAAATAAAAATTACCAAAATATGCCTGTTTTTTTGCATTTATTGGAAAGGGCATCTAAGATGATGGAGAGGGAGCGGCAAGATACGTGGGCAAGATCAATGTGAAAGACAAGATCCTTTTGTTGGATTTCGATGGTACCTTGGTGGATACCGAGAAGTTGGCAATGTCCGTAATTGAGGAATATAGTCTCGAGAAAAACCTGGTTTCGCAAGTCCAATCCCTGAAAAAAGTTTCCCAATCCATTATCGGAAGAACCTGGCAATCCGCGATCCGTGAAATGGTCCTGAATCATTTTGTTGGTGTCGATGCGGCGATGTTGGAATCCGAACTGAAGAAACGTTATCGTGAAAAACTGAATCTCGGAGTGGAGTGGATTCCGGGAGTTCATGAAAAACTCAAGGAACTCCGTAGCAGTTCCCTCTCCATGGGAATCGTCACGGGATCTTCCAAGGATGAGGTCGAGATCATTCTGGGTGCCGAGGGCAATACCCATCTCTTTGATTTCATCTGGACGGCTGAGGATTATTCGGAAAGCAAGCCGCATCCCGAACCGTTTCTCAGTGCTTTTGAAAAGGTGAAGCAGAGTCTTGAGGGTGGAAATTCACAACAATGGTTGCCTGCCGATGTCCTGGTTTTTGAGGATTCTCTGGCTGGAATGGAAGCCGCTCATCGTGCCGGGTTTCCGTTTGTTCAGATTTTGCACTCTCATCCGGAAATGCCCGCCGATCCGCGCGCATTGGTTACCGTGCGTGACTGGCGTGAGATTCAGATCTGAATCATCCAGCTCAACCCAAGAAAAGCCTGCATGGAACGGGTGTTGTGATAGTCGCCGGCAGCTCCCGGTGGAATCATTGCCAGGTTCGATAACCCGTGCTGATAACGACCATCGATCACAAAACGCAAATCGGAGACGATCGGAATCGAAGCCCGTGCACAAATCAGAAGTCCCATGTCACGTTCTTGGATTCCCGCTGAAACATGACTCTCCAGTGAGGTGGACTGAGTGGAGGTGGTGGTCAGGACCGAACCATTTGAAAAGGAAGTGTAGGCACCCACACCGATCCCGAAGCGGTCATCGAATTGATAGCGTAGCACCAGTGGGATTTGAAGGCGGGTGTTTTCACGGGTCAGGATCGATGAGGGCGTGATTCGTTCCGATGACTCTTTCAGTTGGATCACGCCGGTTTCCAAGGTGAGATGAGCCTCTTCAAAGCCAGCGGAAAAGAGGACTCCTCCGCTGATTCCGGTTTTACTGGTCCACGAGAGGATGGTTCCGTTCAGTTGTTGCAAGGGCGCTGCCGCATTGACCGTCAGGATCGGTTCGATTTCCAGAAAGAGGGCCTGTGCGGGCTGTGAGAGTGGAAGTGAGATCAGAGCGATGATCAGGGTGCGCCAATGGTTCATCATTCCATGCTAAGGGAATCGGCTTGTCGGCGATAGTGGGCAAAAGATTCCGATTGGGTTTTTGCGAGCGATGAACCAGAATAAAAGGGTATGGACCACAAAAAATACCATTTGATCCAAAGCAAGCTGGAAGAAGCCCGAAACGCATTGAAAACTTGGAACGACCGTCGAGCCGAGGTTTCGATCGAATTGGATTCCATGTTCATGGAGATTGAGGAATTCAAGAAACAATCCCAGGCTGAAAGATCAGAACTTGAAAAGGAAGTTTCGACATTGAGGTCTGCACTTGAAAAAAGTGAGGCGGATTATCATCGGCACTTCGAAGTTTATACCAATGACATGCAGGAATTGAAGTCGTCGAACGAAGTGCTGGCGCAGCAGCTTCGGGAAGCGCACGCCGCGATCGAGGTTGTTCGTCGCGAAATGAAAAAACAGGAAGCCGATCATCAGTCGCGCCTGGCAAAAACCGTTTCCGATGCGGAATTGCGGAATACCGAACAACAGACCGTCTTGAAGCAGCAAATTGTGAGACTGACTGGAGAGTTGGCTTCGGTTTCTGAGGATCGCAAAGAGCTTTCGGCGAAAGTCACTCAGTATGAAAAAGAACTGAGAACCATTCGCGGACAGATGATGAGTTTTCTGGATTTGACCCGTGAAGTTTCCTCGGATGCGACGGTTTCCGCGCGTGTGATCGTATCGGATGATTCAGTGGTGGAACAGAAAACGGAAATCCATGCCGCTGATGACCAGAAGAAAAATCCTCCAGCCACGGTGGATGAGTATCTCAAACGCTTCGGTTATTGATGATTACTTGCCGATGGCTTCTACCGGACAGGCTTCGAGAGCGGCTTGGCAGCGTGCCTCTTCTTCCGGTGTGGTAGGCTGTTTGTAGACGAAAGAATAACCGTGTTCGTCATTACGGGTGAAATTGTCAGGCGCTTCGGAGCGACATGCATCACAGTCAATGCATTGATCATCGACAAAGAATTTACCCGCTACGTTGTCAGCCCATTTCTTAGATTTGTCAGCCATGGCCGGCACTTTACACTATATTTGAATGAAAAGTCAATCTAAACTCATATTTAGGTGGGCAAACAATACAAGGTAGTCATCAGTGACTGCCATCTTTCCGCAGGACGCTATTTCGAGGGTAAATACAATCCGCACGAGGATTTCTTTTTCGATTCGGAAATGGTCGAATTTTTTGAGTATTTTTCAACCGGACCCTATGGAACCGGGCCGGACGGGCCGGTTGAGGTCGAGCTGGTCATCAATGGCGATTATTTTGATTTCTTAAATGTTCCCTACCTGGGCGAGTTTGAAGAGGGGATTACCGAGGATATCGCCTTGGTCAAACTCGAGGCCATTTTCAAAGGTCACTCCAAGGTCATGGACGCGCTCCGGGGTTTCGCATCTAAACCTGGAAAGAAAATCACGTATCTCGTGGGCAATCATGATGCAGAATTGCTTTTTGCCGGAGTCCGCGAGCGGATCGTCAGACGTTGGGACCCCGAAGGGAATTTTCCCAGTGAGAGTGTGAAGATCGTAGTGGAAACCGATCGACTGAAGTATGCGGGTGGCCTCGAGATCCGTCATGGAAATCAGTTCGAGGCAAGCAATCAGTTGGATTTCGAGAAGCCCTTTTTGGATCATCCGAATGGAACGAAGCTCCTGAATATTCCTTGGGGAAGCATTTACATCCTCAAAATCATCAATCGTCTGAAGTGGGAGCGGGCGAGTCTGGACAAGATCCGTCCAATCAAGGTTTTTGCCATCGCAGGTCTTGTTTTTGATCCCGTTTTCACATTCCGCTACCTCTTTCTTTCGATGTTCTATTTCCTGAAGACTCGGATCTTCGGAAGAATGCAGGGGAGATTCCGTTTTAAACAAACGTTGAAAATGATTTCTCAAGAGGGTTCCTTCTTCCTTGATCTGGAGAAGGAAGCGAAGGATGTTTTGAGAGAATCTCCGGATGTGCATACCGTGATCTTCGGGCACACCCACTTGCCCATGCACCGGGTGTATGAAAGTGGTCGTCAATATCTCAACAGTGGAACCTGGACGAAGATGGTCTATCTCGATTGGAGATCGATCGGTGAACCTGTCCGTAAGACCTTCATCCTGGTCGAGCTGGGTAATGGGGAAATAAAAGCCGAGCTCAATCAGTGGCTTGGACAAAAAATGCCTTTTCAGCCTTTTGTGGGATAAAATATTTTCAGGGATGGTGGGATGGAATCAATCAGAATCGTGAACAGGATTTTTGCGTTGGGACTGGTTGTTTTGGCTTCTGCTTGCAGTGTGCTGGAAGATCTGAGCAATACGGCAACGGCATTGCCGACACCGGTTCCGCCAGCGAAGCTTTATGACGGGGCCACTGTATCCGGTGCATGGACACCGGCCATTGCCAATGCGGGAACGATCAATCAGAAGGGATCTGTGACCACGGACAATCGCATTCTGATCACGCGTGGGGCAGGGATGGTTCGCTTTCAGGATAACTGGATCAACAAGGAAGTGACCGTTGATCTCGGTGATTTCGATTCAGAAGCCGATTTCGGATATGATTCGAATGGAAACGGTAACGGATCACTCACGCTTTCTGCAGACGTAATCAATTATCCTTATACGGGTGGGGCTTATCCGGTGCTCACTTCACTTCGGGTGGTGAATGCCAGCGGGGTTCAATTGGCCGAATTCGTGAACGTCACCTCTTCCTGCGCTTCCCAGGGTATGTGGACTTGTGCCGGCGGTTACTGTGATGCGAATTCGGCCTGTACGGTCCAGTCGCCCAGCACTTTCTTCAATCGCGACGATTGGGATCAGCACCAGACACCGCCATTCGGTTACTCTTCGATCAACTCCTTTCCCCGGTGTGATTCCGCTGTTGGAACGCCTTCCTGGTCGGCCTGTCCCGCAGGTCTGAACAAGCTTCCCACTGGCCGTTACTTTGCGAAATTCGTGCTGATGTCCGATCGCAATCTTTCGGTCGCATCGGGAAGTGCCGATCTGCGCGTACGGGTCACCGTGAAAAAAGACACCATCGCCCGCAATGATCCGACTTCGAATGGCGCAATTAATCTCAACGTGATTCTGGTCGGTAACTCCAATATCGATGATTCCCATACGCCAAAAGGTGCACAGAACCTGAACCTTCTTTTCGGTGAAGTGAATCGGATTCTCCAGAACACTTCGAACATCTCCATCGGTGATGTCAAGGTCTACGAATGGCGTGATCAGGATGGCGGAGATTATTATTCACAGATCGACTACACGCAGGTGGGTGATCTTTTCATGTCTGGGTCCCAGGGGATTCCGCTTGCGGAAGAGGGCAACGCGGTGAATGTCTTCATGGTCAAGGACATCCAGATCAGTGGCGCGAATTTCACCATCCTCGGGTTGGCGGGCGCGATTCTCGGGCCCCCGGTCAACGGGTCCTATTCCAGTGGCTTGGCGTTCAGCACGAATGTGGCCACCGGAGGATTACTCTCCTCGATGAATCCTTCTGGGAATTGTACGCTTTCCAGTTGTCCCCGTAACTCTCAGGAAGGTGACTTCCTGGAAATGGGAGCGACCATTGCCCATGAGTTGGGTCACTATCTGGGGTTGAATCACCCCTCCGAAAAAGTCGCCAGTAGCGGCGAAACCCAGCGAGTGGACCAATTGTCCGACACGCCCACCTGTGCCGCCCGTCAAGTGGGCGCATCCATGGAGCTGAACCAATATTCCTGTTTTGTCGATACGGCCACGCAATTCGGCAGTCGCACTTGTTCCAATGCCTGCAATTCCGAAATCCAGTCCACCTATCCAACGGTTTCGGTCAATAATGCCGTTTATTTCAAGACCGGATCAAAGACTTCGTATTACTGTCCATTGAGCAAGGAATGCCAGTACAATCACGTCATGTGGTACACCACGAAGGAGAGAAGTCTAGTCAGTGGCCAGTGGCGTGAAGACGGCAATATCTTTTCCGATCAGTCATCCGCCATCATCCAGTGGAGCCCGTTTGTCAGATAAATCATGAATATTCTCGCACTGATTCTGTTGACGATTTCGACTTTTTCCATTGAAGCCCTGGCTGCCCGAACCGAAGCGGAAATCCGCGATTCGATTCGTGGTTTCATCAGTCAGCGCCATCCGGGTCCGTCGGAGTCCTTTTGGAAAGAGTTGGGCCCTGAATCGGTACCAGTGATTCGCCGGATGTATCAGGAAAGTTCAAGTAACATCGAGAAGACTTTTCTGATCGACGGTCTTTCCCGATTCAGCGATGCCGCCACCGGTGATTTTCTGAAAAACGAAGTTGAAACTTCATCGGATGGGATCACTCGGAAAAAACTCCTATCTGCGGTGATCCGTTCACAAGGGGAGTCGTCTTTTGATTTCGTCGAACCCTATCTGAAAGATTCCGACCCGCATGTCCGGATGGCGGTGGCAACGGGACTCAACGATTTTTCTCAGAAAGAGAAAGTGCGGCAGCGTTTGGAGCGGTTCCGCAAGGAAGAAAAAAAGCCATGGGTGGTGGCAGGAATGGATCGAAGTCGTAAGGATTCGGAAATCCAGAAACCGCGACGAGCGGAAACCCCAATCCCTGTGGGATTTCAGCCGTCCGGTGAATCGAACCAGAAGAGCGCAGCCTTGAAGCCGCTTTCGGAAAAGGATTGGGCAGGCAATTGGAAGGGCCAACTGATCTCTTCGGGAAATCCGGTAGCGGTGGAAGCGAGTCTGGTGATGGTCGATGCCTCGGTAAGGCCGCTGACGTGGAAGGTGACCTTGAGTCTTCCGAAAAAAGTGAAGCAGGAGTGGCGGAGCGGAGATTTTACGGTACATTATTTCATGAGCAACCTATCCCATTGGATCGAGTTGAGGCATCCGAAGCTGGATGCGGTATTCATCGCACAAAAGAGAGAAGCAAAATGACGGAATACGATGACGGCAGGATCTGGTATCGCAAAAAGGGCAAAGTGATCACACTCGGTTTGACGGAAAAAGCATTCGAAGACATCGGTGAGGTGGATGGTATCACCTTGCCGACCGATGGCGACGAGTTGAACCAGGATGATGTTCTTGCCGAAGTCTCCGGTACCCGTAATTCCTTCGAGATCATTTCGCCGGTAGATGGTGTGGTGGTGGCGGTGAATGACGAGCTGAATGATAATTTTGACCTCCTCATGGAGGATCCGCTCGACGAAGGTTGGGTATGCCAGATTAAGCTTGGTACGACCGAATCGGAAGAGGAAGAGGAAGTCGCTGAAAGCGAAAGCGATTGATTCGTAGGATTAGGATTTTTCGAGGGTGGAGCGATCAAACGATTCCGGCAACAAATCGCGATGGGTAAAATGTTTTTCATCACCCTTCGGGTTCACCAGGACAATGTCACAATGCTTGGCAACGAATTCATTGATCACCTGTCGGCAAAGTCCGCAAGGGGACCAAGGTGGAGAAGCCTCGGTGGCGACATAGACATCGGTGATTTGAATGTTACCGCCGCATTCACTGGCGGCTTTCCAGACAGCCACCCGCTCTGCACAGACGGTTCCACCATAGGAGGAATTTTCGATGTTACAACCCGTAAAGATTTTCCCGTTACTGAGACGGATCGCAGCGCCGACCGTTTTCTTGCTGTAAGGAGAGTAGGAGTTTTTCATTGCCCGGATCGCGAGGGTTTTCAGCTTGCGATCGGTTGGGTTCTTTTTACCGGTCGACAATGTCTTCTTCGGTGTTTTTTTCATTTCACGTTTGCCTCAAGGATCAATTTCGGTGCGATTTTTTTCACCGTGCTGATTTTGATGTTGGCACGGATCTGAGACTCAATGGAAGCAAGATCGGTGTCCTTGTTGGCAAAGATGGTGACCAGAGTATCATCCGGCTTGACGATCGACCCCAGTTTCTTATGGAAAAACAGTCCGACCGAATAATCAATCGGGTCGGTGACCTTGTTGCGACCGCCACCCAGTGCAATCAGGATCCGCCCCAGCGCTTCGGTATTCATCTCGGTTACGAAACCGCGTTTTCCCGCGCGGATTTCGATAATTTTATCGGCTTGAATGTAGCGCCAAGGTTCGTCGAGTGTTTTGATGTCGCCACCGTGAGCAGCAACCATCTCGCGGAACTTCTTCCAAGCGCTTCCATCTTTCAATTTCTGGGTGGCGAGTTTGCGGCCTTCGGCAAGATTCTTCACGACTTTTCCCACCTCCAGCATCTGTGCAGTCAGGTGGATGGTCAGCTCTTTGAGGTCTGTCGAGGTCAGACCGTATGGATTGATGGTTTCGTTGCGCAAGATCTCGATGCACTCATACACTTCCACTGCATTGCCGGCGGCATATCCCAATGGTTGATCCATGTTGCTGAGGGTTGCGCGCAATTCCATGCCGGCTTTCTTGGCGACACCGCGAAGGGTTCTGGCCAGATTCAACGCCTCGGTCTTGCTTTTCATGAAAGCGCCGTTACCGACTTTGATGTCCATCACCAGCCCATTCGCGCCCTCCGCGATTTTCTTCGAAAGAATCGAAGAGGTGATCAATGGAATGGATTCCACGGTTGCGGTCACATCGCGAAGCGCGTAGAACTTACGATCCGCTGGGGCGATTTTTGCGCTTTGGCCGATGATCGAGCACCCAACTTCTTGCAGGATCTTGGTGAATTCTTCTTTTTCCAAAATGGTTCGGTACCCTGGAATCGCGTCCAGTTTGTCGAGGGTTCCGCCCGTGTGTCCCAATCCTCGTCCACCCATCATCGGCACTTTCAGTCCGCAAGCTGCCGCGAGAGGTGCAAGGATCAATGACACCTTGTCGCCGATTCCACCGGTGGAGTGCTTGTCCACTTTCGGGCCTTTCACCGCTGTCAGATGGTACTGCTCGCCCGATTCGACCATGGCCTTGGTCAGTGCTGCCGTCTCTTCAAAGGTCATGCCGGTGAAGTAGGTGGCCATGAGAAATGCCGTGACCTGGTAATCGGCGACTTCGCCCTTGACGGCACCATTCACAAAGTGACGGATTTCATCAGCCGTGAGTTCGACTTCGTTGCGTTTTTTCTGGATGATTTGTGGAGTTGAAATCTGAATGCTCATAATTCCCTCAAAAAACTTTTTCCGGATGGATGGGGTTCGCCCGTCAATGCTTCATGGATGGTGGCACCCATGTCAGTGAAGGATTCGCGAATTCCCAGGTTGATGTTCTTCTTGCTTTTCGGTGTGTAACAGATCACCGGTACGAATTCACGGGTGTGATCGGTGCCGGGGTAGGTGGGATCATTGCCATGATCCGCGGTCAGGATCATCAGATCCTGATCGGTCATTTCATCTATGATGGTACCGATAGTGCGATCGGCTTCTTCGAGTGCTTCTGCAAAGCCGACAATGTCGCGACGGTGACCATAAAGCATGTCGAAGTCGATCAGATTGACGTAGATCAGTCCGTTTTTTCGAGTTCTGACTTGTTCCAGCGTTACAGCCAGGCCATCGGTGTTGCCCTTGGTGTCGATGTTTTCCGGTACGCCGATTCCGGCAAAGATGTTCGAGATTTTTCCGATGCCCAGTACAGGGATTTTGTGCTCGCACAAATCATCGAGCACGGTCTTGCCGAATGGCAGTTGAGCATAGTCCTTGCGATTGTACGTGCGTTTGAATGGCACGCCCTTGCTTGGATCGCCAACAAACGGGCGAGCGATCACGCGGCTGACATTCAGTTCATCGCAGATTTTTCGCGCTGATTTGCAAATCGCATAAAGACGATCGAGTCCGAAGCTTTCTTCGTGACAGGCCACTTGCCAGACGCTGTCGGCGGAAGTGTAGAGGATGGGTTTTCCGGTTTTCAGGTGTTCCGGTCCAAGTTGTTCGATGATGTCAGTGCCGCTGGCGGCAGTGTTGCACAGATATCCCGGCAGGTTGTTTTCGTTCACCCATCGATCCACGACTTCTTGAGGAAATCCTTTTTCAAAGACTTCGAATGGCTCGGACACGACC
>JBEIKL010000068.1:0-9696 GCA_040379745.1 Bdellovibrionales bacterium | reverse complement strand
ATGCCTCCATTCTTTGCCGGTCTGATCAACATGCGCGGGAAAATCGTTTCCGCCATCCAGCTTTCGAAAAGTCTGGAAAACCTGGTGAAGAAAAAAACAGTTTCCAAAAAGACCAAGCGTTCCTGCGTGGTCATCACCGATTACCAATCCAGACTCTTTGGCGCCATCATCGACGACGTCGTCAGTGTGGTCAACATCGCGCCGGAATCGATCGATCACAGCATGGACGAAGTCGCGAACGCGGAATATTTCACCGGAATCATCAAATTCGAAAACGGGGTACTCGCTCCGATCCTCAATCTGGAAAAGGCATTACGGATCCAGGAACTGATTAGGATCGAAGAGGGAAGGAAAGTCGCATGAAGGAAAACAATCCAGTCAGAAAAACCATGACCATTTCGAAGCGCATCTGGTTGATGAGCGGATTCCTCTGTTTGCTCATTCTCGGAATCGGATTGCTCTCCAGACAGTACTTGCGCAATGTGAGTCAAGAATACTCCGGCATTGTCGATCAGAACATGCCGAAGCAACGCATGGCGCTCGAGATGTACGGACAGTTCCGTCAAATACGGATTGATGTCCGCACGCTGGGGTTGGAAGGAATCACCGAAGCACAGTTGGAAAAGAAGCGTTCGGAAGTGGTTGCGGACGTGATGGCATACGAACAAATGGCATCGGAATTCCGGAGCAAGGAATTCCTTCCTGGCGAAGAAGCGATCTATAAACAGGTGGAAGAGCGCTGGGAAGAGTTCAAGCGGATCGGGCTCCGCGCAGTCGAATTGTCCAGAGTCCGGGATCAGCATACGAAAACGGAGTTGATGAAGATTTTTCATGAGGATTGCCCCCGTGTGGCTGGAGCATTCAACACCGAGTTGAACAAACTGTTGGCTTTTCACAAGGACAGCGCACTCGCCAGAAGCGATGAAGCGAAGTCATTGGCAACTCGCTCGAACGACCTGACCGGATCGATGCTCGGATTCGGCCTCGTAATCGGCTTCTTCATCTCATTGATCATGGGAAGAAGTGTCGGATCCCGATTGAACCGAGTGACGGATGAAGTGGCCGGTTCGAACAAGCGGGTAAACAAGGTGCTGGATGGTCTTTCTACCGCCAGTGAACAACTCGCATCTGCATCCCATCAGCAGGCCAGTTCGATTGAAGAGATTTCCTCGAGTCTTGAGGAAATTTCCGGAATGGTCGATTCGACTCTCCGAAGCTCGAAGGAAACGGTGCAATTGTCCGAAAAGGTTTCCGGTCTGGTTGGTCGCGGAACCGGTTCGATGAACGAACTGCAGTCAGCGGTATCGCATATTTCCGAAAGCAACATCCGGGTGGAACAACTTTCCAAATTAATCGAGGAAATCGGACAAAAAACCGAGCTGATCGACGAAATCGTATTTCAGACCCGACTCTTGTCCTTCAACGCATCGGTCGAAGCCGAGCGTGCAGGGGAGCACGGTCGAGGATTTGCGGTAGTTGCTCAGGAAGTGGGCAATCTGGCCCAACTTAGCGGAAAAAGCGCATCCGAAATTGGAGAAATCGTCCGTAAGACGATGAAGGAAGCCCTGGAAGTCACTTCGAACAATCGCAAGAGCGTGGAAAACGGGGTCTCCCTTTGCAAGCAGACTGCCGAACATTTCCAATCGATTGAAACAGCTTCACAGGAGATCCTCTCCAGCGCGAATGCCATCTATCGCGCCTCACAAGAGCAGAATGCGGGCATCCAGCAGATCAACCAGAACATCCAGCTCATCAATCAAAGCACACAGGAAAACGCGGCTTCTGCTGAGGAGTGCGCTAATGGGAGCAAGACGCTGATGATCCAGTCCCGAAAACTCACCGGAGTGGTGGGGCAATTGGAGATGTTGGTTCATGGCAAGGTGAGAAGCGCACACCTGGTCCGCAAGGAACAACATTTCGAATCAACGGAAGAACATGGTGAACCGGAATTGGTGAATGGTCACGCGGATGCGGAACATGAGCCGACCTTGGGAGACTTCAGCCCTCGGGCCAGTGTGATTCCGATGCCGAAAAGAACGGCACCGGTTGCAGCCGTGGAAAAGAAAAAAGCGGTAGGCATGGATGAGTCCGAGGATGACGCCTGGGACAAGCTCTAGTTTGAGCGGGGTTGGGAATGGACGAATCTTTCGAGCTGGAACTCAAATTGGGATTTCTCGAAGAAGCCAAGGATCTGCTTGGCCGTGTGGAAGCCCTTTCCCTCCAGTTGGAAAAAGATCCGACCCGGATGGAGCTTTATGCCGAATTCGCACGCATGGCCCACAACTTCAAGGGATCAGGAAAAGCCGTTGGCTTTGAACACCTTTCGCGATTGGGCCACCGGTTGGAAGACTATGTTCTGGCAATTCAGCGGGGAAAACTTGAATCAAGTCCGGAGAACCTGGACTTCCTGTTCCGTTGTCTCGATCAACTGAAAGCCGTGGTGGATCTATTGTCGATGGATCTGAACGCAGTGATTGATCCGACCGAGTGGATTGAACGTATCGATCAACGCTTGCAAGGCGGGATGGAAGTTCCGGAATTACCCGTCTCAGCGATGAATGCGGAAGTGGTGGTTCCGGTCCAGGATGCAGTCGCGATCCAGAAGCCGGTCGAAGTATTCCGCATTCCGAAGCCCAAACTGGATTCCCTTCTGGAGCTGATCGGTGAACAGATGATCCTCCAGTCCTTTCTTGATCAGAACAAGTTCGACCTCGACGGAAACCGTGAACGCATTCTCAAGACCATCAGCCAGCTCGGGAAAATCACCGCAGAAATTCAGAGTCACGCGCTTTCCCTGAGCATGGTGCAAATCACTCCTCTCTTTACGAAATTGGAGCGTGCTACCCGCGATGCCGCCCGTACCTGTGGAAAACAAGTGGAAGTGCACCTGTTGGGTGGTGAAACTGAAATCGACAAGACGCTGGTCGATGGTCTTTCCGATGCGTTGACTCACATTGTGAGAAATGCCGTGGATCACGGTCTGAATGAATCCGGTACGGTCTTCATCGAAGCCCGTCGATCCGGAGGACAACTCTGGATCGAAATCCGCGATAACGGGAAAGGCATGGCCCCTTCAATTCTGAAGGGAAAAGCACTGGCAAAGGGGTTGATTTCCGAATCCGATGCCATAAGGATGTCCGATCAGGAAGCCTTCAGTCTGATCTTCAAAAACGGGTTTTCCACCAAGGATTCGGTCAGTGAGATTTCAGGTCGTGGCGTGGGAATGAATGTGGTCGAAGAAACCGTTCTCGGACTGAAGGGAACAGTCGAGGTTTTCAGTGAAATCGGAAAGGGAACCTGCTTTCGGCTGAAACTTCCGCTTTCACTTGCGATTTTCAACGGAGCAGTGGTTCGGGTCCGTGATTCCCGTTTTGTGATACCGAGTTCGGAAATCTCCGAAATCAGCAAGGTGAATCTGGAAAACCGCATTCCCTTGGATCAGAATGCCTTCGGCATCCGCATCCGCGATGAATTGTTCGAACTGGTTGATCTTCGTCAGGCGTTGTTCGGAAATTCCCCGGTTGATTTTCACGATCAGCACGAGATTCCCGTCTTGCTTTTCCGTGGCAACCGATCCCGCGCATTCGTGGTGAATGAGATTCTTGGAATGCAGAAAATTGTTCAAAAACCGATCGGCGATGAGATCAAATCACATGCCGAATATGTCGCGGGAACCATTTTTGGTGACGGCGTTCCGGGGATCATTCTCAGTCTTCGCGATTTGGCGGTGGCAGCATGATGTACGCTCCGGTTGCAAATCAGAAACAGCTGATCCGCGAATTCTGCAAGGTCATTCATGATCACTTTGGAATTGTACTGAGTGAGAAGAAGTATCTCTTGATTCGTGGAAGATTGTCCCGTCGTGCTGCCGAACTCGGTCATTCCGGCTTGGAAAGCTATCTCCGGTTTGTCATCCGCGATCCGGCTGAACTGAAGGTTTGTGGTGAGCTTCTGGCAACCCATACCACCCAGTGGTTCAGGGAAATCGTTCATTTTCAATGGTTGAGACCACGATTGCGGGAAGTGGTGCAGCTGAAGGGCAAGGTCTCCATTTGGTCCGGCGCCTGCTCCACCGGTGAGGAAGTTTACAGCTTGATGTTTCTTTGTCTACTCGAGGGACTGCATCCAGAGCAGTTTCGGATCCTGGGATCGGATGTCAGTGAGCGTGTTTTGAAGACTGCGATGGAAATGCCGGATACGGATGAATTCCAAAAACAGGTTTTGCGACTGAAACAAAAGTTGGGCTCATCTGTGAGCGGTGTGGAGGAAAGGGTTCAACAAGCCATTCGTCAATCGGTGAAGTTCCGCCAATACAATCTGATGGATTCTGAATGGCCGTCCACTCTCCAGTTCGATTTCGTTTTTCTCCGGAACGTCCTGATTTATTTCGATGCTCCGACCATTGCCTCCGTATGCAGTAAACTCTCGCGACACTTGTATCCTGACGGCCACCTATTGCTTGGACTTTCAGAGAGTATTCGTGCTGAAGAAATCGGTTTGGAGTCACTGGGCGATTCGATTTATCGCTTGAGTTCGAATGCAACAACAGCCATGACTGAGGCTGTCGAGTCGGTTCCCGTTGAAGTGGTTGCATCTCCGGTTCCGGTGATGGAAGAACCGACTGTAGCCATCGAATTGGAATCCACGGTTGCAGAAAGTTTGGATAATGCTCCGTTTGAAGCTCCCCCGGTGGATTCCGTAGTGGAAAATGGTTCAGAACCGATTGTGGAAACGGAAGTTCCTCAGAAAACCGAAGAGGTGGCTGATGTACAGGAAGCTCCAGCATTTCTGGCACCGATCCGGCAGAAAATCCGCCTCTTGCTGGTCGAGGATTCGCTATCGATGCGTAAGATCCTCCGCACGATCTATGAACGCATTCCGGATGTGGAAGTGGTGGGCGAGACCGGATCCTGGGAGAGTGCTGCCAAATTGTTCAAGGAGTTAAAGCCGAATTTCGTTTCACTCGATATGAAACTGGATGATGGTACCGGAAATGATTTTCTCCGTTCGGTTGCCGTTCTTCCTTCATTTCAAAAATCGAAGATCCTTCTGTTGACAGACTGTGGTGCTTCCGACGGACCGATGGTGATGGACGCGCTCGCACTCGGTGCCCGTTATTATATCCAGAAACCGAAAAGCGGAGAATTGCGTGAATTCTGGCCGATGCTGAATGAGTTCGTGAGCGGACTTTTCATCGAGACCAAGTCATCCGAATCATTCCAGTCATTGACAGCAGACGAAGTGTTGAAGCGGGGGCAAAAAACGGACTTCATTTTGATCGGTTCATCCACCGGCGGGACCGAAGTGGTGAGACAGTTCATTGCCCGTTTGCCTCGGAATTGTCCACCGATCCTAATCGTACAACACATGCCCGAATCGTTCACCGGGGTCTATGCTCAACGGATGCAGCAGACGACCGGTCGGCCGGTTCACGAAGTACGAAGCGAGATGAAAATCCAATGGGGATCGGCTTACATCGCCAGTGGTGGAATGCACTTGCAACTGACCAAGAAGAATGGTGGATTCTTTGTTGATGCCAACGACGGGGTGCCGGTGAACCGCTTCAAGCCTTCGGTCAGTGTGTTGTTCTCTTCCGCGCAGGCGTTGGGTATCGCATCCCGATCGGTAGCGATCATGCTGACCGGTATGGGGCGCGATGGTGCCGAAGAAATGGTGCATTTGAAAAAGGCTGGCGCCTTGACCATGGCCCAGTCCCGCGAGACGTGTGCGGTTTACGGAATGCCTGCCGCTGCGGTGGAGTCCGGAGCCGTCGATTATGTCGACTCACCCGAAGGGATGATTTCCCTTTTGGGGCGCTTATTCGATCAGAATGGCATTAAAAAGGCTTCTTGACGTTTGGTTTTAAAGTCAAAACAGACACACTTTCTCTATTACACTAAAAATATATAATCATCTCATGGGTAATCGTTTTCTTTATTCGGGGATTCTTTTGGTTCTAGTGTCAGGATGTTTCGGAAGTTCAGACCAGGTTTTGCAAAGCGATCTGATCAGCAAGGAAATCGGACTGGCAGTCATCAACAACTCTTCCTCCTCGTCCAATCCCGAATTCAGGGTCACCGGATTGGTGGAGGGCGATACGTTCATTCTTTACCGTGACGCCGATGAAGAGTGTAAGAAGGGGATCATCGTGGGTCAGGGAAGCAAGCCCGCAAACGCCAGTCACGTCGATCTGAAAGTCGCAAATTTCGGTCATGCATTCCGGGATGCTAACGAATCCGAGCGCTCTTATGATTACCGTGTATTGATCCGTCACGCGGATCAAAAAACAACCTGTACCCAATTGGCTTCCGCCACGGTGAAGTTTCCGAGCAACATTTCCAAGATTTCGGGAATTGATGTTTATTCCTTATGCTTTTTGACCGCAAACGGAGAAGTTTTTTGTAAAGGGAGAAACTTGGTCCAAAACAGTGGAAGTGGTTCCGGTTTTGCAGGATTCACTAAAGTCGAAGGGCTTTCGAGCGTAAAGGATCTGAGTGTCCACTTCAATTCCGCTTGTGTCTTGCTGCAAACAGGCAAGATCAAGTGCTGGGGCGCTGGGTCTTTCAAAAAACTGGGAACTGGATTCACCGGTGTCAATTATGTCCCTATCGAAGTTCCGGGGTTGGAGGGTGTGATTTCGTTGGATGTCGGTTATCAAAATGTATGTGCCGTGGTTTCCTCCAACCAAGCTTATTGTTGGGGTGAAAACTTTGGGCCCGCACCAAAATTGATCACGGATTCAGTCACCCAGGTTTCCGTAGGACTCACACATGCTTGTGCTCGTAAAACCAACGGCCAAGTGTTTTGCTGGGGGAGGAATTCCTGGTCTCAGCTGGGTAACGGAGGGACGACTGCTGCCCCGGATGGGGTCTTCGTTTCTGGGATCAATAACGCTGTGGAAGTCAGCGTGGGTGATACCCACAGTTGTGCGCGTCTCAGTGACAACAAGGTGAAGTGTTGGGGTTATGGAATCCTCGGCAATGGGACTGATGGTTATGTATTTACCCCGGCTTTGGTAACCGGATTAACTGGTGTGATTTCCTTGCATTCAGGGCAAAAGGCTATCTGTGCGGTGATGAGTACGGGACAAGTCAAATGCTGGGGCGCAAATACGATTGGCGAATTGGGAGACGGTACGCTCACCGAACGACTCACGCCAGTCACGGTCAGTGGGATCACCAATGCCAAGCAGGTGGTGTCTCTTGATGGTGAAACTTGTGCTGTACTCTCCAATGGACGAGTGGGTTGTTGGTCCATGATCCCCAAACCAGATTTGATGACCATGTCGAATTTCAAGGATATTTCCTACGTCAAGGATGTCACGACAGCCAATGATGTCAGTGTCAGTAGAACGCATGCGTGTTTCACTGGTCCTGGCAAATTTTGCTGGGGACAAAACTCTTATGGTCAGTTCGGCAATGGCACGGGATTGATCAGAAATTACCATGATGAGCCTGTTTTTTCGGGTAATGCTACGATCAACCTCTCCATGGGTACCAATTTTAGTTGTGAAATTCAGAATTCGGGATCTTGGAGTAAAAATGTGTACTGCAGGGGCATCAACAATTCCGGACAAATGGCAAACGGATTGATCAACGATCTGAATTATACCGAAGTCATTTTCAATAACAGTGATGCGACCCAAGTCGCATCCGGTTTCTATCACGCTTGTTTATTGAATAGAATCGGTGGCGTGAGTTGCTGGGGTGGGAACTCCTACGGACAAGTGGGCGATGGAACCACAGTAGTGAAGTCGAAGCCGGTGACCGTTGCCGGTCTCGGTAAAGCGATTCGAATCAGTTCTGGGGCATATCATTCCTGTGCGGTGCTGGAAAACGGTAGTGTGAAATGTTGGGGGAAAAACGATAGACGCCAATTGGGCGATGGCACTGCAACGAACCGATCCACGCCCGTCACCGTACAGGGACTGACTGACGTGGTAGACATTGCTGGTGGTTCCGATCATCAGTGTGCTCTTCTCAAAAACGGAACGGTGACGTGTTGGGGTGACAATAAAGTGAAACCGGTTTCCGTTTCAGGACTGAGTGGAGTGACCGGAATTTCGCTAGGGGATGATCATTCCTGTGCCTTGATTCAGGATGGATCGGTTTATTGTTGGGGTTCCGATTACGGAGATGAGCCGGTTCGAATCAACGGACTCGCAGGTGCGATCAAGTTGAGTTCTGGCGGCTCCACTACTTGTGCAGTGACGGCTTCGGGAACAATCGGTTGCTGGGGATCAAATGAAAATGCATTGAGGGGACACCCCATGCCGGCGTTACGGGTTCTTTTTCAGAACTGATTCCCGAATCCATCGCCCGCCAAGTAAAGCTTCGGTGCCACTTCCAGATTTTTCTGAGGGTAAGTGGCGGTGGCGATGCTATAGCGCCATTTCTTGACCTCGTGCTTTTGAATCGCATTGAGATCGAATCCGGATTCGGTGAGGGCAACTTGCATGGCGCTGAAGATTTCTGTTTCTGGTTTCTCAAAATGCAGTTCCGAAAAATCCGGCGAAAACTGAATCACTAGCCCTTGAGGATGGAGTCCGCGCTCGTTCATCGCAAAAATTCGATGGGTGTTAGATGGTGTCGATGGTTGAACAGTGCTTTGGGGGTTGATTCCGGGCTTCAACACAACGAGCAGGATCAGCGCCTTGGTGTATCGAATGGAGCGCACGGGGTGATCGGCAGCAAGGGCGATGTGGCTTGAATCAATCAGTTCCACCGCTTGCGGAACCGGTGCGGTCAAAATCACTTCATTTGCTGTGAAAGCGGAATGGTCTTCGCACAGGAGTTGCCATTGATCACCCATCGGTTTGAGTTGGGTCACTTTCTTTTCGCGCAAGATTTCCAAACCTGCGGCCATTTTTTTAGCCAGGTTGCTCATCCCGCCGGCAAGGTAGATACCATTTTCAAGAATGGAGGGGTGGAGGTTCAGTGCATGAAACAGTTTTTCAAAATTTTCAGGGGGGTTCAGTTTCAAGGCGCCGTGATCGAATCCGAGGTCATCGATCCGTCGGGTCGCCAGTCGGCCGCCCAAGCCTTTTGATTTTTCCAGGATCAGGACTTTTTTACCCGTGGCTTGATGCTGTTTTGCCAATTGTAAGCCGGTCAATCCAGCGCCGATGATGATGGTGTCGAATGATGGAATCATGGTTTTGTTTGAAGTGGCGAGCCCGGTAGGAGTCGAACCTACGACCTACAGCTTCGGAAGCTGTCACTCTATCCAGCTGAGCTACGGGCTCACACGTTGATTTGCTCAGACACCACACTAAACCAAGGGTTCTTGAATTCCAAGAAAAATGAATGATTGGGGGCAGTCAACCTTGACAATCGGGGCACACGCCGAAGAATTCCAGAATGTGGGAAACATCCGCAAAACCGTGTTTTTTGACAAACTGATGAATGGTGGGTTCCAGTTCGCATGCGTCGACGACTTCGATTTTTTTGCATTTACGGCAGATCAGATGGTGATGGTGGTGATCATGATCGGGGTCGACCAGTTCGTAACGGGCGATGCCGTCGCCGAACTCACAACGATGCAGGATTCCGGCTTCTTCCAGGCTTTGCAGGTTGCGATAGATGGTGGCCAGATCGTGGTCTTTTTTGATGAATCGCTTTTGAATGTCTTCAGCGGAAAACGGGCCATGGTTTTTCAACAGTGATTCCAGGATCAGCTTACGAGTCGGGGTAATCT
>JBEIKL010000067.1:0-9749 GCA_040379745.1 Bdellovibrionales bacterium | reverse complement strand
TTATCAGCGCCTTCTGGTTTCGCGTCCGGTGTTCCCACTGGGTAAGGACATTGGTTTCTTGCCGGGTACAGTCGAAGAAAAACTGAATCCGTGGATGCAACCGATCTACGACAACATTGACTTCTTGTTCGGTAACTCCGCTGCGAACCGCACCCGTCGTGCCGCAGGAAAGGGGGCGCAAGAGTTGATGAACCAAGGGATGTTGCAGATCGAACCGTTGACCTACATCCGCGGTCGTACGATTCCTCAACAGTACCTGATTGTCGATGAATCCCAGAACTTGAGCCCGCACGAGATCAAGACGATCATCACCCGTGCCGGTGATGATACCAAGATCGTCCTGACCGGGGACTCTTTCCAGATCGACAACCCTTATGTCGATTCTGCAAACAACGGTTTGGTCTATCTGGTGGATCGCTTCAAGTCCGAATCGATTTCAGCGCACGTTACTTTCTCAAAAGGCGAGCGATCGAAACTTTCCGAGTTGGCCAGCAACCTGCTCTAGGCAAAATCATAAGAATTCAAAAAGCCCGGATTCCCCATGGAGTCCGGGCTTTTTGAATTCTCAAGTCACCGCTCAATATTCCCGCGCGCACGCGATGAAAGCATGTTCGTTGTTTCGAGAGCCACTGGCGAACTGACGACCCTTGTTGGTGGCGGTTAGGTCACCGGATCCGAAGGAATTGTTCGGACTGCTGTCGAACAGTTGATAGATTTCCCGTACGTGTCCCGCGATTTCCGCCGGTGCATGACCGCAGGATAGTTTCAGGCTTGCAGATAAGGCGCAATTGAGGAATTTTTCGGGGGTTTCGATGCTCGAGCGATTGCGATTCAGATAATCCCGGGCGTGATGTTCTGCATTTCGACGTTGGTTCAGGATGCATTTCGCGGCAATGGTCACATTCGGAGAAAGCCGGTTGTAGCGACTGTTTAGGAAATTCAGGAATGCTGCTTCCGGGTTGCCGCGTACCCTGCTGATCGCCATACTGGTCATCGGGCACAGCAAGCCGGGGTCGGATACGAATCCCTGTGATTCACACTTTTGCGGGGTGAGGTGGGCTCCGGGAGCGTCTTTGCCTTCCTGGGTGCAACATCGCCAAGCTCGGGCTTCGGAAGCCGACAGTAAAAGCGCAAGCGATGGGATCAGCAAGAACCTCATGTTCATCCACCTTCTGGGAACCGGAAATCCGTTTTCGAGCCTGCTTAAATTTTATCTAATAATTATGTAAAATACAACGATCGCACGATCCGGGTTGATTTCAACCGCAATGGTTGAAATCAGTGAGCGGCTTTGCTGAGGGTGTCGATCTCGTGTTCGAGATGACGGCGGTAGGAGCTGGCAAGGAGGCGCAGCTCACTTGTTTCAGAGGTGAGTTCCAGCGCGCGGAAGAGGATCTGTCCACGGACCATCATCTCCAGGCTGAGACGGTCGCGTCCGGAACGCTCTTCCTGGAATTTCACCATTTCTTCAAGCAGTTCGTACTTGTTCATCCGGGCGATCATCGTTTCGTACTGGGGGTCCTGACGGGTTCTGGAGAAGCGCTCGGCGGTCAGGTTGATGATGTTTTCAGGTGCTTTTTGCATCGGTAACGTCCTACTTCCTGTCAAATAACTACCTGTGGCCCAATCTTAAGTCAATAAATTTTAGATAAAAAATAGACAGCCCTTCAAAAAAAATCCGGTGAATCCAATCATTTGTGAATTCCGATCGGAAACTGGCGATACCAATGTTGAAGCAATGCACTGATAAAGCACCATAAGTTAAACTTTTACGGCTATTTAGCCGAGAAGTGGATGAAGAGGATGGATCCTTTTATGATGAAACGTTTCAAGTTGATCGGGTGGTTGGCAATCGCAATTCTTTCGCATGCGCATTCGCATGCGGCAATGCAGGTATCGAATCACGATGAGTCCCGTGACATGCTTCGCGGTTCCGGTGATGCGGAAGAGGAAAACGAAAACAGCGATGCTGCTTCTCGTTGGGGAAAATCGGGAAATCAAACGCGTTCCGCTTCCTTGAAAGTGGCCAAGCCGATCTCTCCGATCGGTGAGTCTTCTTTCGGTGGCGGTTCCGGTCGTGCGCCCGCGAGTGTGCGAGGACCGGCAAGCGGAAAACCGGTGGTTTCGAAAAAACCGCTTCCTCCGGCGAATACCATTGTCCGCACCATGCGCGAGAAAAAAGCACACCAGGAAGCCGCTGTCATCGTGAACGATCTCGGTTTCTTTCCATCCACATTGTTTGTCACCCGCGGGGTTCCGGTCCGCCTGTTTGTCACCGGTGCATCCCAGAAGTCGCAATGCCTGATCATCGACGCCTTCGGTGTCCGTCGCCAGATCAAAAGCAACAAGGTCGAAGAAGTGGTGTTCACTCCGGATCAGACCGGCAAGTTCGCATACACTTGTCCGATGAACGGCGCACGCGGAATGATCATCGTGAAGAATCTTGAAATCGCCGAGCGCTTTCCGTCTTCAGTGGCTCCCCCGGTGGAGTCCGTATCAGTGGAGGAGTCGGTGATTGACGAATCCGATTTCGATCCGGAGTTTCGAGGCAAATGAGCGGAACGAATCAGGCTTCCAGCGTTTTTGACGATTCGGTTCGGACTTTTCTGAGTCCGATCGCGGCGTTTTTGGAAGACGATTCGATCTCCGAAGTCATGATCAACGGTCCGAAAGAGATTTTCATCGAGCGTCGGGGACTGATCGAGAAGACGGATGTCACGTTCCGCGATGAACAGTCGCTGATCGCGGCGGTGCGGAACATCGCCCAGTTCGTCGGGCGTACCATCGACGAGAACAATCCGGTGCTCGATGCGCGCCTTCCGAACGGAAGCCGTGTTTGCGCCGTACTTCCGCCGTGTGCGCGGAAGGGAACCACGGTTTCAATCCGTAAATTCTCAAAAGGAAGCCCGACCTTTGTCGACCTGATCAACCGCGGTTCGGTGACGAAGGAGGCGGCGAGATTCCTCGATGTCTGCATTTATCTCGCAAAGAACACCATTATTTCCGGCGGTACCGGTTCGGGTAAAACGACACTTCTGAACGTGTTGGGGTCTCGCATCCCGAACAATCAGCGCGTGTTGGTCATCGAGGACTCCTCAGAATTGAAGATCACCACCGATCACGTTGTTTTCTTCGAAACCAAGCACGCGGACAAGGAAGGCAACGGTGCCGTCACCATCCGTGATTTGATCAAGGCTTCGCTTCGTTTGCGTCCGGATCGGATCGTGGTGGGGGAAGTGCGTGGAGCCGAAGCTCTTGACCTGATTTCGGCGATGAACACCGGTCATGGCGGTTCGATGGGAACCGCGCACGCGAACACACCATACGATGCGTTGGTGCGACTTGAAACGCTGGCGATGATGGGGGAATCGAATGTTCCTCCGGCTGCGATCCGAAGACAGATCGCCTCGGCGATCGATCTCGTGGTCCAGATCAAACGTCTTTCCGATGGATCCCGAAAGATCACCAACATCAGCGAAGTGATTTCAGAGGTCGATGAATTCGGTCGTTACTCGATCCGCGATATCTTCAAGTTCATCCAGCGAGGCAGGACTCAGGATGGCAAGATCGTGGGCGAACTCATTCCGGTCGGGAACATTCCCACATTCATGAACGAGATTGAAACCAACCGGTTGCCATTCACACGCGTGATGTTCACTCCGCCGGATTGGTATGTGCAGATGAAGGACAAAATGAAAGACGCGGCATGAACGAAGTGACGAAGGCGCCGATCACGGGCGCAACGAACGGCGATGTCACGGAGTATGACCTAGTGGTGATCGGTTCCGGTCCCGGTGGAAAGGGCGCAGCCCTACAGGCTGCAAAGTCCGGTAAATCCGTCGCTGTGATCGAGAAATATGACCGTTTGGGCGGTGGTTGTGTTCATTGGGGAACGCTTCCGTCGAAATCCCTGCGCGAATCGGCATACCGTTGGTCGTTGGGATCAAAGGCCGGTACGGGCCTGCCGGACATGGAGCGCCTCATGCGTCGGAAAGAGCGCGTGATCGACAAGGAATCCGAACACGTTTATCACCAATTGACCAAGAACCACATCCAGCTTTATCGCGGTGAGGGACGGTTTGCCGGAGGTCATTCGGTCGAAGTCGTGCATGCCGATGGTTCCATCAGTCAGCTCATTGCGAAGCGGGTGGTGATCGCGGTGGGTGCGCAGCCGGTCGCACCTTCTTATTGCAAGGTTGACGGAGTCAAGGTGTTCGACAGCGGTTCGATCCTGAATCTAAAGCACACGCCGAAGTCGATGGTGGTGCTCGGAGCAGGAATCATCGGTTGCGAGTATGCCAGTATTTTCCAGGCAATTGGCACGAAGGTCACGCTCGTCGACAAACGGAGTGAGATCCTCTCGAGCGTCGATCGCGAAATCGTTTTTCATCTGGTGGATCGGTTCATCAGTCTCGGAATGGAGTTGGAGTTGGAAGCCGAGGCAACTCAATTTGAGGAAGTCGAAGGTGGTCTCCGGATCACGCTTTCCACGGGCAAGGTCCTTGAAACGGAAACCTGCATTGTCGCCATGGGAAGACAGGGAAATGTGGCAGGCCTCCAGCTTGAAAAAGTGGGCTTGGTTGCCGATACCCGTGGACAATTGAAAGTGGGCGAACACTTTGAGACAGCGGTATCCTGGATTTATGCGGTGGGGGATGTGATCGGGTTTCCTGCGCTGGCATCGACCAGCATGGAGCAGGGGCGGATCGCGGCGTGCAATGCGTTTCACCTGGATGACCTGCTTTCCCGTTTTGAGCTTTATCCTTACGGGATTTACACCATTCCGGAAATTTCCACGATCGGTCTGAGTGAGGATGAATTGACGGCGAAAGGCATGTCGTTCGTGGTTGGGCGAGCGGGCTACCGTGAAGTGGCGCGCGGGCAAATTGTCGGGGATGAGTGGGGAATGTTGAAGATGCTGGTCGATCCGGATACGCTGAAGATCCTGGGCGTGCACATTGTGGGTGACAATGCGGCGGACCTGATCCACATCGGTCAGGCGGTCATGCGGCTCGACGGGGATCTCCGATATTTCCTGCGCACGGTTTTCAATTATCCGACTCTCGCAGAAGCGTACAAGACCGCCGCTTTCAACGCCTACAACAAGATCATCGGTCGTCGACCGCAGGATCCGGACACCAATTCGTCAAAAAAGTGACCGCCAATTCCAATGTGAATGCTATTGTCAGTATCCGTGGTTCGTTTACCATGGATAGTGAATATGAAAACTCTCATCCTTTTGTTTTTGTTGTCGGTTTGCATTCATCAAGACAATGCGTTTGCTCAGCAAGCGGCGACAGTCATCGATCAGAATTCCACACCGGTGAAAATCGAGCCGGTCGAAAGTCTGAAGGATTTTGGAATCCCCTTCCTGAAATGGAGCAAAGAAACCTTCCAGATGGAGAAAAAGAAAAAGGAAAATATGGTCGAAATTTCCGGGAGCTTTTCCGAGCCGGTCACCAGCGCATCCATCAACGGAAAAGTGCTCAAGGTCGACCAGAAGGGTAACTTCTCTTACGTGGTGAAGTATACGGGCGAAACGAATGCGTTCATCATTTCCGCGGTTGACCAGGATAAAAAGAATTGGCGGATGAATTACCGTGTGGTGCAGGAAACGGCGGCAAAACTGACCCTCAAAGTGGGTGATATCGTGGATGAGATGGCCCAGATTCCCCGTTGGCGCTACAGTTTCGGTGCGGGCTATACCCTCATCAGTTTTCGTGATTATCAGGATGTCATCCTGAAACAGAACACGATCACGCTGAAAGGCGGGGTGGTGTATCGCGCGATCGATTCGGTATTGGATTTCGGTTTGAGTGGTTTTTACAACGTGTTTGCGATGAATTCGACATCGCTCGGACAGACCTCGGTCTCCGGAGAAAAGCTCCGTTATCTCGGGCTCAACGCACGTGCCACTTACCACGTGATCGAAGCACCTTCGAACATCCGCTTCAATGTCAGTGGCGGGGTTTATTGGAACAGCTCGGTCGGTCGACTGGGTTTCTCGGACATGATCGGTCCGCAGATTTTTCCGGATGTCACTTATGTTTTCGCCAATGGCAACAGCCTCTATCTCTACACCAAGTTCGCGGCTTCGATCTCGAATGCGCGTGGGCTGAGCTTCAAGACCAATCGCGAAGTTGCCACCGGTTTGCACTATTCATTCCCGGTCTCGAGGCTGAATCGGATGACGGTCGGGGTGGACGTTTCTCAGTTGAGTCTTGACCTCGATGACGCCTGGGCGAGCACCAATACGTACAGCCTTTCGACCGGTATTTCCTTCTGATTCCGGTGTGTTCCGGTTTTTCGGGAGATTAAACCTTTTTTGTTGATTTTTAAACAAAAAAGGTTTAAAAAAACACCATGAAATTCCGGTTCCCCGTTCTTGCCATCCGCTCCCTGTTGTTCCTGATGATCGTCTCCCACCCGATGGCGAATGCTTCTCCGGTGTCCGTGTCGGAATCGGCGGAGGCGGCCGGCCTGTTCTGTACGATGGATCATCTTTCCGAGGGAATCCGTTGGGCCGAAAACCAAGACGTTGATTTCGACAAATTCAAACACTGTGCGGTTTCCTGTTATCTCACCCTCCGCTGTTCCGCCGTGGAAGTGCTTGCGGTAGGCGCGCTGAAGGAGTTCAAGGATCTCTTCGATGATGGAAATGCTGAAGTCGCCGATCTTCAGGCCGACCGATTCGGTATTGCACTGGTCACCAATGGTAAGGCTGATCATGATCGCGAATGCTCGCTTCGTTGTGAACGGCGGTATCCGAAAAAATAGCACCAATTAACCGCCAGTGCTTTTGGGTTTTTCCGGCATCATCGACTCACGGTTCGGATCATTTTAGAAGCTGATCGGGGCAAAAAATGCCCTGAAGCCATGGGTCATCTATGAATTCGGGAAACCGCTGTTCTCTGAAACGGTTGGTGAGTTTAAACTGGGATCAATTCGATTTTCACACCCAGTGTCCAGGAGGGACCGATGAAAAATACCATTCTCGCTTTGTTGATTCTGATTCCTGCTTTGTTCGCTTCTCCGGTTCTTGCCCAAGGTCAGTCATCCCGTTTGGATGCCAAGCGCCTTCGTTGTACGGTCAGTCATCTTGATCAGGCTAAGAAATGGTCCGAAACACAGGTCAATCGTTACGACAAATTCAAGCACTGTGCCGTTTCCTGTTATCTGAGTCTGCGTTGTCCGCGTCGTGAGGTGCTGGCGGTGGGAGTGATGAAAGAGTTTTACGATGCGATGGGATACGGCAATGCTGAGCTTGCCGATCTGATCGCCGACCTGAAGGGCATCAAGATCGTGAAGAAAAAGCAAGCCAAGCATGACGGCGATTGTGTGCAACTCTGCGATCAGATGTATCCGATGCAGTAGGGCGCAAAATCTCAGTTCAACCCGGAGGCCAGTGCATCGCACGGCCTGCCAGGAAATGCAGGTGCAGGTGAAACACGGTTTGCCCCGCATCGGCATTGCAGTTCATGACCACTCGATAGCCATTTTCGCTGACGCCCACTTGTTTGGCGATTTCCTTTGCGGCCAAGAACAGGTCACCGATGTAGGGTGCCGTTTCCGGGGTCAGGTCGTTGATCGTCGGAATCTCGATTTTCGGGACGATCAGGTAGTGGTGTGGAGCCTGTGGGTTGATGTCCTGAAACGCCAGGGCGCGATCGGTTTCATAAACGATTTTCGCTGGAATTTCACGCTGGATGATCTTCGTAAAAAGGGTTGGCATAATGCCTTTATTTTCGCTAAAGTAGGCAACATATGTCAAAGAAACTTTTCGTAGGAAACCTGCCGTTTGATGTGAATGATGCCGACCTGGCCACCGTACTCGGTGTGGCTGGCAAAGTCGAAAGCGCAAAGATCGTCGTGAACAATAAAACCGGCCGTTCCAAGGGCTACGGATTTGTGGAAATGGCGACAGAAGAATTGGCCAAGGAAGCCGTTGCCAAGTTTGAAGGCGCTACCTTGAACGAGCGTCCGATCACTGTTCAGATTGCGTCCCCGAAAATGGAAGAAAAAGCGAAGGCAGAAGAAAAGGCTGAAGAAGCCGAAGTTGCCGCCTCCGCTACGGATGCCACCAATTCTGCTGACGTAGCTGCTTCCGCTGAAGCACAGAACAACGGGTAGTCGCGCATGAATTCCTGGGCTGAGTTCGGGTTCTCTCGAGTCGCCGCAGTGGTGCCGAAACTGGCACTCGGCAAGCCTTTGGAAAACGCGCCACTCATTCTTTCCCAATTCCAAAAACTTTCCGCTGCCGGTGCGAATGTCCTGTTCACTCCGGAACTGTCGATCACGGGTTACACTTGCGAAGACCTGTTTCATTCGCAAACTCTGCTTGATGAGTCCATTCGTGCGATCGCCACCATTGTCGATGGCTCGAAAAATCATTTCGGTCTATGGGTGGTCGGAGCTCCATTGCAAATGCCAGATGGTCGCCTGTTCAACGGCGCTTGGGTGATCAGCGCGGGCAAGGTGCTGGGAGTGGTTCCGAAAATTTTTCTGCCCAACATGGGCGAATTTTACGAGCGTCGCTGGTTCATCAGTGGCCGCCGCGTGAATGAATCCGTTCAACATGAAATTTTCGGTGAGTTCATGGTTTCTCCGACGCAGATTTTTGCCAGTGGCCCGGTGCGGGTCGGAATTGAAATCTGTCAGGACCTCTGGTCGCCGCAATCACCATCCGAAAAACTCGCACTCAAGGGTGCGAACGTGATCCTCAATCTTTCTGCATCCAACGAAGTGGCCCACAAGGCCGGGTACCGCCGTGAATTGGTGCGCGTTCAATCCGAGCGTTTACACTGCGCTTATTTCTATGCAAGCTCCGGTGCGGATGAATCCACAAAGGACACCGTTTTTTCGGGGCATACATTGGTTTATGAATTGGGTGATTTGCTGGCAGAAGTGAAGCCGTTCGAAAAGAATGATTTTTCAGTCGTGGTGGATTTTGACTTTGAACGCATCATCAACGCCCGTATGAAAGACGTTTGTTTTCTCGAGTCGGTCGAGGAGTTCACACAAAGTCCGAACTATACCCAGTACCAGACTCAGGTGTTTTCGTCGAATCGCACAGAATTAAAAGATCTGGCGCGCGAAGTTTCATCCGACCCGTTCGGACAATCCGTTCCACTGGCTGACATTTTTGAAATTCAAGTGCAAGGCCTGATGAAACGTGCGGTTTCGTCCCGCGCCGGAAGCCTGGTCGTTGGTGTTTCGGGCGGTTTGGATTCCACATTGGCTTTGTTTGTCGCGAAAGAAGTGCGAGATCGGTTTCAGCAGGGGAAATACTCGGGCCACATCAAGGCACCGAACCCGGATTTGAAACTGATCGGCGTGACCCTACCGGGTCCCGGTACTTCAGCCCAGACCCTGGCACTTGCCGGAGATCTTTTGAAAGCCGCACGGGTGGATGAATCCCGTGAAATCTCGATTCAGGCCGCGGTCGATCAGCATCTCAAGGATCTGGGCAAAGACAGCAGTGATCGCAGTGTGGTTTATGAAAACGCGCAAGCACGCGAACGCACACAAATCCTGTTCGACATTGCGAATGAAAAGCAGGGTATCCTCGTGGGCACCGGCGATCTTTCCGAATTGGCGCTGGGGTGGTGTACTTTCAATGCCGATCAGATGGCTCATTACGGGGTCAATGCAGGCATCCCGAAAACCGTGGTGAAAAAACTGGTCGCCTGGTTGGCCGAACGGGTTCGCGCTGAATCCGCTGAAGAAGCCCGCTTGTTTGAAAAGATCCT
>JBEIKL010000066.1:0-9762 GCA_040379745.1 Bdellovibrionales bacterium | reverse complement strand
AGATCGCCGTTCTCGAGAATGTCCACTTCCACTCCCTTCAGAATGACGAAGGGGTGATGGATCTCGTTCAAACGATCAATCTCCGCGTACTGTTTCCCCAACCTTCTCGAGTCCAAACCCTTTGCAATCCGCAAACTCTTGGAATGATCCGTAATTGCAATGTAATCGTATTGTTTTCTTCGAGCGGCCTGCACCCATTCTTCGATGCTTGCGGATCCGTCTGATGCTACGGAATGTAAATGCAAATCCCCTCGGATCATCGAAGAATCCAACAAGAACGGCAATGCACCCTTACCAGCAACATCCAACTCCCCCCGATCTTCTCTCAATTCAGGAGGAATGAAGTCCAAACCGAGCTTGAGATAGACTTCCGCTTCGGTTTTTCCTGCGATTCGTTTCTTACCCTCAAACAATCCGTATTCGTTGAGCTTCCATCCCTGATCACGCGCCAACTTCCGAATGGCGATGTTGTGGTTTTTCGAACCGGTGAAATACAGCATCGCCGCTCCTGCTTCGTCCGGAGCAAACACCCTCAGATCCAGCTGTAGCCCATCCGATTGTCTTGCGGCGAGATGGGTTTTACCCTCAAACAGTTTTTTCCCGAGATCGGGATATCCCTTGAATCCTCTCATGATCCGTTCCGGTTCCGTTCCGAAAGCGAGAAGATCAAGATCACCGACCGTATCACGACACCTCCTCAAACTTCCCGCAAACAAAAGCGGGACATCGGGAAGTTCCGTTTTCCAATAAGATTCAAGAATACGATAACGGTCCAGGATTTCCGTGTAAGGAAACCTTTTTCTGGATGACTCCATTGACTCGATCGATTCAAGAATCTTCTTTTCCAGTATTTTTCCGAATCCAGGAATCTTGCTGATTTTACCGGATCGGGCGGCATCTTTCAGTTCAGCAAGTCGGGTTACATCCAGTCTTTTCCAGATCGCCCTGACTCGCTTGGGCCCCAATCCTCCCACATCCATCAGCTCGGTCAGCGTGATCGGAATCCGGGTGGCCAGATCATCCAAAAGTGACAGATGACTGGTGCTCAGGATTTCCCTGATTTTGTTACCGAGATCCGTTCCGATGCCGGGTAACTTCGGTAACGGCATTTTCTTACTCACGTATTCCGACAATTCTTCCGGCCACCTGGAAATGACCGTTGCCGCATTCCGATAGGCACGGATCCGGAAGGGATTCGCGTCCTGCAAGGAAAGCAGCTCGGCCACTTTTTCAAATATACGCGCAATATCCCGATTCCTTGTCTTCATGTCGGGTCAGGCCCGTATTTCAGACACTCTTGCCCGATGCGCTTTGACCGCACGAACAGGAACGTTCCGCTTGCCCATCATCCTTTCAATCGTTTTCGGTCCGCAAACCCACTTGTTCACGCCTTCCAAACGAAAAACTCTCTTTGAAACATTGCCGATGAAAGCGATCCCGTAGCGGGCTGCAATCGAAGAAAATCCGATCAATGCGATGTGTTCATTGCGGACAACCTTCTGCACACCCTTCGGTATATCCAATACATTTTCCTCGACCAGTGAACGGACACTCCAACCCTCTTTAAGTGCCTGATTCACCATTTCCGCCATTTGATCATCCGCATACTTGCGGCTTGCTGCGGGATAGGTTTCCATCATTGCCGTATATTCATACAGTGGTGGAAGAGCATGATAAACGAGCAATTCCTGATCCAACTCATGAAACTGATCCAGGAACAATTGGAAAGCGGCTTTAGATGCCTTCGAGAAATCCGTGATGAACAAAAGTCGATTCCCCTTGGCAACGGCTTTCCGACTCATGAACAGGACCGGCAATGATGATTTTGCAAGCAACGCTTCAGAAAAACTTCCCAGGATGAATCGAACCATCCAACGACGTCCATGTGACACCGCAATGATCATCCTGGCTTTCTTCTGCTCGGCATGTTCAACCAGGATCTCGATGGACTTGTTGAGACTGGTCGAACCCTGAAGAAGTTTCAATCCGGAAAGATTCTTCAATTCGATCTTCTTCACAAATGAATCGAGCTCTTTCTTCGCCGCCTTCTGGATTCCCTGATCAGCCAGCAAGCGTTTCGGATACTGAAGAACATGAACCGCCTCCACTTTCGCATTCAACCCTTCCATGAATGAATCCAATGATTTCCAAGCCGATTTTGTCGGCATGACCGACTCATCCGAAACATCCACGGACAAAACCGCAGTCATCTCTTTTCGAGCCATAATCTGTTCCTTCATCATCAGGCTCTCGCCTGTTCCGGTCGACCGATCTGCTTTGAAAAAAGACTTCCAAGCATTCCCATTTCCTTTGCCAGCAACTGGATCACATCATCCGACGAAAGGATTCCACAGGCACTTCCATCTTCATCGACGACCACAATGCGACGGAGTTGATACTTCTCCATTTTTTCCAATACTTCATGAAGTCCCGATTTCTGGGAAACAGTGGCCACCTGACGACTCATCACGTCACTGACCTTGAGACCGGCGAATTCGCCTTCAGCAACCGCATACAGGGTGATGTCCCGATCTGTGATCAATCCCTTGCAACGCTTGGCTCCCTCTTCCATCACGAGAAGACTGCCCACTCCCTTATTTTTCATCATTTTTGCAGCTTCCAAAAGGGAAGCTTTCGGCGAAATACTCACCAACTTCTTCGAACACAAATCACTGACTGGCATAATTACGCTCCTCGGTTTTCAAACCTAACTCAAAGGGGTAGCAGGAAGGATGCCAGTCCGAGATGGATGATCCTCGCCATTGGAGTCAAGCGCGTGTACGGATTCCCCGGAGACGTTCTTTTTTTCCCCCTCCCAACTCAATCTCAACTCCTGCCCACTGAGGTTTTCCTTGATCAAAAGCAGTTCCACCATCCGAAGAATGAATGTGGAATGGGATTCAACGAGATGAAAAGCGTGATGGTAGGCGCGATCCACCAAACGATGAATCTCCAGATCGATTTTCCCAGCGGTCACTTCACCGTAATCATGCGCTCCGATCAGATTCGTTTTCAAATAAGGGTCACCGATTTTTTCATAGGTCAGCATTCCGGTGGTTTCACCCATTCCGTATTGCATGATCATCGCCCTGGCGATTTCGGTTGCCTTGTCCAGATCGTCTGCGGCTCCGGTGGAACGATCATGAAAAAAATAAGCTTCGGAAGCCCTTCCACCGAGTAACACCGCTAACCTGTTTTCCAATTCGGACTGGCTCATCAGATACCGGTCCTCGATCGGCCGCTTCATCGTATACCCCAACGCACCGACCCCTCTGGGAATGATGCTGACTTTCTGGACTGTTTCCATTTTTCCATCCAATGCAAGTGAAACCGTGGCATGCCCCATCTCGTGAAACGCGACTCGCTTCTTTTCCTCAGCACCAATCACGCGGCTTTTTCGTTCCAAGCCACCCACAATCCTTTCGACAGCGGAAACGAAGTCCTCCATCTCAACCTGCGAAGCTTCTCGGCGCGTGGCAATCAACGCGGCTTCATTCACCAGGTTTTCCAAGTCAGCTCCCGAGAATCCGGTCGTGATCGAGGCAATCTCCGAAGGATCCGTCACCGCGGAGATTCTTATTTTTTTCAGGTGTATTTTGAGGATTTCGTGCCTACCTAACCGGTCCGGTTTGTCGATCGCGATCTGACGATCGAAACGTCCCGATCGCAACAAGGCCGGATCAAGGATTTCAGGCCGGTTGGTCGCTGCAAGGAGTACGATTCCGGGTGAGGGATCGAAACCGTCGATTTCGGCAAGCAACTGATTCAAGGTCTGTTCCTTTTCCTCATTCGCACCTCCTGCTATCGCACTGAATCCCCTCGCTTTTCCCAATGCGTCCAACTCATCTATGAAGAGAATGCAAGGTACGTTTTTTCTCGCTTCCTGAAACAGGTCACGGACCCGGGCCGCCCCCAATCCGACAAACAACTCCACAAACTCAGAACCGTTGATCGAAAAAAATGAAACCCCCGCCTCTCCCGCAACCGCTCTTGCCAAAAGGGTTTTACCCGTACCCGGTGGCCCCACCAGAAGGATTCCTTTCGGCATTCGCCCTCCCAGTCGGGTGAATCGCTCCGGAGATCTCAAGAAATCCACCACTTCCTTCAACTCAGACTTCGCCTCGTCCACTCCTGCAACATCTGCGAATTTCGTCTTGAGATCACGCTCCACAAAGACTTTCGCTTTCGATTTTCCAAATGACAGGAACTCGCTCTGCGGCCCCTGAAACCGACCGAAGAGCATTCTCCAGAAAAAAAACATCAAAAGGAAAGTCACTACCCAGGAAAAAAAACCTCCGAAAAAGCGGTTCTCCGGAACCCCCGTAACGGTCGTACCCGATTCAACCAGTTTTTGCGAGAGCCCCGGATCTTCAATGCGAAGGGTGAGGAATCTGGCTTTTTTAGGGTCTGATTCGCCTTTCCAAGCCCCTTCGATCCGATCCTTGGAGACCATGACGTTTTCCACCTCCTTCAATGAAAGTCGCCTCATGAACTCGCTGTATGAAACAACGTTCCCCTGGTTTCCTGTCAGGAAAAAATACTGAATCAGGAAAAGTGCCATGAGGATCAACATCCAGGGACGCTTAATGAATGGAGAAGCTCCTTTATCCAATTCCTTTTTCATTGTGCCGTCCATCCGCCATCGGCGACGATCATCTGGCCATTGACATAGGAAGCGTGATCCGAAGTGAGCCAGACGACCAGTTCACCGATCTCTTCAGGTGTTCCAAATCGCCCCATCGGGATTTTTGACTTCAATGCAATTGCCTGCTGCGGCTGCTCCCGCAGGAATCGCTCCACCATCGGCGTTCGAATCACTCCAGGACAAACCGCATTCACCCGGATCCCCTTGTCGGCGAACTCGAGTGCTGCTGATCGGGTCAAACCGATCACACCATGCTTACTGGCAACGTAGGCTGATGACTGCGCGAAACCAACCACCCCTGCAATCGATGAGTTGTTCACTATGGACCCACCGCCATCCAATTCCATTTTCTTCAGTTCGTGCTTCATGCAGAGCCATACCCCCTTCAAATTGATGCCGATCACCGAATCCCAATCTGCCTCCAGGATCTGAGGCATCCTGGAAGAAACTCCTTCGATTCCCGCATTATTGAACGCGTAATCCAATTTTCCAAAATCCCGATCAATCAGTTCAATCAACGTTTCAACATCTTTCTCAACAGAAACATCACAATCGACGAACATCGCCCTGACCCCCAAGCGTTCAACCAGTTGCACCGTCTGCATGCCACCATCCGATTGCACATCCGCTACGATGACATTCACACCTTTACGGGCGAACTCGATTGCTGTCGCTCTTCCGATTCCCGAGGCACCTCCGGTCACCAATGCGTTTTTCCCTTTTTCCGCCATTCCTGATTTTGTCGCCATTCAGCCTCCTGCCACTTCACCAGCAATTCCGATGCCACGCGACTGATCCACTTGGTCCAGGCATTGCATTCATTTTCCCGAAAGGTGTTGATCCATGTGCCCATCTGAAATCGAATCCACTGTCCGCTGGTTTGAAAACGTTTCACTGAGTGACCTGCCCGAAGTAGGAGGAAAGATCGCGAATCTGGGTGAACTCCATCATCTTGCAAAACAGGGAAGGATCCGGGTTGCAAACGGTTTTTGTATCACCGCTGCGGCTTACCGCGATTTCATCCGCAACAATGGTCTGGAGGTTGAAATCAACAGGATGCTTCAGGAAAAATCCGGGCCGGAAAAAATCCGAAAAATGATTCGGGAATCTTCGCTTCCGGAAAAACTCATGGCAGAAGTCACCATCGCCTACGATCAATTGACCCGATCCAGGAACGGACGAATGGACGTTGCTGTTCGAAGCAGTGCAACTGCGGAGGATCTTCCCACAGCCAGTTTTGCAGGACTTCAAGACAGTTTTCTCAATATCAATGGCATTCACGACCTTCTCGAAGCCGTACGCAACTGTTTTGCATCCCTGTTCAACGATCGGGCTGTCTCTTATCGGAATGAAAAGAGGATCCACCACGATCAGGTTGACATCGCGGTTGCCGTGCAAGAGATGATCCGTTCGGATCTTTCCGTCTCCGGCGTGATGTTCACCATCGACACCGAAACCGGATTTGAAAATCACATTCTCATCGAATCATCTTACGGACTCGGTGAATCCATCGTTCAGGGAAAAGTTTCTCCCGATGAATTCATTGTCGCAAAGAATCTCCTGAAACCCGGGAAATTCCCGATCATCCGGATGAAACCGGGAACCAAGGAACACAAGCTTGTTTATGATTTCGATGGTGCTTCCGGAACCACTACCCGAACCGAAACAGTGTCGGTCCCGGATCGTAACCGTTTCTCGCTCAGTGAACCGGAAATCATCGAGCTCGCGAATCAGGCAGCTGTGATCGAAAGGCATTACCAGGAAATCCATGGCAAGAAATCACCAATGGACATCGAGTGGGCAAAAGACGGGATATCCGGTGAATTCATCATCCTTCAGGCACGCCCGGAAACCGTGCATTCAGTGAAGCTGCATGAATCAAAGCACTGGCAACAGCACACTCTTCTCGAAAAAGGCAGAATCCTGATTCAGGGAAGCAGTGTCGGAAACAGCATCCAGTCCGGAGTGGCTCGTGTGATCGATTCTGCAAGGGATCTTTCACTTCTCAAATGGGGCGAAGTGCTCGTCACTGACAGAACCGATCCGGACTGGGAACCCGCCATGAAGAAAGCCGCTGCCATTGTCACCAACCGCGGAGGAAGAACCTGTCATGCAGCCATTGTCGCACGTGAACTGGGAATCCCGGCAGTGGTTGGAACGGGCAATGCGACCCAAGTCATCCGTTCGGGGCAGAAAGTGACGGTTTCTTCCGGTGAAGGCTCTGTTGGAAGAATTTATGAGGGAGAGCTCAAATTTCGGATTTCAGCAATCCCTGAAGTCGATCTTACGCGGCTGAAAACAAGGATCATGATGAATCTCGGAGATCCGGACGCAGCTGCCGGACTATCCTTTCTTCCAAATCACGGCATCGGCCTGGCCAGGCTGGAATTCATCATCAATTCGGCAATCGGAGTGCACCCCATGGCAATCGCCCGTTTCGACTCGATCAGCGATGAAAACATCCGAAAAAAAATTGTGGAATCGTCAAAATCGTTCGATTCTCCGAAAGAATTCTTCATCCGGACGCTTTCCTGTGAAACCGGGATGATCGCTGCCGCTTTTTACCCGAAAACGGTGGTCGTTCGGTTCAGCGATTTCAAGAGCAATGAATATTCGAGGCTGATCGGTGGTGAACTCTTTGAACACAGGGAGGAGAATCCGATGATCGGCTTTCGTGGTGCCGGACGCTATCTGGACGATGACTATCGGGACGGATTTCTTCTGGAATGTGAGGCGATGATCCGGGCACGCGAACACTTGGGTCTGGATAACATCAGCCTGATGATACCCTTTTGTCGAACCGTCGAGGAAGCAGAACGGATTCTCTCGCTTCTTTCGAGCACGGGCATCTCGAGGGAACGCGGTTATTCCATCCTGATGATGTGTGAAATTCCATCGAATGTGATTCTGGCAAAAGAGTTTCTTTCGTTGTTCGACGGTTTCTCGATCGGCTCAAATGATCTGACGCAGTTGACCCTTGGTATTGATCGGGACTCCGAGAAAGCGGCTTCATCGTTCAGCGAACGGAACCCGGCCGTACTCGCCCTGATCCGGGACGCGATTATCGTTGCAAAAGAGCTGAACAAACCGATCGGAATCTGTGGACAGGCGCCTAGTGACGATCCTGAATTCGCAAGGTTCATTGTCGAATGCGGAATCGACAGCATTTCACTCAATCCCGATTCGGTGTTGAGGACCATTCCGATCATCTTGGAGGCGGAGAAGCGGCGGCAAACCGGCTTCCCTGTTCAGAACGCTGAATCAATCTTGCCGAAACCTCCGCAAGATGCAAGGACTTCACCGGCTTCGTGACATGGACCTGAAACCCGGCGTTTCTTGCCCTGATTTCATCTTCCTTGCTGGCATAAGCGGTGAAAGCGATAGCCGGTATGGAACCTCCCTGCTCGGGCGGCCTTGAGCGGATCCGCTCGATCAGCGAGTATCCATCCTCTTTTGGCATGGCTATATCACTGATCAGCAAATCGGGCCGGTACTCATCCAGCTTTTCCATGGCCGCGGAAACCGATGTCGCCGTCATCACATTCGCACCATAGAATTCAAGAGCGGTGGAAATCGACTCCAGCAAATCCGGTTCATCGTCGACGAGAAGGATTCTTGATCCGTGCAGATCCGCCTCGACCACTTCCAGAACCCTGGTCTTCTCATCCAGTTCGATCACTTTTCCATTCATTGCCGGAAGTTTGACCGTGAAGCGAGCGCCCTTGCCCACGCCTTCGCTTTCCGCGCTGACGGATCCATGTTGCATTCTGACCAGGTCATGTACGAGTGACAACCCTAACCCGAGTCCACCATGGGCACGGATCGAGGAATTATCCTCTTGCGAAAACCGCATGAACAGATTCGGAAGAAACTCGGAAGAAATACCCTTTCCATGGTCTTGAACGATGATTTCCACGAACTGATCCTTGCGACGGACCCGCACATCCACATTACCTCCCCCTGCCGAAAACTTGATGGCATTGCTCAGCAAGTTCCAGATCACCTGCTGGAGGCGGGATGAATCCACAAAAACCTGGGGAATGTCGCCTTCGATTTCGGAACTGATGGAGATGCCCTTCTTCTGACTCAGATAACTCACCGACTCGATCGCAGCCATTGCCACTTTCGATGCATCAACCTCTGAAAGATGGAGTGCGAATTTTCCGGATTGGATCCGCGCCAGGTCCAGCAAGTCCTCGATCAGCTGACCTTGGATCAAGGCATTTTGTTCGATCGCATTGGCTGCATGATTGATTTTCTCCTGATTCATTTTCATTTTCTGAATCAATTGGGACCAGGAAAGAATCGACGTCAATGGAGTTCTCAACTCATGGGAAAGGGTTGCGAGAAAAAGATCCTTAGAACGATTCGATTTTTCCGCAACCTCCCGTGCTTCCTTTTCGGATGCGATCAGGCGGTTTTTCGTTTCCTCCAGTTTCTTCAACTCAGTCACATCCCTGACAATGACCGTGCGATACTGATCTCCGTTCACTTTGACCAGACTCAGGGAAATCTCGACGGGAAACTCGCTTCCATTTTTCCGGATTCCAAAAAACTCCTCGACACCTTCCCCGCCCATCAAAGAGCGGATCAACATCTCGTATGGCATCCCGATCAACTCCTTGGCTGTGTAGGTAAAATGGGCTTCCGCCTTCTGATTGGCGAATTCAATCGTGCCATCCGCCTTGACGATCAGGACGGCATCTTTCGCAAGCATCAACATGCTCCTGAATTTCTCAGCCGTGAGTCTCAGCCTCTTTTCCGCTTTTCTCGATACAGTGACGTCCTGGAACACGAACAGGTAGTGAGGCATTCCATTTTCCTCAAGGATGATTTTTCTGGAATTCATCAGGAACACGAATCGACCGGAGTGACTGCAGTTCATTTCCATTTCAGCTTTTGAAGAATCCAAGCCGGACTCGACAATACCCTTGAGAATGCTGACCGCTCTGAAATCACTCCCTAAAACTTCTGAAAGTGAATTGATTTGCTCACCAGTCACATCGGTTGAAAGCCCCAACGCATCCGAAAAAGCGGGGTTGATCGCAACGATCGTGCACTTCTCATCCAACAAGAGGACCGGAAGAGGAATAAAAGCGTAGGCATTGTTGAGGTTT
>JBEIKL010000065.1:0-9873 GCA_040379745.1 Bdellovibrionales bacterium | reverse complement strand
TAATTTGGTTCCTAAAGCCTTTAAAGGTCGAGGTAAGCCACTGGTGAAAGGTGATCAAAAATCACTCACCATAGCGTGCGCATCTATCATGGCCAAGGTCTATCGAGATGAGCTGATGGACGAAATGGAATTGAAGTACCCCGGCTACGGAATGAAAGCGCATAAAGGGTACCCAACACCGTTTCATAAGAAACAGATTGAAATTCTTGGACCAACGCCGATTCATCGACGTGGATTCAAGGGATCGGGTGTTTGATTCGCTTGCCTGTGTTTCTAGCTGAGGCACTCATCTGCCAAGGCTGTGTTCCAATTTTTTTGTAGCCATTGGTAGTATTCTTTTTTGTCGAGATCCGCGTGCAGTTCGCGAAGTAGCCAAGCCTTGACGAATGCTGCTTCAGGTGTGAGATCCGCACACCAAAGTACGTTTTGTTTTTCCAGTTCTTTTCCGGAAGGATAGGTCCCCATTTTTCTGACCTCGTCCTCCCGTTCGGTGATGGCGAAAATGGGCGCATGCACTTTCTTCGCATTTTCCAAAAACACCTGAAATGGGGCGTAATGAGTCGGGGCAGTGCCGGATGCATACAAGTGCAACAGGATTCCATCCAGGCTTTCCAAGAATGGCACTTGAGCCAATGCAGAAGGAAATTGCGGAGAAAGGTTGGTGGAAAGGATTTGTGGCAATGGTGCATCGGTACCCTTGAAGCGGGTTAAGAGAGGCTTCTTTGCTTTCAGCAATGGCAGGTGATTGATGATTTCGTGAAAGGTGATTTCACTGCCAATGGTTGCCAACACAGGGAATCGCGGACTGTCGTATGCGGCGAATTGACGCGCACTTTTTTTGCGGATGCGTGAACCTAAAAACACTTGATTCCCGAAGGCGACGAGTACCCTGTTTTGCAGCGTTCTGGGGGCCTGGGTGGCCAGTTCCAATGCTGAGATCAAATTACTGCGGGCATCGTTCCGAAGAGTCGAGAGGGGCTTTTGGGCGCCAGTAAACACGATGGGAACTGGGGTGGGTGAGAGTAGGCAAGCAATCGCTGCAGCAGAATGGGCCATGGTGTCTGTGCCGTGCAAAACCACTACGCCATCGAATTTTTGAGAACCCTTTGCGTTGTCCAACACCTGATGCAGGTGGTTGGCGAGTTCGAACCAGTGTTCGGCTTGGAATTGACAACTATCTAGGTTGTAGAGGACGTGTACGTCGCACTTCGCAATCTGATTCATTTCGGGAATCTGGTCGTGAAGCCAGGCTTTCAGCTCTTTTGAACCCAAATTTTGCATTTCGAGAGTCGGCCCCATACCGAAAGTGCCGCCGGTGAAAATGACCAGAATTCGCTTCTTTTGTGGTTTTGCCATAAGGAATTTATATGACATTTTCCGCTCTTTGTGGTCAATTTGTGTGATGAATTCACAAACACGCGTTATTTCTTTCCACTACACCCTCACCAACAAGGCCGGCGAAGTGATTGACACTTCCCGTGACCAGCAAGAGCCATTCTCTTACCTCGAAGGCAAGAGTCAGATCATTCCCGGTCTCGAGAAAGTTCTCGCGCTTTTGAACGTGGGTGATACCAAAAAAATCGAAGTCGCGGCTGCTGAAGCTTATGGCATGCCTGATGCGCAATTGATCGTGGAAGTTCCGCGTGACAAATTGCCCAGCAACAACGAGATCAACGTGGGTGACCAATTCCAGGCTTCCGGCCCTCAAGGCGAGATGCTCCTGTTCCGCGTGTTGGAACTCAATGGTGATCAAGTGAAACTCGATGGTAACCATCCATTGGCTGGTGAAGATCTCGTTTTCGACGTGGAAATCATGAAAATTCGTGAAGCGACCCAAACTGAACTCGCACACGGCCATGCTCACCACGGTGACGGCCATCACCACTAAGATTCAATTACATGAAAAGTCGAAAAGCCCCAGCGATCCTCGCCGGGGCTTTTCTTTTTTTGATTCCCAAGGGGGGGAAGCAAGCTCTCGTGTCACATCAGTGGAGCTGAGGTGACGCTCGCATCGATGGAATCTGCAACCATCGGTGTAGCTTGTGGGATACCAAAAACTTCCTGAAGCAACTCTTCCACTTTTTCCACGAAACGGAATTCAAGGCCGTTCCTGACTTCGTCCGGTAGTTCCTTGAGATCGCGGTCATTCTTCTTCGAAAGAATGATTCTTTTCAGGCCAGCCTGATGGGCTGCAATCATCTTTTCCTTGATTCCTCCGACCGGCATGACCGATCCCCGCAGGGTGATCTCACCGGTCATCCCCAGATTCGGATCGACCGGTTTTTTCAGGAACGCGGAAGCCAGGCTGCTCAACATCGTGATCCCTGCTGAAGGACCGTCCTTCGGTATTCCTCCTGCGGGAACGTGAATGTGGATGTCTTTGTTTTCGAAATCACCCATCGGTACCGAGGCTGAAAGATTGCTTCTGAGTAAACTCAGAGCGATCTGCGCCGATTCCTGCATCACTTCACCCAATTGTCCGGTTAGAATCAGATTGCCTTTTCCGGGCATGAGTCCTGATTCGATGAAGAGGATTTCGCCTCCCATCGGTGTCCAGGCCAGTCCGGTGACCACGCCTGGAACGGCCACTTTTTCAGCTGATTCGAACTCGTACTTTTCCTTTCCCAGTACGTCTTCGACTACGTCGGTGCCGATTCGGATCGGAAGCGGTTCCCGTTCGCTGACGACTTTTTCCGTAACCGAGCGGAAGAGGGAATTCAGTTTCCGATGCAAGTCGCGAACTCCCGCCTCCCTGGTGTACGAAGCGATGGTTTTGCTCAGTGCCGGATCATCAATGAATGCATGCTCATCGGTCAGGCCGAGTTCGTTGCGGATCTTCGGGATGAGGTGCATTCTTGCGATGTGGTTTTTTTCGTTCGAAGTATATCCAGACAGTTCAATCACTTCCATCCTGTCGAGAAGAGGCCCCGGAATGGACTCAAGGTTGTTCGCGGTGGCGATGAACACGATGTCGGAAAGATCGTAGGGTGCATCGAGGTAGTGATCGGTGAACGTGGAATTCTGTTCCGGATCCAGCACCTCGAGGAGCGCAGCGGTCGGGTCACCCTGGATACCACGGCCAAGTTTGTCGATTTCATCGAGAAGCATCACTGTATCCTTTGTTCCCGCGCGCTTGATTGCCTGGATGATCCGACCGGGCATTGCGCCGACATAGGTGCGACGATGCCCCCGGATTTCCGCTTCATCGCGTACGCCTCCCAGAGCCACCCGGGTGAACTTGCGGTTCATGGCCCGGGCAATGCTCTGGCCGAGACTGGTCTTTCCGACGCCAGGGGGGCCGGCGAGCAGAATGATTTGTCCTCGGTTGGTTTTTTTCAGTTTGGCGATGGCAAGGCTTTGAAGGATTTTCTTTTTCACCTCTTCAAGCCCGGAATGATCGTCGTTCAGGATCGAGCGGGACCGTTCCAGATCGATATTCTCGACGGTTTGCGAATCGGATTTCCACGGTAATGCCACCAACAGATCCAAATAGTTACGAATGATGGCGACTTCCTGCGATTGCCCGCCCATGGATTCCATGCGCTCCAGTTCATCCAGTGCGATGCGATTCACTTCATCGGGCATTTCCGCTTCACGGATCTTCTGTCGGTAATCCACCACGCCCTTTTTGCTCTTTTCACCCAGTTCATCCTGGATGGTGCGCAATTGCTCGCGCAGGATGGCTTCCCGTTGTTGTTTTCCGAGACGAGCGCTCATTCTTCCTTGAACTTCCGTTTTCACCTTGAATTCATGGATTCGTTTTTCCAGATGTTCAAGAAGCATGAGTGATCGTTTGCGAAGGGAGACGGTTTCGAGGAAGCCGATGCGGTCGTCGTGCTCCAGATCCAGGTGTGAGAGGCATGTGTGAATGAGGAGGGGAAGATCCTGAATCGCGCCCAGTTGCTCAAGGATCGTATCGGTATTCGAGGGGAAGAATTCGAGCAGTGACTTTGCGGTTTCCCGGATTTTCAGGATGAGGTTATCCGCATTTTTTGAATCGAGGTCGTTCCGATCTTCAACGGTTTGACCGGTGGCGGAAAAGCCCTTGCCGGTGTTCATGATTTCCTCGACACCGAAGCGTTCCATACCCATCAGGATCAGATTGTATCCTTCGTTGGCGTTTCCGGTGTATTTCTCGATCCGGGTCAGTGTTCCGGTACGGGAAAGTCGATCGGGAAACGGGACGCCTTGTGCGCTCAATTCCTCTTTCTCGCTCACAGTCAGGAGAAGTGATCTTTCACGGATCGCCTTCTCGATGGAGTGGACGCTGATTTCCCTCATGGCGCGGATGGGAACGATCGTTCCCGGAAACACAGTGGTGTTTTTCAGCGCAAGAAGCGGATAAGTACGGGACTGATTTTCCTTCTGATTCATATCTTGGTTCACCTTCCTCAAACGATCTTAATGGAAGCGCAGGCGCGAAAGTCAAACAGGCAAGACAAGTTTATTTAATATGTGTTTAACACGAGAAGTCGGATGTCGGAAAGTGTCAGTCAAAAAAACGCCTGTTTTCATGGGTTTTTTTGCGTCAATTCGGATGGACTATGAATTTCCCTGATCGGATGCGGTTTCTGGCAGGGGGTGTTTTATCGTCGCACAAATGCGTTGCGTGAAGCGGATTCGCGATCAAGAATCAGCAAAAACCCCAAAGCCAGCATCTGTTGGTGCATGACTTTTCCTTCCCAGAAGTTCACGTTGGTCAGGCCATTCACATGCAGAAGAACCAGTGCGATCAGGATTCCGAAACAAAGATCCGCAAGAACCGGGTCTCCGGATTCAAGGAACCGTTTACGAAGTCGGTTAGCGAGCGAAAGCGTGAACCAGGACCAGGCGAGGAACGCCATCAAGCCGATGAGGCCGGTGCCTCCGAGCATTTCGAAGAAGTTGCTGTGAGCGTGTCCACCGAAATTGCCCTTCAATCGAAGTGGATCGACTTCATCGTAATAATGTCGGGTCATCTCCTGGGTCTTGAGCCAACCAATGCCCAACAACGGTCTGTCCTTGAAGAATTCCACATTCACTTTCCAGAGTTGAAAGCGTTCTTCCACGCCCATGAGGTTGGTGATCCGCTCTTTTACCGCCGCAGTCTGGGAAAATGCGAACAAGGAGAGAACAACGGAAGTGAACCCCACAAGCATTTGTTTGCGAGTGAGCTTTCTGCCGAGGTGGTGCAGAACCGTGATGGCCAGACCGATCAGGAGAGTGAGCCAAGCGGTTCGAGCGTAGGAGAGAAACAAGATCAGGATGCCTGAAAGGGCGGCGATCCAGGCCAGTTTTGAGGGGATATCCAGATCCGCCAAGGATCGGTCTTTTCGGATCCATGAGCCCAGTGCGATCGACAGTGCTGCAAAAGCAGGAAAAATGATGATGCTCGCGGTGGAAAGGTGATGGCCGAAAAAAAGAATCGCATGAAAGCGCCCCGGATTCGTCGGAATGGGTTGGGAGAGTGGCCATCCGGTGAAAAACTGTACGACTGCGACTGCGAACAGGATTACGGTCATGATCCACCACGGTTTCAGGATGGTGGACCATGAAAGGGGTTTTTCCTTCGATGCGGTTGTGTGCACGGCCACCATCATTCCTGGAATGATCAGGTACCAGATCTTGAGATACCCATGGAGCGTGACTTCGGGGTCATGACCAGCATACGTTTTCGGAAAAATGCCTGCGAAAGTAAGGCTTGTCCAGCAGGCGATCAGCAGTGTCCAAGCAAAGAAGCGATAACGGTTGAACTCGGCAGTGGGGGTTCCGTAAAGGGTACGCAATTGAAACCGTCCATGGATCAGCGGAAGCAACCACGCGGAAAAAAGGACCACGAAACCGAGGCTCATCGGAGCCATCGCAGTCAGGGTGCAAACGAGATAAACCAGGAAAGCGATTCTTCCGTATCGGGCCATGGTCATGGTTCGGTTCACCGTTTTTTCTTCATGTTCTTTTCGAGTTTGCGAGCGATGCGGACAAACGGATAACCCATCAGGAAGTAAATGATCGCCACCAGGATTCCGAGACCGAGATGATCGAAGTAAGTGGATGCAAGTTGTGAATAAACCGTGGTCAGTTCGACCATGGTGATCACCGAGACCAGCGACGAATCCTTGATCAATGAAATGAAGTCATTGGTCATCGGTGGAAGGATGATCCGATAGGCCTGCGGGAAAAGCACGTAAACGAACCGTTGAACCGGGCTGAGGGCCAATGCTTGGGCCGCTTCGAGTTGGGTATGCGGTACCGCTTCGATTCCCGCACGGTAGTTTTCCGCTTCATAGGCGCCGTAGTTCATGCCGAGACCGATTACTGCCGCCCAGAACGGGGTCAGATGGATTCCCAAGTAAGGCAAACCGAAGAAAATCAGGTAAAGCTGGATCAGAAGTGGGGTTCCGCGCAAGACTTCCACAATGGACTGGGATACCAGCGCAGTTGCAGTGTTTCCATAAAGACGCATCAATGCGAGCAGAAGTCCGAAGCAGATAGCCAGCAACATCGAAACAATTGAAACCTCGATCGAAGTCAGGGCGCCTTTGAGTAAAAGGGGGAGGATTTTCCGGTAAAGTTCCATCCGATCGGTAAAGGTCATCACCCGGGACTGTTGCGAGGCGACCTTGTTCAATTCTTCCTGCTTGTTCTCGATCTTGGTCTTGAGTCCCATCGCTTCCACGGTGAAGGGGTGCATGAGATTCCACTTTGCAAGAGTCTTTTCCAGTTCCCCGGACTCGACCATTTCTTTCATGACCTGGTTGATTTCACGAAGCAGCTCAGGATTTTTCTTCGAAACGGCGATCCCGTAGAACATCTTTCCGACCGGAGGCCCTGAAGCTTTCAGCTTTGCATTCGAAAGGGCGTAGAACAGGGCGATCGGATAATCCGCGAAGAATCCATCCAGTCTTCCATTTTCCACGTCGTGATAGCCGTTGCTTTCCTGTTCGTAGAAAACGATTTTGGCCTTGGTTTCCTTTTCCAGAATGTAATGGGCCAAGGATGCCTTCAGTGTGCCGATTTTCTTTCCATCCATCGCCTTCAGGCCGGCGTCCATGCGGAAGTCGTCCGAACGGGTGATGTTCTGCTCGAAGGTCGCATAGTACGGTGTGGAGAAATTCACGATTTTCTCGCGCTGAGGGGTGATCTCGATTCCGTTGGCGGCGATGTCATAGTCACCTCGCTCCAGCCCGGGCACCAGGGATTCCCACTCATTCTGTACGATCACCAGCTTTCGCCCCAACTTATCGGCGATTTTTTCGATGATGTCTTTTTCAAAACCCTGCATGCGGGTTGGGTCTTTGGGATCCACGAACAGATACGGTGCGCCCGACTTGGCGTCGGCAGCCCAGCGAAGAGTTTTTTCTTCGGCGTGAACGGTCAACGGAAGGAGAAGGGCGAGAATCGCTGGCAGGAGCCGCCCGAATCGGAAACTGTGGCTGAACATATTGACCACACTATACGTCAAGTTTACTGAATTGAAATCTGAATCTTGATGATGAGATACCCTGACTCGTTCTCCAGATAGAACTCATAGGGAGCCTGAATCACCCGTTCGTTGGCAGTGCCGATCAGGCTCAGTTGGTCCATGGAAAACTGCACGCCACTCGGAAGTGGAGAAGGGGTCAGCAGTTCCACTTTCTTGGGGACCCCTTCCTCACAAAGGATGGCGTTAGGTGCGATGGTGCTACCGAAAGAATAATTGGGATTCGTTGATTGGAACCGGCAGTTCTTCAGTTTTGAGTTTTCAATCGGAATGGATTCCGAGTCGGTCGGCAAGTTCCGGCGGAAGGTCTGGAGTTCCTGTTTGGAACAAGCGTTCAGGGTCAAAAGCGAACTGAAAACCAATGCGGTGATGAACGTCCTCATACATTCCTGATTGTCATGGAGGGGGACGGGCAAATCAAGCGTCAACTGGCTTTGTACGGTCTGGATGGGATTTTTGGTAACTATCGAGAGTTTTCAGATGCTTTTCAATGGCTTGAATTTTCGGAAATGTATCCAAGCTCACGTTGTAGCGATGTGCGTTATACAGCTGAGGCATCAAGCAAAGATCCGCAATTGACAGCCCGGTTTCCAAGCTGGTGGGGCTGGTTGAGGTGAGCACGGAATCAGAAAGCATGCTTTCATAAATGGCTAGACCACTGCGGATCCAATGTTGGTTCCAAGCGGTTTGTTGTTCCTGACTTGCACCTAAAACAGTGGCAAGCATTCCGGTGACCGGAGGATTCTGAAGAGGGTGGATTCCCGCATTGATCACTTCCGCCAATGCTAGGGCCCGCGCGCGATCCAGGGGATTCGACGGGTAAAGCGATGGCCGATCCTTGAGGGTGTTCTCCAGGTAGTTGATGATGGCGAGGGATTCGATCAGTGTGGTGCCGTCGTCCAGCTCCAGTACGGGAACATAACCGGCTGGGTGGCGGGCCAGATGGGCAGGTGATTCGGATTCTCCGTTCAACAGGTTGATGTGAACCAGTTCAACCGGAATGTTTTTGTATTCCAATGCCCAACGCACACGCCAACTGCTGGTCGATCTCCAATAGTGATAGAGTTTCATTTTGGTTTCAGTGATCCGACTATGGAGTCGCTTTGCGGATTGTGTTCTCGAGTCGGCCAAGGCCTTCGACTTCCAATGTGAATTCGTCGCCCGGATGGATCCAAACGTTGTCGGTCACTTTGGAAAGATTGAGTTCCATGTAGCAACCCGTTCCCACGGTGCCCGAGCCGATCACTTCACCCGGATGCACGGTCACGCCATAGCTGACGCGTTCGAGGATCTGGGCAAACGTCCAGTTCATGTCCTTCATGTTTCCGTCCGACACTTGCTTGCCGTTGTGGAATGCGGTCATGCGAAGATTGTAGCGGTCGCCGTTCGGACCGGGAATCCGGTATTGTTCGAGTTCGTCTTTGGTTACCAGATACGGCCCAAGACCGGTGGCGAAATCTTTTCCTTTGGCAGGCCCCAGATTCAATTTCATTTCCTGGGTTTGGAATTCACGCGCAGACCAGTCGTTCATGATCATGTATCCGAAGATGTAATCGTCCGCTTGGTTTGCAGGAATGTTGCGGCCTTCTTTGCCGGTCACGATCGCCACTTCGAGTTCGAAGTCAAGGCGCTCAAGTGCTTTTTCCATCACGAACACTTCACCCGCACCGACGATGGCCAGATGGTTCGTGAAATAAAAAGTCGGGAAAAGGTCGAACTCCGGAATCATCGGAAGTCCGCGGCCTTTACGGGCGGATTCGACGTGTTGGCGGAAGGCGTATCCATCACGGCAGGAAACCGGACGCGGAACCGGGGCTGCAAAGGTTACGTCGGCTTCACTGAGGATGCAGTGTTGAGGGAGTTTGTGATTCTGCGCGAGGGTGATCTGTTCTTTCGCCCAAGGCATGGTGGTGGATTGGTTGCGGATGAACTCAACCATGTCCTGATGTTTTGCCGATTTCTCGATTTCGTAGAAGTCGACGATCTTGTTCTGTCCGAACGGAAGATTGGTGATCAGTGCGCCAATGTGGTGAGAGCGGTCAGGGGCAACGAGAGTGACAAGTTTCATAGTTCAGTTCCGGGCTTGAATGCCATGGGTTTCGGGTGATCTTGTTTTTGGATAATTTATCCGTGGGCTGGCCCCCTGACAAGCAAAAAGCCCGAACAGATCGGTTTGATCGGTTCGGGCTTTCAGTCTTTTTCGCTTTTAAGCGGCATTCAATCATTACAATTGAGTTAGCGCGTTCTTGGCTTGTGGTTCAAAGCTTTTGCTCGCATCACGCTCGCAAAGTGCACTCGGTGCACGCGCTTTTCACCCATTCGTGAACATCACGTTCGGGTTCAAAGCTTTTGCTCGCATCACGCTCGCAAAGTGCACTCGGTGCACGCGCTTTTCACCCATTCGTGAACATCAC
>JBEIKL010000064.1:0-10321 GCA_040379745.1 Bdellovibrionales bacterium | reverse complement strand
CCGTGATTTTGACAAAGTTTCAATAGAGCGGACACTTCGTCAGTCGAAGCAGGAAAGCAGACCACCGAAGGTTTCGGTTCATGGACTTTAGTCCAGTCACGACCATAGGTGATGAGGTCGGTTGGGTCCTGGGTGAAAAACCCCGGTTTGAATTCGGATTTCAGAATTTCGATGAACGATGCCGGCATGGCTCAAAACTACCGTGAAATGAAATGGCGGTCTAGGGGTAATTACCTCGCAACATCCGCTTAAATCGATAGAATGCATCGCTCTCCTTTGTTACGCTGGAACCATGCTGACCCTATTCCTGATCCTCCTGAACCTCCAGTCAACGACCACTCTTGCCCGATCGACGAACCCCATTGAAAAAATGGCCAAAGAGGCCGCCAAGCTCGCACGGGAAAAACTGGAAGATGCCAACACTGTGGCACCGAAAGACAACGAAGCCTGCTTTTCACCTGACGAGAACTGCGACGAAAAGTTGCGAAAGTTCATTCTCAGTGCAAAGTCATCACTGGACGTTGCCATCTTCGACATCAACCGCAAGGCGATCGTCGACGCGATTGTGGAAATGCACGACAAAGTCAAAGTCCGCCTGGTCGTGAATCGCAAACTGGCCAAGGACAGTGCCCCGGCCATCGCCCGTTTTAAAGAAAATAAAATGTTCGTCCGCGTTGGCAAACAAAAAGGCATCATGCATAACAAGTTCGTGATCGTGGACGGCAAAAGACTGGAAACGGGTTCCTTCAATTTCACGAATGGTGCCGCAGACAAGAATCAGGAAAACCAGGTTTACCTTTCAACCCCGTCGATTGTGGAACGCTATCAACAACGCTTCCAGAAAATGTGGGATCACGGCTTGACCCGATGAAAACACTGAATCGCCTTTTTTCAAACGACCTGATCCGGATCGTTTTGCTGTTTGCCGTGAATTGGTTGATCTGGCGGGTGTTCTTCGGCTGGGACGGTTCCAGTCTCCTGGTTTCGGACGATGCGGTTTCCCACCATTTTCCGACTGTATCCCGGATTTTTTCCCAAGATCCTTTGTTGCCGTTCGAATTTGGAACCGGTGGTGGCATCGCCCTTTATCCGGTCACCGGGATCCTTCATCCTGAATACCTTCTTTACCGACTGGGGCTCGATCTTTTCACTGCGATCAACTTCAGCATGATCCTCATCCAGACCCTGGCAACCTGGCACCTGATCCGATTCATCGGTGCGTGGCGACGGCTGATTCCGACCGATTGGATGTTCTCCGTTCTACTCATGGGCTTTGCCCCCGTGCTGATCATGCGGTTTCGCGCGGGACACGTGAACTTCATCCTCTCCTCGCTGATTGTTCCCTTGGGACTCCACCTTGCCAGTGTCGCCCGTAAAAATTTACGATTGGGATTTTCGGAACTGCTGATCGCCACCTATTCATTGAGCCTGGTTTTCGGCTATCTGCCCCACCAGGGAATCTACTACAGCATTCTAGGCCTCGCTCCTTTACTGTTATTCATGCTGTTTTATCGTCGGCCCTGGAAAGAATCGATTCGTTCGATGATACCAATCATCGGAATCGCACTCGTTGCCATGGCTTGGGCTTTTTTAGAATTGAAAAGTCTGTTTGGATTCTATGCATCCGGAGAGATCTCCCGGAAGATTCAGGACCAATTGGCTATTTTCAGTTATTTGCCTCCGAACCTTCAACTCTGGCAAACCACCTTGTTTTACGGACTCGATACCATTTCGCCTGAAATACCGATGTGGCAGCACCATGAACTCACTTATCCGTTCCTGAGTCTGTTCTTCGCGTTGACCGTGGCACTGTTCCGGTCCCGCTTGGGTCTGAAGATTCTGGGATTCACGATGGCACCGGCAATCGTTCTGTTTTTTGTTTCGATCAATACATCCGGCTTGACTGAACTGATGATCACCCTGCTTCCCGGATTCGGATCGTTCCGGGTGATTCAACGATTCATGATTCCCTTTGTTCTGCTGATGAGTTGCCTCTTGATTCTTTTTGCTCGCCCCAAAGGCAATGATCGACGATCTCGATTTTTCATGATGGCAGTGGCACTGATCACTGCGGGGGCTCTTGCACTGAAATACGGTTTCCGTTTTTCCATCCTGATTGAAATGGCGCTGGCAGTGTTTTTTTTCATGACCCTGCGTTTTCCTCGCTGGCGCCCGCTGGCATTGGCATTCCTCATCGGATTTTCGTTTCACGCATCGGTCGAACGAAAGCCCGAGTACACCGCCAGGCCATCTGACAAGAGTCCGTTTAAGCGGATCGAAGGATGGAGCGGAAACCCCTTGGAACGGGTCGAGTTCGATGCCAGCATCGGTACACCGCCCAATGTGGGTTTGACCTTCAGCATTCCCTCACTTTCATTCTACTCGAATCCGTCCGGTCGCTTCACCTCTCTGATGTCGCAATTCTCCCATCACGATGAAACCTATGGAATGTTTTTCCGTTTCCGGAAAGACCGAACACCCTTGTTTTTCAATCGACTCTACAATGTGACCGCTTCGGTTTCCCGAATCGATTCAAGATTGATCACCACCCCCGATGTACCTTCACACCCCGTACGCTTTCCGACCCGCATTCACTCAGTGCCATCCTCTGCGATTGAACCGATCTCAAAATCCGAAACGACCATGGATGATTACATTCTGAACACACTGGATGCATCCTTGCCAGAATCCACAATTCCCGAACATTGCGCGCACATTGTGGCAAAACCGGTTGAAACCTCTTACCGCAGGATCTCCTATTCACTGGAAGGAACGACTCAAGGTTGCTTTGCGGTTATTCCCCTGAATTATTCGACGCTGTATGAGGTGACCGGAACGCGCAGTGGCGATCCCCAGGAATTGCAACTCGAAACCTTCGTTTCCCACAAAACTCTTCTTGGCATTCGATTGGGCGAAAACACCCGATCATTCACCATCAGCCCGGTGGGAACCTTGAGTGCGCACTCTCTGAGATTGGAAAAGTGGCTAGGTCTGGCTCTGGTTTTTTTGCTGTACCTTGCCCTCCGATTGGGTGAATCTGTTCGAAGACGGATTCCCGATGAAGCTCCCGATTCCACTGCGTGATGTTGTTTTCTTCCTGATTCTTTTGACCGGACTGTACCTGATTTATGGACACCTGTTCGAAACGGATGCGTTTCTTGCCTATGATGATTCCTTGATCAGCAAAGGACTCGAATCCATTCACTCGTTCAGCGATTACATCCACTCCATCCGAAACGGTTCGATTCCTGATCTCCAACCAGTCCGCGACCTGTTTACTTGGATCAACTACCGCCTTCTTGACCTGACCGGCAAGGGCCATTTTCACCTGATGAATGTGTTGGTGTTCATCCTCTTGCTGGGTGGAATCCGAAAGGGACTTCAAATCCTGTTCGAACGCTCCGGTACATTGATCGATGCGCTGGTCCTGTTCATCGCATTCTCCCCGTTGCAGGTCAGTTCCGTTGCCTGGATCTCGGCAAGAAAACACCTTCTTTCAGCCGCATTCACCGTATGGGCAACGGTCTCACTGATCCGATTCCTGCAAGGACAGCGTCGGCAGTGGATCATTTTCACGGTGCTTTTCCTGTTAGCCGTATTTTCCCAACCGATCAATCTCTTCTGGCCCTGCTTTGCACTGATGTCGATGTTTCTCTACGGACAGAAACGGCTGTGGAAATTCCTGATTCCGTCCTTCATCATTGCAGCGATCGTGGGTTACCTGAATCTTCGCTATTACGATTCGATTTATGTTTGGATCAGTGGTGGTTTTTCGAAATTTCAAAAAACAAAAGAATCTGGATGGGGTGCATCTTACCTCGCCTATGGGCGCTACTTTCTTCAGACTCTCGTCCCTTATTGGACGTCGGTGGGAGAATACGACATTCAATCCTGGCAAAACATTGCCGGTCTGATGTTGATTCCACCTTACTACTATCTTCTTTCCAAATTGACGGACATGCGGAAGGCAGTCCTCATTGCAATTGCATTCACTACAGGACTGATTCCGGTGATTGCAAAAATCACCAACCGGTTCGGCACGGACAATTATCTGGTAACCGCCTCGATTCCACTGATGGTCGGATTCTTCCTGATCTTGCGACATTCGGGACTGAAGACAAAAATACTGGCACCGATCCTTCTCGTGGCGATCGGCGCCGAATTTCAATTGTCCCAAACACGAGCGCAAGCTTGGACAGACACATTTTCGATTTTCGAGCAGGCATACGAACTGGAATCGGGATTCATCAATCAATTCCAATTCACCGATTGGTTGCTCAATCGAGGTGACGTCGGCACCGCTTACCCCCTTGCGGTCGATCTATACGAACGTCATCCCGAAAAACTGGGGGCGAACAACATGCTCGCGCGCGCGATCACGATGACGGATCTGTCACTCGAAAAAAAGGTCGAGCTCTTTGTTCAGTTCCGGTTCTTTTCGCGCCCATCGAGACTCCTGCTGGCGAACTTGGAGTTCTTGAGAAATAAGCCTGAAAAAACGTATGAGATCATTGAAAGTGTCCTTTCGGGGGCGGAATCGGTGAATGGAATCGGCTATCGGTGTAGCCTGATCGCCGATCTCTGGAAAAAAAGTTGTGTGAAAATCGGCCGAACCGACTGCGACCAACTGGACGCTCGGGTCAGCAGTAAATGCAACGAAGCCCACAATCTTTGAATTTCAGGGCGCCTTCAGAGATGACTGATTCGGGCGAGCCTGGTCTTCGATTCCTCGAACATCCGCAGGGTGCGGGGCTTCAGGGTGATTTTTCCCTCTGAAAGCAAGCGGTCGACCTTCTGATGGAATTCACGCAAACGCATCCTGCGCTCGACATCCCATGCGTAACTGTTCCAGTCGCTGTCCGCATCGATGAGGACTTTCCTGACCACGGAATTCGGCGTGAGCAGACTCGGGCGAGAACCGAAAAAACCGTTCTTCAGTTCGTCTTCCATGCTGGTTCCGATGAGAAGGATTGCACCCCACGAAACCGGATTCACCGCATTCGTGACAAAGCTCTCGCCATAGGCTTCGCTTGCGGCGTCCGTCACGGATGCTCCACGCAAGCGTTTTTCCAGTAGGTTCGCCAGATAGTAGTGAACCGCCCACGAGCTTCGCTCCTGCCCCATGGAGTTTTCCGGTTCGACAAAGTTCGAAGGCAGATCGTAACATCCGATCGAGAGCAAGAGCTCCGGCTTCACTTTTTTTGTCTGCACCGCAAGCTTCATGTATTTTTCGGCCATGGTCACCCCACCCGAATGCTGGAGCGACACGATGTCGAGGTACTGGATGCGATCGGGAATATTGCGAATGCACTGTTCAATGTCACTCGGTTGCGAATTCGAATGCACGCAATAATAATCAGAAATGCTTTTCAATTTTCCACGGACGATTTCCTCACCATAGGTGTCGATGATGCCGGAAGAGAGATCACTTCCCAGTGCGGAATCAATCAGGACAATCACCGCACGTTTTCCGCGAAGCGCGACCCGCTGGCTTTTCTTGCCACCGGCCGCACGATAGATCGGGTAAGCGATGGTCGAAACGCCGGCTTTCACCATACCCGCCACGGAATTCCCCAGCTTCAACGAGGCATCCAGCAATTCCAATGTACCATCCACCGCGCGTGCGTTCTTCGGGTGAACAATCCCGGCAAACAGATCGATGAACGCATTTTTTCCTAGTTTCATCGAACCGCGGAATTCATCCCATGCTCCCAACAGGTTGTGCAATGGCGAGCGGGTCACCGATTCAGTTGCAAGACTGGTTACTATGGCGGGCAGATCATACATAAGTTTCTGGATCGGCCAGGAAACCAGCTTCACCGGAGCGAACGACCAGGGAGTCTGATCGAATTCACCGTCACGGATCCATTTTTCACGGATGTCGAGAAAAGTTTCGGAAGGAGCCGGAACCGCGCTACCGGTCTGTGCATGATCGAGTGCCTTTTGAGGATTGCCAAATGCGTGATCCTGAAACCCCCGGGAAATCCGCACCATCGAATTCAAGGTGTGCGCCCACTCTTTGACCGATTCTTCACTCCATTCATCGAGAGGAATTGAACCGGATTCGGAAGGTAAGAACCTACCGATTGCATTCCGCCTGAAAACACGGGAATGGATATCCGAATCGCCGATCGTCACCTCAATCCGGATCAGGGGAGCACGATAGGAAAGCACCTGTTGAACGGGTTCATAGCTGATGCTTCGGACGGTAGAAAAAGAAAAGTCATAGGGCTTTTTTCGGATTGCAGACTCTTCGATGACCGCGGAACGATAAAGCAGGACCTCAATTGCTGCCGCTTCCCGATAGCGAAGCTGACCATCGGCGGTTTCGCGTTCATCTGCCAGCAGGTGGGCCAGATGCAATCCGGCCGCGCGAATCGCCAACGGACTCACTTCTCCGGCCTGAACCGATTGAAGAAACCCACAAAATACCATCGTCATGAGAAGCAAGAACCGCATATTGCAACGGATCATAGCTCAACCCTTTTAGTTTATCAACATTATTTGTTTAATAATTCCGGATGATTTCGATTCAAATCCTGCCCTCATTTGCGATATATTCGAGTTGTGAACCACATCGCCCTGATTCCTTTTCTGGTCTTGTTTGCATCCTTCGCCTTTTTCCGGATTCCCCTGACCTATGCCTCTTTTATCTCCCTTCTTTCTTGCGTGGCGGTTGCCGGAGCTTCCGTGACCGCATTTCAGCAGTCGATGATCTTCCTGTTCGAAATCGGCTTGATCGTGGTTGGATCCTTCTTTTTCATCGAAGTCGCCGAACACAAGGGCGTTACCGACTCTCTTGCCGATCTCGTTCGCGAAGTTTCCAAGAACCGCATCGTTCAAGCGATCCTCGTTGGTTTCCCCCTCTGTCTGATCGTGGAAGGATCGAGCGGGTTCGGCACCCCCCTGCTGATCATCGCACCCATCCTGAGGGCACTCGGCCTGCCGCTGATCGTCTGCGCGCTTCTTCCCCTGATCAACATGGTGAATGGCATTCCATTCGGCGCATTAGGCACGCCGATCCGCTTGGGGTTCAGTGCGGTCAGCGATGATTTCGTCACCATCGGCGCCAAAACCGTTGAATCGTTGCAACCGTTTTTCCTCATTACCCCGTTGCTTTCCTACTTCCTGATCCGCAAGAAAATCAGCGCTAACGAAAATGAAAAACACCCGGTGTGGTTGATCTGGTCGCTGATGATCGGTGTGGTTTACGCCATGGTCGCTGTGCGCACCTCTCGTTACAGTCTGGAGTTTCCAGCACTCGCCGCCGGCCTGGTCACCTTTGTCTTCGGAATTTTTTCGGCTCACTTCATTGAGCGAAAGAAAATCCTGTTCATCCGTCATCGGAAGGGGCTTTTCATCTACACCCTATTCCTGACACTGCTCTGGGCCGGTAAAAGCCACTGGATGGACGAAAAAATCCCCGGGACTCCGCTTCGCATCTTCAATCCGGGTTGGGTATTCATCGCCTTCGGTCTCGTTCTTTCCAAAGGCGGGACATTCCTGAAACCCGCTTTGATCCGCTCGCGTCGCACCTTGACCGTTCTGTTGTGCATGACCTTTGTCGTCCAGCAGCTCAAATTCAACGGCTCGATCAAGAACCTGCTGGCACACACTCCCGCTTGGTTGCTCGAAGAGGGTTCGCCTCTACTGGGTTGGTTGAGTTCGACCATGATCGGAACAGGCACGATCGCCAACCTGTTTCTGGCCCCACTGACCTCACCGGAGAACTATGGCGTCATCGCCGCCGCCACGGCCATCGGGGTTCCTTCGGCTTTCCAAGCGATCATTGGCGTGAAAAGCATCCTGAAGGACAAGATCAGCGAACGGGAAATCATCCGGCACCTGATTCCGATCAGCGTGGGATTCGTGACACTTGCACTGATTTACCGCCATTTTACTCACTCTTGAAAAGTTGTTATTTAAGATTTATATAATAATAAAGGTAACAACATTTCATTAACCGTCAGGACAGGAGTTCATTATGGCAGCAAATCAATGGCAAGCATGGGTCAACATCAAATGGAAACCGGGAACACCCGAAACCGCATGGCAAGGCTGGAAGAAGAACAAATGGGTGAAGGGCGTATGGTCCACCACCGGTCAATGGGACTGCACCGTCTGGCTCGACGTTCACTCTCATGACGATCTGGAAAAGTTCGTGTGGAAAGAAGTCCGCAAGAACAAATGGGTGGAAAACACCGACACCGTTTGGGCGAAGAACTGGTGGAGCAACTGGAACGCGAACTCAAAAGCGGCCTGAACCATTTACGACCGATACAAAATCAAAACCCCCGATTGCTTGCGCGACCGGGGGTTTTTTCTTTCATGAGCCAATGACACCATCACCAGCCAGAAACAATCACTGATAGCAACGGGAGTCCTGTTGCGCGAGGCGAACCGCCTCATTTTGGAATGGAGTCTGATAGAGGATTCTTCCATAACGATCGACGACTCGGAAGAAGAAGCGGCCATAAGCGTCCCTTGCCTGGAAAATCTGACAGAAATTCATCGGTGGCTGTGGCGGATGCTGAGCCGTCGTCCGGATTCCATGACAGGAGCCCATCCGTTCCTGGTGAATCGCTGCATTCATGGCCATCTGATAGTCAGAGTAGGAGGCGATGAAATTTCCATAGCCATTGAACACATTGAAGTGAACGGAGGGACCGTTCACTTGCTGAGTGATTTGGCAGGGACCCACCGGATGATGGTGCACGGTTTGAACGGAAGTGATCTGATCCGCGAGTGCGGATGAAGAGACGATGGCGAATAAGAGAATGAGTAGGGTTCTGATCATGGTGGCCTCAGAGGGTTGAATGTTGAAAAACCGTTTGTTCAAAAACGGAAAAGCACATTTCATGCCAGATCAGAATTCATGAATTTCATGCACTTGATGCATGGCAACGTCTTTATGGTTCCTTTTGGCACTTCAAAATTTCAGTCTCATCCTGACACCGTCAATCCGGTGTCACTTTGATCCGACTGATGGAGACTCTCCAAACAAAATCCAGGGTATTGAGGGCGTAGTACATTGTTTTCAATACCCTTTTCTCACTCAACGGATTTCATTTCCATTTGGCACGAAGACTGCTCAGAGCCCTGACAGAGGAGAAACTCATGAAAATGAACCAAGCGAAAAAAACGAATCTGAACAACACCCCAAGGATTTCTTTCACCACTCGAATGATGAACTGGATTCAAAAAGCGGTGTCTCTTTACGCACTCGCATCCGGCTTCGCTTATGCACAAGTGCCGACGAATCAAATTCAACTCGGAACTCCCAGCTACAACGGCACGGGGTGTCCCCTCGGTACCGTTTCCGCAACTCTCAGTCCCGATGCCCAGTCACTCAGCATTCTCTTTGGAGCATTCCAAGCGGAGTCCGGTGGCACCACCGGAAAAACCGTCGACCGCAAAGCTTGCCAGGTTGCTGTTCCGGTGCGCGTCCCGCAAGGGTACTCGGTCTCGGTCATCAAGATCGATTACCGCGGCTACAAACGCTTGCCCTACAACGCGAGCGGAACCTTCGATGTGGAATACTTCTTTGCAGGGCGGAACGGGCCCGCCTATCACCGCAACTTTGTCGGCGCTGAAGACGGAAATTTCACTCTGAACAATACACTCGTGGCGACCGCAAACGTTTGGTCCGACTGCGGAGCCGACGTGAATCTGCGCACCAACACCAGCATTGCAGTGCAAACCAATCAGTTCAACGAACAGACCATGCTCACCCTCGACAGTGCTGACATCAGTTCGGGTGTGGTTTATCAACTCTCGTGGAGACAATGCGGGATGAATGGCGGAGGCGGAAACACCGGAGGTTATCCTTCTCCTTACCCTGGTAACGGAGGAAATGGTGGCAGTTATCCATCTCCTTATCCGGGTAACGGTGGCAATCCAGGTGGCAACACGGGCGGATATCCTTACCCGGGAATGGGTCCATGTGTGATCAACTCTTACTCTGATTCACGCGGATACCAACTGTACATGATCAAGGACGGAATGGGTCGCGTGGTCGGTAACACCGTTCAATATGCCGAAGCGCTGAGACTCGCACAACAATCGCAATCGATGGGTTTCTGCAGTGGAATCGTGAACAACACTTCGCAAACGAATCCGCAACAACCTCCCTACCCTGGAAACAATGGTGGTTACGGCAATGGTGGTTACGGTAACGGCGGTTACGGTAACGGCGGTTACGGTAACGGCGGTTACCCACAACGGCAAAGTTTCTGCCAGGTGATGCCGGGAAGGGATGCTTATGGCCGGAATTTTTTCCGCGTACTCGATCGCTCCGGCCGGGTGATTTTTCAAACGCCTG
>JBEIKL010000063.1:0-10548 GCA_040379745.1 Bdellovibrionales bacterium | reverse complement strand
TTTTTCCTCATCCACGAGAGAAACCGCCACATTGATCGCCTCCAGCACTTCGTAAAGGATGCGCTTTTCATCCACGCGCAACGGTTCTGGCGGCTGACCTGGCTTGCAGGATTCATCACCATCGATATTGTCTTCCGTGATGGCGACTTGAATCGCATCGGTCGTGGCAAAATCCAGCCCGAACTCCGGGATCCACTCGCCACTGCGGTACTGGAGGTAACGGCGACAAGGATCATGTCCACGCAAGATCAGTAACTTGAAATCGGATTCACGGCCCTCGCCAAAAAAAGCGCAAACCAATTGTTTGTTTTCTTGAGGGTTAAAATTGAAGCCGGATGAAGTTGCAGAGGAAGTAGCATTGTCTACTTCGATGAAAATCCCCGTCCACTCATCAAAGCGAGTCCACGGGGAAAGTTCTAAAAAACGTTCATGAATCTTGCGTGCGTCCGGATGAATCGCGCTCATTGCTGAACCGTTTCCGCAACAAACACACGATAGGCAACCGGTACCCGGTGATAATCAGCCGGTGAAAACACTTCGCCCGTGCGACTGTCACTCAGACGCTTGGACATGACTTCACCATTCAGTGCCCGCCTCCAAACGTACGGTGTCACCGCACATCCATCCCGGTGCAATCCCAGTCCTTCTTGCTGGGCTTTCACATAAGCCATGGCATAGGCCTGGCAGTGCTTCATGTTCGGAGCGATACAATAATTCGCGGCCAGACCGCGACGGACTTGTTCGAAATTGAGGTTCACGCCGTTTTTGAAAACGTGGGCAAGGACGCGACCATAACGATCACAACGGACCTGATCCAATTCAAGTGTGATGGTGTCGCCAGGACCGACCATCGAAAGCATGTTTTGCTTGGCAACGGTTCCCCACTTCGGCTGAGCCAATGCCTTGAAATGAAGCTCGGGAGTATCGATACCGAGCATGCGGATGGCCAACAATTTATTGAATGCGTAGAAGTGAATGGTGTCACCATCGACCACTCGATAAACTTTTCCGGTAATGGTTTTTGCGCCTTTAAAATCCGATTCTTTGCAGAGTTCGGTGCGCTCAAACGGACCGCCCGGATCTGAGCCTACCCGTTCGGTTACCGGACAGCTCTCTTGCAAGGGATAACTCAACTTGGTTCGGAGAAAATCACGAAGATTGGCATCATTTGGTGGACTTGCAGATGCTTGAAATGAAAAGCAAATCGTCATCAAAACCATTGCTGTAAAGTACTTGAGTTTCATTCCGAAAACCCTACGAAAGAGAGTTTTCCCTGTCAATTCGGTAATGGTTGAGTTAAAAACTTCTGGACCCATGGAAAAGATAACGCTCCCCATCCCAGTGCTGGTTCTGCAACACCCTCAAGAGCCTTCCCGTAAAGACAACGCGGTCAGCTCTGCACGCATCCTGGAGGAGACCCTTCACCCATGCCAGGTCAAGGTCGGGCTTTCTTGGAGAAATCTGGAAGCGGCGTTGAAAAAATTTGAAGCAATCGAGGGTCATGAAGAATTCAAGAAACCCTCTAACTGGGGAACTCTCTATTTGGGCACCCAAAAGCAAGGTGAAGCAAGAATGAGCAATGAGCCCGGTCTACACTTCATGGACCAGAAGGATACTCCAATCTGTGGAATCATCTTGCTCGACGGAACCTGGTCTCAAGCGAAAACCATGTGGTGGCGAAATCCGTGGCTGCTTAAAACCAGAAGAATGCACCTGATTCCCAAGCAGAAATCGCTTTACGGAAACATCAGAAAAGAACCGCGACCAGAATGTGTATCCACACTCGAAGCCGCAGCTGAAACCTTGTCATTACTGGGCGTGGATCCGACTGTCGAAACCCAACTGAAGAGTCAATTCGCCGAACAGCTGAAAGAATTCAGAAGAAACCGCAAAAACTAGCGTTTTTGGTTTTTCTGCATTTGGGCGAGCATATCCATCGCCTTTTTCATCTGAGCTTGCATGTTCGGGTTGTTCATTTGGCCCATGAGTGCGCTCATGTCCGGCATTCCTTGGCCCGGCTTACCGCCGCGCATGCCACCCATTCCGCCCATCATGTTCTGCATTTGAGACAGCGCTTCGTTCATGTTCTTCGCATTCGGGAAAGCCATTTTCATCATTTGCTCGGAAGCTTTCTTCAGTTTGATGAAAACGAAAATATTGATTGCGGTCAAAATACCAACAAAAATCCAACTCACGATAATCCAGTTCATAGGCCCCTAGTTGTCTCCAAATTCCAAATCTGCGTCAAGGCCAAAAGACCGGCTCGAATTCGCCTGAATTTTTCTCGTTGAAACGAGGGTCGGCCTGAAAACAACTGCGACAAACCGCATCCGGAACCGGCAGCGCCCAGAGCTTTCCCTGAGCCTGTTCATCCGCCTTGAGAATGCTGAAAACGGTCGTCATCAACCAGAGCTGGAGATCCTGTTTGGACTTCAAGGGGCGATCTGCCAAAGCGGGAAAAAGAATCCGGTTAACCTTGGTGGGAGAATGGGTGGAAAATACCAATCCTGAAAGCACATTGAATCCGACCGAGTAACAGCCCATCCGGCTTCTGTTGTTCGGATCGGGAAGCGCTTCGGTTCCCAGAAAATAAATCTCCCGTGGCAGGGGGATTTTCGGAAGGAGCTTTTTCACACAATCCGGGTTTTTTTTCTCGTTTTGATCAACTTCCAGATACGGGAGGGTTTCCATCACCAGACGATAAGTGAGACCAACAAAACCGGCATCGTTCAAACATGAGTTCACGGATTGATGCTGATCGGTGATCTCTTTCCAGAAATCAGCAGAAAGAGAGCACTCGAGTTTCCGATCCTTGCGGGAGAAATCATCTTCCCGGGCAGGCGGATAATCCGGTCGATGATAGGCAACCGCCAGCAGGTTCACGGATCGGATCGCGATGCTGTTCTTTTTCGCCTTCTGCACATAGGAATGCGAACAGGACTGGGCAAAAAGAAAGAGTAGAACCAACAGCGTGGTTCCAAATCTTGTTTTCATGAATTCGACCTTTCCGCCAACTCGGCATTCAGCTGATCCAATTCTCTTTGCATGATCGCTCGGACGCGTTCAATGAAGACATTGATCTCCTTGGGTGGAATATCTTTCGTCTCGATCGGATCCAGCACCTTGACCACGACCTTGCCGCCATTGAGCTCGAAGGTTTCCCACACGGCGATTCCTCTCAAACTGGAACAGACCACGGGAATGATCGGCAAGCCCTTGGAGAACGCAATATGGAACGCGCCTTTTTTGAATGGCAACATGTTGCCATCGCCCTTTTTGTTTCGAGTCCCCTCCGGAAAAATCGAGACATCCAGATTGCGCTTCACGATGACCTCGGCCAGTTGATTCACTTTTTCGCGGGAATCCCTCGAATTCGAGCGATCGATGAAGAGATTGCCTGCAATCTTGAAGTACCAACCGATGATCGGCAAAAGCATGATTTCTTTCTTTCCGACTAGGACGGATTGATTCGGGGATACCGCACCGATAAATGCGAAATCCAATCCCGATTGATGATTGCCAATCAACACCGCAGGACGGCGCGCATTGATTTTTTCAGCATCGATCATGGTGAACCTCACTCCGATCACCAGACACGCGAATTTCGAGAAAACCGTGATGAAGACGCGATTCAGAACCGGGTTTCCCCACCACGGCAATCCAAAGACAATCACCAGTAATGCGATCACCATCATCCCGAGAAAAAGAACCACAGCCTTAAGAACATTCAGGGGCATCATGAATCCCACGCCGTGTTTTTAGTGCAATTGGCGATGAAAGCCTGGAGTGCCTTGCTGGTGAAAGCTTTTCCCTTCATCCGGTTTGAGAGTTCCATTCCGGTTTCGCAAAGGGCCCGATAATTCACGCCCGTCTGGACTCCCATTTCCTTGAACAGATAAAGCAGATCTTCAGTGGCGAGGTTTCCTGCAGCACCCGGTGCGAACGGACACCCGCCCAAACCACCAACAGAGGAATCGAACACTTCCACACCGAGTTCCAGCGCGCGGACCGCATTCGCCAGTGCTGTGCCACGGGTATCATGGAAATGCACCGCAATCAGATCCTTGGGCGATCGCTGGTGATTGCCCAGCAAGGGTTCCAGCACTTCTTGTACACCATCCGGATTGACGACACCGATCGTGTCGCCGATGGAAACCTGATTCACACCGGTTGCAATCATTCTTTCAAGAGTGGCCAGTGCCTGAGCACTCTTGATGCGTCCTTCAAACGGACAGCCCCAAACCGCGGAAACATAACCACGCGTTTTCAAATTTTCCTTTTTGGCGATTGAGATCATCGCTTCAATTTCACTGAACGACTCGGTCACGCTCATGCCGATGTTTTTTTCGTTGAAGGTTTCACTCACCGCAGTGAAGAAAGCGATGTTTTTGACCCCTTTGGAAAGAGCACGCTCCAAACCCTTGCGATTCGGGACCAAAAACCAATAATTCGCCGAAGACGGATTCAGACGCTCGAGCACCTGATCACTGTCGGCCATTTGGGGCACCCGATCCGCACGGACAAACGCACCACCTTCGATGTCTTTCAATCCGGCCCTGGATAAAGCATCCAGCAACCAGAGCTTGTCTTCGAGCCCGAGAATCAATTTCTCGTTTTGCAGTCCATCCCGTGGACCGACTTCAAAGATCTGAACCATTTATTTGGATCCTTCTTTCGGTGATGCTTCAAATAAGAGGAGTTTTTGCCCCGGCGAAAGCTGTTGACCTTCTTCAACCAAGATTTTTGCAACCACCCCAGACTCAGAAGACTTGATTGCGAATTCCATCTTCATCGCTTCGATCATGACGAGCGGAGTATCCGCAACAACAGTCTGCCCCTCTTTCACCATGACCTTGCGAACCTTACCCGGGAATTGTGCGGTGAAATCCGATGCGGAATCACTTTGCGCACCAGCACGAGCCACAGCCGCGCGCTCACCGTAAAAATCAATGGCATGGGTCACGGAACTCACCGGCAGTTTCGCCCAGAATTGGCCCTTCACTTGATGGTAAGAAAACCGCACCCGCTCAATCGTTCCATCCGCTCTAACATGGGAAGCAATCACCCAACCGCCGGGACGACGCTCAAAGGTCCACTGTTTTTTAAACTCAGGACTCGCCTCATTCCACGGCTGTTTTTTTCCAAAGACTTTCGCTTGGTGTTTCATTTCAAGTCTCCTCCGAGGGTGGTCCAAAGAGATGTGGTCAACGCTGTGGCAGAAACGCCTGCGTTCGTCGCACCGCCTGCAACTGTGCCCGCATGGTGGCCGGCCGCATGGGCTGTACCAGCCGCAGACTCACGGTAAGCGGATAGGAATTCGAGTTCTTTTTCAGTCGGCTGAGGTTGGAAATTGAATTCCTTATCCAGAAAATGCGTCGACACCTTGCCTTCGATCACCTTCGGTTGATGTGCGATTTCAGTGAGGTATTCGAGGTTGGTGCCGATGCCGCTCACCACTGTTTCGCGCAAAACGAATTGCATGCGTTTCACCGCGACTTCACGCGATGGTGCCAGCACAATCAACTTTGCCACCATGGAATCAAAACTGGTGCCCATCTCCTGGCCCACTTCGACACCACGATCGACACGAATTCCCGGACCACTTGGCCAGATCAGGTGATTCACCGTACCGGTGCATGGAATGAATCCTTGCGACGGGTCTTCGGCATACACACGCACTTCGAGCGCATGCCCGCGCGGCGATGAAACCACCGGCAACTGATACCGATCACCTTGGGTGGCCAGCTTGATTTGTTCGTGGACGAGATCGATGCCCGTAATCGATTCGGTCACCGGGTGCTCCACTTGCAAGCGGGTGTTCATCTCGATGAAGAAATAATCGCCCGAAGCATCGACCAAAAACTCAATCGTACCCGCACTGCGGTACTTCGTGTACTCCACCAGTTTGAGCGCGCTTTCATGTAAACCTTTGCGTGTCTGCTCGGATAGATGCGGAGCCGGTGCCTCTTCCCACACTTTCTGGTGGCGACGTTGCAAAGAGCACTCACGCTCGTGAAGATGTACTCCTTGGCCCTTTCCATTTCCGAAAACCTGGACTTCGATGTGGCGCGGATTCACCACATAGCGCTCGAAAAAAAGGGTGCCATCACCAAAGGCATTCATCGCTTCACGTGCAGCACTCTCGGCTTGCTCTTTCAATTCCTCGATGCGATCCACACGGCGCATGCCCTTACCGCCACCGCCCGCACTCGCCTTGATCAGGATCGGAAACCCGATGCGCTCGGCTTCTTTTTTCAAATCCGCATCGCTGGTTTTGGAAAGATCAAGACGTGCCCAAGGCACTGTCGGAACACCGATTTTTTCAGCGATTTCTTTTGCGGCGATCTTGCCGCCCATTTGCTCCATGGTGAACGCCAGTGGCCCCAAGAGAGTGATGCCCGCTTCTTCAAGCGCTTTTGCAAAATGCGGGCGCTCGGACAAGAATCCGTACCCCGGGTGCACGAGTGTAACGTTCATTTTTTTACAGACGTTGATGATCGCGTTCACATCGAGATAGGCCGGGATCTCGGCGATCTCATCGGCCATCGTCACATGACGTGCAGATTCATCGCCAGGTGCGAACACGGCAACTGTAGGAATCTCCATTTCGAAAGCCGCTTGAAAAATCCGGCACGCGATTTCAGATCGATTCGCAACGAGTAACTTGTGTGATTTCATTTTTGTCCGCCAATCCAAGATGGTTTTCTTTTTTGCAAAAATGCCGAAATTCCCTCTTGCGCTTCAGGACCCACGCGCAATTCGGCAAGGGTGTTGGAAACATAATGGATCGGGTCCTTGATTTTCTCACGACGCTCTGGCCAAGTCAGGTCGAGTACGAGACTTTTCGCCACCGCCATCGCCTTCGGGCCGCACTCGAGAAGATTTTTCGTCAAGGTGCCAAGATAAACATCCAGGTCCGCGCGGGTATCGAACACTTCATGCACAAGGCCAATCTGTTTTGCCTTCTCTGCCTTGAATCGTTCGGCGCTGATGAAGAGCGCACGCGATTGGGATGCACCGATCTTTGCAGTCACAAATGGCCCAATACATGCAGGCACAATCCCCAAGCGCACCTCACTCAGGCTGAAAACGGTTTCTTTCGTGGCCAGTACCACATCACAGATCGCCACTAAACCCACGCCACCACCGATGGCGGCGCCTTCGATGATTCCCACGACTGGCTTCGGGCATTCATTGAGTGTGGCAAACATGCGGGTGAGCACGGTGGTGTCTTTCAGGTTTTCTTCGTAAGTGAGTTCAATCGATCGTTTCATCCAATTCAGATCACCACCTGCACAGAACATGCCGCCATTGCCTTGAAAGACCACGGCCTTCACTTCGGGTTGCAGCACCTCGTGGGTGAACACCCGTCCCAACTCTTCGATCATTTTCTGATTGAAAGCGTTCCGGATGTCCGGTCGATTCAACGAGAGGGTGAGAATGCCATTCGGGTTCAGATTCAGTGCGATGGTTTCGTAAGCGTGCAGTCCCTAATTTTGGCAGAATTTTCGCCTGATGCGTAAAAAAAGTGAGTTAATTTTAAACGGCATTGCGGCGCATTATCGCTCGAAACGGTGTTGGAAACTGAGGTTGGCCGTTCGTGCCAATGTTGTGTTGTAAGCAGGCCCCATCAAGGTTTGATCCATGTATCCAACCACCAACGAGGAGTCCGATCCCACCAAGCAAGTCACCGTGGCCCCCGTGTTCCAAACCAACTTTGCGGCGGTTTCCGAAACACCCATTTGCTGCGTGGAAGTATATTGGGTTTCCAAGCTGGCACCCACTCGCCAGCGGTCGGCGAAAGAATATCCCGCCCCCAAGGATGAATTCAAAAGATTGGCACCAAAATTCAAATCGTGACCCGCCTTGAGTACAACGTTGGCATCCCAATCGGCCCATCGCTTGATCGCCACCGCACCCAAGTGTAGCTGATAATACCCCACTCCGCTGACATCACTGGCGAATCGGGTTTGGGAGTTCTCCATGCTTCGGCCGGTTGGGGCCACCCATTGAACAAAACTGTAAATCCTTGGCGTCCAGAGGGAGTATTCCCATTCCGGCAAGGATTCAAAACCAAGAGTGGCCGACACATCACCCAACTGCGTACTGATCTCCTGATTGTTTGTGGTGCTGATATCATTTTGAACGACAGGGATCGAAACACCGATTTGCCAGCGATCCGAAACCAGCGTTGCAAGGCCAAGATTCATGGTCTTTCGGATTTCACGCCGGGAGAGCGCGTCCCGAAACACGGGGATCCCCCTACCCGAAGCCGGAGCATCACCAATGACATCACCGTATGCAACTGAAGCGTTGATCAGTGTTTTTTCATCTCCAGTGATCAGCGACGGCAATGCGGTCGATCCCGCACAACAAGGGGCGGCTTCGACTGCATTACTGAAAAAAAAGGATAAAAACAGAAGAATCATTCGTTCACGTTGAAGACAACACGCTGAACATTGAGCTGCTCTGGTTCTTTATTCGGATCGCGGGTAGTGGGCTCCATCACCACAAACAATTCCCACTCACCACCCATTACAAATGAAAGCTTGGTGACCACGAACACACCCGGCATATCATTGCCATTTTGATCTTTGGCTTGGGTGATTTCCGTTTTGCCGGTTCCGTGCCCCATGTCCGACATCCATGGGGTGAACTTCCAATTCACGGTCGGATTCATCATCGCGTCCGCGCGATTCGGATTCCAAAAATAGATCTTTACCGAACCTTCGGAAGAAGAATTCTTCGGCACATTCGTCAAGTCGATATCCGCACAAAGGTCTTGCTTGGGAAAAGACAAATTACACTTTTTTTCGAACTTACCCACTTCTGCTCTTTCGGGTGCGGTGCGATTCGGAACATCGTGGTTCAACAATGGGGACATTCCACAAGCCTGGTTAGCGAGCAGACTGAGGGCGATCATTGAAAACATTCGAGAACTTCCTTTCAGTGGTTTCATTTTAAAGTGGTTCATTTTTACATCTTTTTAGCGCTTGATCACACACCCGAGGGATCGGGTTTTTGCCGTGGTCACGGGTTTGTTGTTCTTGATTTCGACCAAAGCATCGGCGAGGTAATGTTTTTCAGCCTCAGCCGCATCGGCACTATCATCTACTCCGCCCTCGTAAACCACTTTGCCATTTTGAATGATATAGGCGTGCGGAGTCTTCAGGGCCTTCAGTTCATTGGCGATCTTCGCTCCCCGATCTTCAACCATCGGGAAACCCAATGAAGCGGGCACACTGGCGACCGTTGCGGCAGATGAACCGCCACCGACCTCCGACCTCACAAAATGGGATCGGGTCACTTCCAGCGCTTCGTTTTGATTTGCATGAACCGCGATGAACTCAATCCCGTCCTTGGCATACTTTGATGCCAGGTCTTTCAGGATCGGCTCATGGCTGGCCGAGCAAGGACACTTGGCTGAAAGAAAAACCACCACAGAAGCCTTTGCTTTTGGATTCGGAAATGTGATATTTTTGGGCTGGTAAAGGTCAGATGCGGTGAACATCAGCGCAAAGAGCGCAGAGCCTGATGTTAGTTTTTTCATAGGGACAAAGTGAATCATATGAGACCTTTTTTGTCGAGAGAACTTCCCCTTGATCATCGTCTTGAAACACGTTTCAACAATGGTCGTTGAGTCTCTTGATGCATTGCTGTGGACCCATAGTTAAAATGGATATAACGGATCTTTCCTAAAGATCAGTTCCAGGTTCAATTCCTGGTGGGGCCGCCACTTGTTTAGCCTGCTTTTCTAATTACGATTGGCGATACCATCCGCATTCACTTCGGACGCCCGAAGTGCAGTGCATAACACTTTATAAAATAACGCACCAAGCATCAAAAAAGCGCCGGACACCTTTTGAATTCTGGTACGATCCTTTTGTGGAACACTGTAAAGAAGGCGAAACTCTTGGACAAACCCATGCATCCGCACTGCGAAACCAGAGGAAGATGCTGTGGGTAATCATCATTTCATTCCTCACCATGGTGGTTGAAATCGTCACCGGAAAAGTCACGGGGTCGATGGCACTCTTGGCCGATGGCTGGCACATGGGGTCGCATGTGGCGGCGCTGTTTCTTTCCTATCTGGTTTATCAACTCGCGCGGTCTAAAAAATTCAATGCACATTTCACCTTCGGAAGCGCAAAGCTCTATTCATTAGGTGGATACACCAGCGCAATCGGACTCACGATCATCGCTCTATTCATGGGCTATGAATCGATCGCGCGATTTTTGAATCCGGTAACGATCGAATTCAATGAAGCACTGATGGTTTGCGTGATCGGTCTCGTGGTCAATCTCTTGAGCGCATGGATCCTGAATGATCAGCATCACGATCATGACCATCACGTGCACGATCACCATGGCCACGACTATGATCACTCTGAACATGATCATGACCACCATTCACACCATCACCACGATCATAATCATCAAAGCGCGTTGGCACATGTGCTAGCGGATGCACTGACCTCGATTACGGCACTGATCGCGCTCTTGATCGGAAAATACTATGGAATCGTCTGGGTGGATCCGCTGATCGGC
>JBEIKL010000062.1:0-10725 GCA_040379745.1 Bdellovibrionales bacterium | reverse complement strand
GATCAGGAAAATGATCCTGACCATAAGATCGATCTTTTTCCTCAGTGGGCTTTTGCTTTCTTTGGTGTTTCGGATCAATTTGCCGATTTTACCGAATTCGGTTTCCGTTCCGGTGATTCTGATTTTGCCAAGCCCTGTACCCATGTAAGGAATCGTACCGGCTAGAAAGCCGCCTCCGATGGATTTGTCAATGGGAGCCGATTCACCGGTCAATGAGGATTCATTGATGAGAAGATGATTCGCCTCGAGCAGGATTCCGTCGGCAGGGATGATGATGCCTTCCTCCAGTACGATCACGTCGTCAGGCACCAGTTTCGTTGCGGGTATTTCTACGATTTTCCCGTCCCGATAGGTTTTTGCAAAAATACTGAGATTTTCCCGCAATGACTTCAGGATTTTTCCCGAATGGATGTTGAGTCCGACATCGACGGCAGTGATCGGCACATAGGCGATGAAAAGGATGATCGCATCACTGCGGGATCCGATGATCCAGTACAGGATTCCAAGCACCAACAACATCGATCCCCCGGGGTCGAGCAGGATTTTGAGAAGATCATGGAACCATCCGGAGTCCCTTTCGACGAGGATGTTATTCTGTCCGAAATGGTGCAACCGCGTTGCCGCCTCTTCGCTGGTCAATCCGATCCGTGGCCCGGTCCGATCAAATTCGTTTTTCAGAAAGGATGGTAATCCGGTCGGGGGAGGAAGAGTTTTTTCATCTTCTGGACGAGATGTTCCGACTGGTTCTGCTTCATCAGGTTTTCCAGTTCGAGCGATTCGAGAAAAACCCCTTTGCATTGGATGCATTGCAGATGGTTGAATCCCCCCGCATCCGATTGGGCCAGGGTTGAGCCGCACTTCGGACAGAGTTTCTCGTTCTGATTCTTGCGGATCAGGTCGAGTTGGACTTTTTGCCTTCCGATCAGTTCCCGATTCAGTTCATAGAAGTATTTCTCTTCGTTCGAGTAGCCTTCTTTGCTCAGTTGTTCTTGGAATCTTTCCTTTTCGGTCATGGTGTTTTCTCCGCAGGAGGTGTGGGTTTTTTCAGGAATGGAGTCGGGACGATCGTGCTCTTTCGTACGGGTCGGAGGTTCCGATTCGCCGGGCCCTCGATCACTTTTCCGTGACAGTCGAAGCGGGATCCGTGGCACGGGCAATCCCAGGATTTTTCAGCCGCGTTCCATTTCACAATGCCACCAAGATGTGGACAAACCGCCGAGTGCAGATCCACATTTCCATTTTCGTCCTTGTAGGCGGCGATCCTGCGAATGCCTTTACGGATCACCGAGCCCTGACCAAGTGGAATTTCATCGATTTCCTCGATTTTTTTCTCTTTCAGCCATTCCGCGTATTGGGTAACCGTACGGATATTCTCCCGAACGAGTTCGCGGATCGACTTCAGTTTCATTCGTGATGGGGAATAGAGTTCCACCCACGGATTCACCCTTCCCATCAGCTGGTCCGTGATGATCATCGCGCCGATGGTCGCATGGGTCATGCCGCTGCCACTGTCGCCGGTGATGATATACACATTGCTCTGGTCGAACGGATTGTGTCCCAGATAGGCGAGTCCATCCACGGATTCGAATACTTGTCCCGACCAGCGATTCTGGAAAATTCCGATCTGTGGAAAATGATCTTTTGACCATTTTTCTAGGCGTGCGTAGTTGGACTCAGGATCGATTTCCTGTCCGGTTCGGTGTCCTTCCCCTCCGATCAGGACCAGATCATGGCTCGAATCGTGGCTTTGAATGCGGATGTAGTGATTGCTCTCGAGCGGGTCACTGAAAAAACCGCGAGGGACACTGCCGGTTGGAATCAGTGCACTGACCATGTAAGTGCGATTCGCCGTCTGTTTGTGATGGACGGAAATCCAGTTGTTCACAGGGGTGTTCGTCGCAATCACGATGGTCTTGCAGGACACCTTGTAGCCGTCACCGGTGATGACCCGTGCCTTAGGGCCACCATGTATTTCCTTTGCATGAGTGTGTGTGAATATTTTCCCGCCTTTTCGTTGGATGATTTCGGCAAGGCTTTTCAGGTATTTCAGTGGATTGAGTTGCAGCTGATTCGGAAGGCGGATGACCCCGTCCGTATGAAACGGGAGCAAGGATGAGGACTCGAGGTGGGCGTTTTCGATTCCGGCGCGATGGATGGCTTGAAGTTCCTGTTCGATACCATCCTTGATTTTTCCTGTCGTGAACAAATGTCCGTCCACGGTTTCGAGTTCACAGGCGATGTTTTCCTGAAAGACAATGTCTTTCACCATCTGGATAGCTGCCATATGACTCTGGGCGATCAGCTTGGTCCCTTCGGTTCCATGGATGTTTTCCAATTCCTGGAATGTTCTATCGAGGGCCACACTGAAGTGCGCGGACGATCTTCCGGATTGTCCGCTTCCGATTTCCTGATCTTCGAGTAGACAGATCTTTTTTCCTTCTTTCATCAGCACATAAGCAGTCGTGAGGCCGGCGATCCCGCCACCAATGATGCAAACGTCGGCATCGACATCGCGATGAAGCGGCATGAATCGGATCATTTCAAAATCCTTCTGCCAGATGGAAACACTTTCTCCTTCGTGCGGAATTTGGGGTTGGGTCATGGTCGCTCCTGTGGCCCGAGGATTGAATGAAGCGGGCTCGCACGGGCGTGAATTCAAGGTTTGTGCCATGGGGTGCTGTATCTAATATGGTCTTATAAGGGAGATGGTGTATTGGCTTCCGGCGTCAAGTGCTTGTAATCGGGGAAAAGCTTCACGTGCGCGGGGAAGATCTCCACAGAAAGGGGTTAAAAAAATCAAGGCGGGGGAATTCTCATGCCTTCCTGTTGTGAAAAGTTTAAAACTGCTAGCACATGAAATTCATCACTATCCGTTTGGCAGTTGTCCAGTTCCTGATGATCAACAGTTTTCCGTGCGCCGCACACGCCCTGAACGTGGAGGTCGCACAGAGTGTGCCGGTGGAAACCACCCTGAAAGTGAACGGCATCCGTGAAACCGCCGAGGTGTGGATGGAATTGATTTCCAACGCGACCAAGACCATTGACCTCGAGCAGTTCTATATCAACAATCAGTCTGGCCAGTCGCTCGATCCGGTGTTGCAGGCGGTGATTGCGGCCGCCGGTCGTGGAGTTCAGGTGCGATTGATCGTGGACCGCAAGTTCATGTCCAATTATCCTGAAGTTCCGAAACAGTTGGCGAAAATCCGCAATATTTCGGTGAAGATCGTGGATTATTCTCGATTCGGTGGCGTACAGCACGCAAAATTCATGATGGTCGATGGCTTGCATTCGTTTGTCGGAAGTGCCAACTTCGACTGGCTCGCACTCTCGCACATCCATGAAGTGGGCTTGCGGATCAGCGATGCGAACATTGCTTCCGGTTTGAAAGCGGTATTCGAGCAGGATTGGGGACTGGCCACCTCGGCTGATTCCTTTCATGCGGTGAATTCCTCCTCTCCGGGAATCCAGATGATGGCTTCTCCGGATCGTAACCTTCCTGCCGGAGTTCCGCCTTCCCTGAACGGCATCGTTGCCATGATCGCTACTGCGAAGTCTTCTTTGAAAATCCAGGTCTATCAATATTCCCTGAAAGGAAATTGGACGGTTCTTGATCAGGAACTCCGTAAGGCCGCAACACGCGGTGTGCAGGTCAAGTTGATGGTTGATGCAGTGGCGCTGAAGAATTCATCCCCAGAACTCAATGCATTGGCATCCGTGAAGAACATCGAAGTGAGGGCCATCACGATTCCGAAGTGGTCTGGGGGGGTAATCCCGTATTCCCGCCTTGTTCACAGTAAGTACTTCACCGTGGACGGAAAATCAGCATGGGTCGGAACTGAAAACTGGAGCGAGGGTTATTTCGGTGGTTGCCGGAATGTCGGAATCCTTCTTCAGGATGCGACGGTCACGGCGCAGTTGGATCAGATTTACGATCGGGTCTGGGGAAGTGCTTACGCCAAGGCGCTTGCGCGCTGATTTTTGCTCTTTTGTCATCCTTTGAAAATTCCGATCGCCATTCTTCCTGGCTTGAATCACAATCAATCCATGGATAAAAAAGTGGTGGTGATCATCGGTGCGGGCAGGGGAATCGGAGAGCAGTTGGCAAAACTCTTTGCGGTCGATCCCGGTTTTCAAGTCGTGGTTTTGACTCGCAATCCTTCCTCCCTCCAAGAAATTCAAAAACAACACGGTTCAGAACTTCATGTTTTCGACTTGCAATCACCCACCGTCCGACAGGATGTCGATCACGTGTTGACCCGACATTCCCGTATCGACTATCTGATCAACAATGCCGGCAGGCTGATCAATAAACCCTTTCTTCAACTGACTCGTGAAGAGATTCTCGATTGTTACCAGACCAACGTCTTGGGGGTGTTTGAAGCGATTCAGGCAATCCTTCCCAAGATGATCGCAGAGGGTGGTCACATTGTGAACATCAGCACCATGGGAGCATTTCAAGGCTCAATGAAATTCGCAGGGCTTTCGGCATACTCGACTTCCAAGGCGGCGTTGGTGAATCTAACTGAGATGTTGGCCGAGGAATTCAAAAATACTGCCCTGAAGGTGAATTGCCTTTGTCTGGGAGCGGTCCAGACCGAAATGTTGAATGAGGCATTCCCAGGGTATCAGGCTCCGCTTACCGCCTCTGAGATGGCTGCATTCATCAAGGATTTCACTTTGAATGCACCGCACTTTATGAATGGAAAAATCATTCCAGTTTCACTCGGCACGCCATAACGCGCCAAGTCTTACAAAATATTGAAAATAAAGCTCATTTTTGGTCACTCCCTTGACGATGAGAAATTGACATCGCTGTTGATGTCGGTTTTTTGATTTGGGGTATGAAATGAAGTTTGGATTAGCAGTCATGGTGTTGTCGGTTCTGTTTTCGCTGGATGCTTCAGCGAATCCTCTTTCTTTCCTGAAGAAGGAGATCAAACGGAACGGATACATCCTGTATCGCACTCCGCTTTCTTCAGCAGGCACGGGGACTCTGGTCGGTGGTTCTCCGCGTGCCATGAGCATCGTTGCGGACCCGCAAACCTGTTTTCCCGATGTGGTGAACGGTCGTCCCATGACCTTCCGCAAAGTTGAAGATACGAATCTGGGCACCGTTCATCAGCGTTCCAGTTTTGAAGGCAAGGCGGTTGTGGATCTTTTGAAATTCATGAACACGGCCAATTCCATATTCGTGATCAAGGCGGGAGTGGATTCCATCCGGTCCGTGGATCTTGAGTTGGAGGGTGCAAAAGTCGAATACATCGATACCGTTCTCCTGCAGGATTTCTATCAGAATCAAATGAGTGTTCCGTGCAAGAAGATCCTGAACTCCGTCGGATTCATCATCCAGGCGTTACGGGTGAACAAGATGAAATACACGTTCCGCAACAAGACCGGAGCGCTGATCAATCTCTCGACCGAGGGAATGTCGCAATACTTCGATCTCAATGTCGACGTGGGCTACCACATTGAAAACGATTACACACTCGTGATTGATACGCCGAAATACATCGGCTATCAGTTGGGACGCCTCCGTGAAGACGATCAGGGCGTCGCCCTTTACCGTTCGTATCGTACGTTCATGGATCGCTATATTTTCAAGTCGATCGGGATTTTCGGCCGTTGATCAGATACCGCTCAGTTTTTGAATTCGAAGTAGAAATCACCGGTCAGGCGTTTGAACTCATCCGTATAATGGTGTCGGATGCCGGTTTCGATCGTCAATGGAGTTTCTTCAATGGCGTCGCCCGCGTCTTCCTGTTTTACAAACTCGAGCAAGTGTCGCACTTCACGGCGTTCGACCGGTGAAGAATGCACCTTGCACCGACGAGCCAGTTTCAACCCTTTTTTTCCGGCTATTTCGACAAAATCCATCGACTCCCGTACCGGTAGTACCATGCAAAACCGTCCCTGATCCTGTAAAAGATCGGATACCCCGGTAGCGAGATCGGCGAAGGGCAGACTCTGTGCATTCCGTGCGTTCGCCGTTCTGGCATCTTCGCTGAGAGTGGTCGTGGTGAAGTATGGCGGATTCGAAATGATGTAATCAAACCCCGATTCGTTTCCGGGAATGAATTCCAGGAGTGATCGATGCAGAACCGTGATGCGATCGGACCAAGGAGAGACTTGTGCGTTACCGGAAGCCTCAAGCGCTGATTCCTCATCCCGATCAATGGCGGTGATCGACGTTTTGTTCAAAGCGGTTTTCTGTGCCAACATCAGGGCCAGGATTCCGGTACCCGTGCCGATGTCCAGTGCCTGTCGTGCGAGAGCGGGGTTCGCCCAAGCCCCGAGAAGGATCGAGTCCGTCCCCACTTTGAAAGCGCTTTGCTCCTGGCGGATGCTGAATTGTTTGAACCGGAAAACACTCATTCCTTGAATCTCCCGAATAGATGGATGTTTGGCAAGACACCATTGCGGATTCATCCGGACGGGTTACAATTGACCCATGTTCAAGCTTAAATTGCGTTTCGTTGTCTTGGTTCTCCTGATCAATGCGTTCACCGCTATGAGTGGTTTTGCAGAAAAGATTTCGTTTGTGAAAGTGAACGTCGTCGAGGGAAAGATCGAAGGATTGAAGTGGGATGAGGAATTCAGCCGTTATCACGCGATCTCCTCCGGCCTTGGTGACCAATATTCCGCGCACCTGTTCGGAAATTTCCAGCACAAGGGCTGGAATCTTTCCCTGAAGGACAGTCCGGTCAAGGTCGACGAAAAAGGCTTGTTCGAGTTGAATCTTCCTTTGCCGTATTCGGAAAACCGATTTGAGTTGGTGGCGACCGGACCGAAGGGACAGAAGGAATCCCTCATTTTCATTCTTTACGGTGCGCATGCGGAACAGTCGGAAGCCGGTTTGAAGCGTAAAAAATGGTTTTTTTCTCCGTCGATCGGTTATGCGTCCATCACCACCAAGCAAACCGGAATCACGGATTATTCGACCGATGCCCTGCTGTTGAAAATGTCGGTGAACTACCGACTGAAGCCGAACGTCTGGGACATCGGCATGAGTGCGTTCGGGACCGCTTTGCAATTCAGCAAGAGCGAGAGCATCAAGGCGAACTACCTCGGCGCCAACGCCCGCGTGGGTTATCTTTTTCCCGCGTGGAACGAGCGGATTTTCCTTTCCATTTATGGTGGATGGTATTTTTCATCCATGTTGGTGGAGGGAAACCTGTTCGGATTCCAGAACGTGAGTGGTCCCCAAGTCTATCCGTCCATCCGATACTCTCTTGCCCCGAATCGTGTTTTGAACGGCTATTTCAAGTTCTCGCCGATCTCCAATCAGTTCTCCTTCTTGAATCTCGGGAACCGCGAGATCGCCGGAGGAGTGGGGTATTCCCACTTGCTGGAAAACGAGCGTTCGGTTTCTGTCGCTCTTGACCTCTCGAATCTGACCCTGAACCAGAATGGAACCCAAGTCGAGACCAACAGTCTGTCGCTCAGCGTGCAGTTCGGCTTCTGACGGTTTGTTTTTTCAATCGATTCCGGTCATAATTTTTCCATGGGTGTTCAATACCATTTGTGGAAAAACGAAGACTCCAGTCTCACCGCTCTTAAGAAAGAGGGGCTTCCCGATCTGTTGTCCGTTTGGAAACTTACTTCGGAAAAAGGATGTAAGGATCACCTCTGGATCGATCTGGAGAATCCGACCGAAGCGGAGATCGCGCTATTGGCAAAGGAGTTCGGCATTGATGGAGCCATTCTTCGGGACTGGGATGCGTCGGCCCCGCATCCGCGCATGCACTCATTCAAGGATTACGATTACGTCCTCTTGCATCGCCTGTTCTACAATTTTGAGAAGCAGGAATGCGAGCACCGTCCGGTGATGATTTTCCGCGGACAGCGATTCCTGATCACGATCCATCAAAGCAACCTTTCCCGTCTTTTCGATTACATTTCTTCGCTCGCCCTAGGCCATCCGGAAGCCTTTCTCTCAAAAGGAAATGCCCGTCTGTTCCTGCATCTGCTGGAGGGACTCGTTTCGGATTACGGCCCGATCCTGAATCACTGGCAGGAAGATCTGGAAGAGATCGAGGAAGCGATTCTTCGCGGTTCGCAAGAACCCGTTACGGAGCGGATCCTGCGATTCAAGAAACTGGTGATGATCATGCGTAAGGCGCTGGTTCCGCAACGACAGACCCTGGTCCAGGTGTACGAACGGTCCAATCTTTCGGATGCGGAAGAGTCGGTCCGTCCCTACTTGAAAAATGTGACGGAGGAACTGTCGTCGCTGTTGCGCGAACTCGAAAGCTTGGGAACCCAGGCTGCATCCGTATTCGAGATCTATGCCGCAAACATCACGCTCGACATGTCGAAGTCCTCGCACCAGTTGAACATCACCATGCAACGCCTGAGCGTGATGTCAGCGATCTTCCTGCCATTGACCTTCATTGTCGGTGTTTATGGCATGAATATCGAGGGAATGCCCGAACTCCATTGGCCGAACTTCTATTTCTTTCTCTGGGGTGCGATGGTCGTGATCGTCAGCGTTCTTCTCTACATCTTCAAGAAAATGAAGTGGTATTGAGCATCCCCGAACGGGATTCGTAGGGCAGTGACCATGGATCAAAAATTAAAAAAGCCCGGAGGCGAATTTCGCCCCCGGGCTTTTTGTTTATTGAACTACTGATTTTCGCCAATGGTGGATCAGGTGATCCGCTCGCTGCGTTTCACCGAGCGCAAGTTTCCGGCAAGCACTTTCTTACGCATGCGGATGTTCTTCGGAGTGACTTCGATCCACTCGTCTTCATCGATCCATTCAAGGCAGCGCTCGAGTGACATATCGCGGATCCCGGAAAGGGTTACGAGTACTTCGGCATGAGCTGAACGGATGTTCGTGAGTTTCTTTTCCTTACAAGGGTTCACGTTCATATCGTTGTCTTTTGCGTTTTCACCCACGATCATTCCTTCGTAAACCTTCACACCTGGTTTCACGAAGAGCATTCCGCGCTCTTCGAGAGACAAGAGTGCGTATTCCACGGTTTCGCCCTGACGGTCAGAGATGAGCGCGCCAGTCAAACGGTGAGGAATTTCGCCTTTGTGTGGAGTGTATTCGCTCAGATAAGAACTGAACAAACCTTCACCGCGAGTCGCAGTGAGGTAGCGGGAACGAATACCGAGCAATCCGCGGGAAGGAATGTCGAATTCCAAACGCACGCGTTGTTTACCGATCCCTTCATGATGCGGAAGTGCTTCATACTTCACCAGCATCCCTTTGCGTTCCTGGAAAATACGGGTCACATCGGATGCGAACTCTTCCGGAAGGTCGAGAACCGCTTTTTCCATCGGCTCCAAACGGCTTCCGTCCGTGTCAGTGCGATAGAGAACGAGTGGTTTACCCACCATGAACTCATAACCTTCGCGGCGCATTTGTTCGATCAGGATGGCAAATTGCAATTCCCCACGGCCGAGGATCCGGAACTGGTCGGAGGTTTCCACTTCTTCAAAGCGAAGAGCCACGTTGTGGCGCACTTCCTTCAGAAGACGTTCACGCAGTTTGCGGGATTGGATCGCTTCACCCTCTTGGCCCGAAAGTGGAGAGGTATTGACCGAGAACAACATCGCGAGAGTCGGTTTCTCGACAATGATTCGCTCGATCGGTGCGATGTCCGCACTGGAGCTGACGGTGTCACCGATCTCGAAGTTTTCGTTGCCGGAAAGCACGACGATGTCGCCCGCGGTGACTTCAGGTACTTCGGTCATTTTCAGTCCGAAATAAGTGAACACCTGGGTGGTCGTGAACGCTTCATTGATCGCTGCACCCGTTACCGGGTGAATCCCCTGACGGAACATTTTCTGGTTTTTCTTCACCGATCCGCTCATCACGCGGCCGATGCAAAGACGGCCCACGTATTCCGAGTGGGAAAGGTTGGAGACGAGCATTTGGAACTCAGTCTTTTCACTGACTTTTGGAGCCGGCATGGTGTCCAAGATCAATTGGAAGAGTGGCTCGAGAGAACCGGTCTTTTCTTTATTGAGGTACTTCGGAATGTCATCGAACTCAGTCGTACACCAGCCCTGACGAGCAGCTGCATACACGATCGGGAAGTCTGCTTGTTCTTCGTTGGCGCCCAATTCCAAGAACAGGTCGAATGCGGCATTAACCACTTCTTGTACACGACTGTCCGGACGGTCGACCTTATTGATGACGAGAATGATTTTGTGGCCTTTAGAAAGGGCCTTTTGGAGTACAAAACGGGTCTGGGGGAGGGGGCCTTCGGCCGCATCCACGAGCAAAAGAGCTCCATCGACCATACCCATGATCCGTTCCACTTCTCCACCGAAGTCGGCGTGGCCCGGGGTATCGACGACGTTCACTTTGGTGTCACCGACCATGATCGAGGTGTTTTTCGCCAGGATCGTAATCCCGCGTTCTCGTTCAAGATCTCCAGAATCCATGACCCGGTCAGAAACGGCTTGGTGCTGTTGGAAAGCGCCGGATTGGCGTAAAAGATGGTCAACTAATGTGGTTTTACCATGGTCGACGTGGGCGATAATACAGACGTTTCTAAGATTTAAGCTCATTGAATTACCTTGAGGATTCCTGATTTTTGGAGTTGCGTTTCGGAGACAATACAGGTAAATCTTCAATCTCTGAACTTTTTTTTTTAATATAGGTTATATATTATTATGTCTCTCGTTTGTTATTTTACATGAACATAAACTTTATGGGTTAAAATATTTTCTGACTCTATAATCTAGAATGTTTATAAATGTTTTCCTTTC
>JBEIKL010000061.1:0-10764 GCA_040379745.1 Bdellovibrionales bacterium | reverse complement strand
CAACAACATGAACGCGAGACTGACTCCCCCCAACTTGTAGATGATCACGTTCAGTTCCTGATAAAGCTGAACCTTGGACGCTTCATCCATGGGGCTCATATCCACGAGAATGGTATAGTTTTCCATGATGTAGGAGTAGAAGATCAGCGCATTGCATGCGATCAGGATGATTCCGCCAATGGAAATCCAGAACACATACTTCAACTGATAAGCCGGGTTGATCAGGAGGTTTTTGATGCTTCTATTTGTTTGAGACATGGGGGGTTCCTTTCAGGTGTGTTCACCAGACATAATAAATTCCTGCGCTGAGGTTGTACCAATCAAAAGGGATGGTTCCATGGGTATCGCCTTTCGGATTAAGCCAGCCAAATGTGTATTTTCCCTTGAGGCTGAAGCCCCAGTTGCCATTGGAACGAAAAGTTCGATTCAGGGCCGGTTCAATGGAGGCCGCCCACCCGGTTCGTCCGCCAATGAAGGCAGGTCCGAATGCCACAGTAGCCGAATCGCTCCAGCGATCATCGCGAATCGCAAGAATCGGCGAATTCACCGTCATGATCAATTGAGGAACGAACGCTGTCCAGGATTCCGGTGTGTCGAGGATTTCCCGATATTCTGGATTGATCGGTTCGACTTCGGGTACTGGGGGGTCGCTGCCGGGTGACGTGGAGGGCATCGGGGCACGGACTAAGAGGGCCGAATTCAATTTTCCGATGAATGCATTCACACCGACACAGAAAAATTCCCGGAGAAAATGACAATAGTTCAGATCCGTACCGGTTCCGTATCTAAGACCCAAGTGTAACCCCGTATAAAACATTGCATCACGGTTACGGAACGGATTTTTTTCAAAGGGTGATTTGTATCTCGCCTGTTCGGTCCAAACCGGAAGATCCAATGCGCTGACCGTACTTTTTTTCGAAGAGGACTCATTTGCCGAAGCGGTGGAGGTCAAGAGAAAGGCTGCAAGGAGTGTGATCCGGATCATAGGCTGTCTCCCGGGAGTCGGTCGAGGCCGACGAGTTTGGCGAGTATGAACTTCGCTTTCAGGTGCTTCAAAAGATCGTCGTAGTATTCGAATTGGCTCTCTCGAGCCTCTCGGATGGCATCCCGCAGATTGAGTCGATCCACTCCGGCGGTAGCCGCCTTTTTAAAATAACTGTTCAGCAGTTCTTGGTTCTGAACGATCGTCTCTTTCTGGGTGATGAGGTTTTGTTCGATCGTACGAATGTCCAAGACTTGTTGTTTGATGTCGATTTCATTCTTGAGTTGGTCCATGTGGAATTTGATCTCAGTCTTATCCCGTTTGATGTATTCTTTTCTGATCGTACGATGGTTGAAGAATCCTTCCGGTCCGAAAATGGGGATCGAGAGCGTGACCTTTGCTGCAAAGTCAATTGTTCCAGAATCACTGGATCCGGATACCCAATCCGGCGAGGTTCCTCCTGCATAGCCGTTCGCATATCGGATAGTCAAAGGCTGAATAGAGAGGGTCGGCAGGGGAAGTCGGTTTTTTTCCGCAATGGATGCATCAATTTCATCTTGTGCCAGAACATTTTGATCTATAAGATAAGCGGGCGAATTTTTCTTGTAGATGTCGAAGAGTTCGCGATCATCGAGTCTGACTGTGCGGAAAGGCAATTCGGTGGTCAGTTGATATTGCGTATCGGTTGCGGTATTGAGATAGGTGTTTAGGTTGATCAGATATTGAGCAAGTACGTTTCTTTTCTCAACAAGATCGATTTTTGCTGTGTTCAAGTCAACGGTGGAGGAAGAAACTTCGTCGTCCGTGGCCTTGCCCAGTTTTTTCTTGGTAATAACGTTTTCAGCGATCGCTTGTGCGATTTTATACGATCCTTCCGATGCTTCCATCTTTTCTTGGGCGATCTTCGTCTCAAAATAAGTGTTGATCAGACTAATACGAGCGTCACGAACTTCCTTAATGTAGTGTTGCTGCGCGGTTTCAAGGGCGAGCTTGGCTTTGTCATAGATTGCTCTTTGCTTAAAAAAATCAAATACCACGAAGCTCCCCAAACCGACGGTTGTGGTATTGGAGGGGGGGCCACGATGGAAAAAGTTCGAGTCGTTTCGGGCTGGAGTGAAGGGGAGTGTTCCGATGGTGTATTGGTAGTTAGATTCAACGTTCAAAGCAAGTGATGGCAACCAGAAGGTGTACCAGGCGATATCGTACGTGATTTGATGGTCTTCGAGATTAAGTTGAGCCGTCTTGATGTCTGGACTGCTTTCCATCATCCGCTTCATGGCATCATCGAGGGTAAGAGGAATGATGGCTGAGTGCGCCGATGTGGTCAGTGCGAACATGCTGATCAGGGTAGCTGAAAACGTCTGCAGAAAACGCTCGGCGACGACGCGTTTGACAAGAGTGAATCCATTCACCATAATTGAAATTGTGAGGACTTGATGGTGAAAGTACAACAAAAAATTGACACTCGAATTGTAATTTTACTTTTTTCGTTTTTGTTCTTTTGGAACGTCAAGGCTGAACCGTGTGATGAGTGCAAGGTCCTTCACGAGCAGATTTCAAAAGAAGAGACACAGCGGGATTCGTTTCTCAGCTTGAAGCAGAGGAATGAGGATTACCTCAAAAAGCCCAATATATCCCAAGGGGCGATGATCAAGGTGCAGAGCAATCTCCTTCTGATCAACATCAAGGTTGAAACCTCCTTGAATAAGATCGAGGCCCTTCAGTTGGACCGAAAGAAGCTCAACGGTTGCGTGAATTGCCCGTTTCCTGAATCTAAGAAAAGCTGACTAAAATCGTTTAGAAAACAAGCACTTGAGATTTTAATCGCATAATCTTGAATTCATTGACTTTTTTAGGATTTTGCCCTAGAATTCGCAAAGTTCAATTATGATTTATTTTCAATCTCTGAATAAAAATGACCTGGCCGATCTTCTTCTCCCTTTGGGACGCGTGAAAGAAGAACGGGAACTCCGTGATCTTCCCGAGGGGGATGAGCGTAACGCTCTTCTGAAGAAAATCGAACAAAAGAAGATCAAGCAGGCCATGATGCGCGCCAAGCAGATTTTTCATTGGGTTTATCAGCGTTATGTGACCGACTGGGATCAAATGACCGATCTGGCAAAAGAAATCCGCGAATGGATGAGAGCCAATGTCGTGATCTATCGCTTGAAGGAATCCTATTCCAAGCAGTCCCTCGACGGGACGTTCAAATTTCTTTGGCAATTGCATGATCAGAAGACCATCGAGTCGGTGATTATTCCTGCCGCTCTTCGCGAAAAAATCGGCGAGGAAGTGGTAGCCACTCTGGAAGACGGCAAGCGCTATTCCGGAATCGACACCGAGAAAGTCGGAATTGATAAGGATCTTAATGAAGATTCGTGGGCACGATTGACGGCCTGTATTTCCTCCCAAGTAGGATGTGCCATGGCCTGTAAGTTCTGTCTCACTGGCGTGCAGGGATTGGACCGATCGCTCGAAGCGCATGAAATCGTTACCCAGGTGCTTGAATTGCGCATGCGGGCACCGATTACCAATATCGTGTTCATGGGAATGGGCGAACCCCTCCATAATGTCAAGAACATCATCAAGGCTTGTCAGATCATGCTCGATGAGGACGGAATGAATTTCTCTAAAAGAAAAGTCACTGTTTCCACATCCGGGCTGGTGCCGGCGATCGAGGAACTCTATCGCCACACCGATGTGTCCTTGGCGATTTCGCTCAACAGTTCGACTGATGAACAACGTTCCCAAATCATGCCGGTGAACAAGAAATGGCCGATCGCTGAATTGCTCGATGCCTGTCGTAAGGTACCGCTGGGAACTCACCGTCGCATCACTTTTGAGTACGTGATGCTGAAGGATTTCAATGACACGATCGACGATGCCCACCGGGTGGCTCGATTGCTGAAGGGGATTCCGTCCAAGGTGAACCTGATTCCGTTCAACGAGCATTCCGGTGCAGAGTTCAAGCGTCCAAGCGACAAGTCGGTTCTGGATTTCCAGCGTGTTCTCTTGAAGCAAGGCTATACGACTACAGTGAGAGTTTCCCGGGGGCGAGACATCCTGGCAGCCTGTGGTCAGTTACGGTCCCTTTTCGGAACCGCCCGAGGAACCGAAAAGCACAAGGATTATGCTTCGATGAACGCCATTACCCCTCAGGCTTCAAACGAATCCGCCCGGGATGCGTGATCTTCCGTTTTTAATTACATTAATTTAAAAAATGTCACTTCTGACACATTCAAAGAAAGCCTCCCCCGGCCGATAATGATAGTTGGGGGACTCTGTCTTGAAGATGTGGTCTGGATCTCTGAAATCAGCCTTTCTGTTGCTGTCGCTGGCAACCGGCTGCATGAACATCCGCACGGTCGAACTGAACGGTTCGAGCGCATCATCCCTTATTTCCAGTTGTGGAACCCCGGTGATCACAGGTGAGGGATCGGTTGCAAATCCCTATCTGATCCTCAACTCCTCCCATCTCGAGTGCATGAAGAATGCACCATCAGGAGCGGAGTTCCGATTGGATGCCGATCTGGATCTCACCGGGTTCAAGTTCACGCCCATCGTCGGTTTCAAAGGGAATTTCGACGGTAACAACCATTCGATTTCCAACTTGCGCTACCTGCGTGCGACCCAGGATTCAGCCGGCTTTTTCAGTGAGATCAACGCTTCATCCTCAATCCGGAATGTGACGTTTGTTTCACCGAAAATCGAAGCTCAGAATGATGTTGGCGTGCTGGCCGGTAAAATCACCGGTACCGGAAATGGATCAAAAGCTACTGTCAGCGGTGTGACCTTGGTCACTCCTTCGGTTACCGGTCAGAATCGTGTTTCCATCCTGGTGGGGACAGCCGATGAAACTTCAATCAGTAACTTGGTCGTCGATCGCGCAGCTCTTGTTGGAGTGGGGAACGTGGGAATGATCACCGGTATCTCAAATGCCGGATTGCAAGTCGATCGAGCCCAACTTCACGGTGTGCTTTCGGCCAGTTATTATTTCGGAGGTGCGGTAGGTGGATTGACCGGTGGTTTGCTCAAGAACGTCGGCGTGTATGCGAACCTTTCGGTCGATGCGAACTCGATTGTTCTTGCTAGTGCGCCGAATGCGCAAACTGACATTGGCGGAATCGTGGGAACAGTCACTTCCAGTGCTGTTCAGCAGTTTTATTTTGTGGGCACCATCAACGGTACATCGACATCCTACCAGTCAGTTGGTTCGATTGCCGGAAAATCAATCGGTACCACTTACTTGGAAGGGTATGGGGCCGCTCGATCGATGACGATTGTGGCGGATGCAACCAAGAATGTGAATGGCATCATCGGAAACAACGTTTCCGGCAATGCGTTTACCTCGCTTTTTTATCTCTATCAGGCATTGGCCTTGCCGACGATTACGAATACGGCGGGAATCACCCAATTGACCGTAGCGAACATGTCCCAAGTGGAAGCGGCTTTCAGTACTTTTGATTTTACTTCAACTTGGAGTATCGCAAATGCACCGTTCAGGCTTCCGATTCTTTCTTTTCAGAATCAGGCGACTCCGTTTCTAGCGGCGGCCTACAATCCGGCTCCGACCGGCCCCATCACGATGACCGAGCCCAGTGATACAACCAACGGACGGATGTTCGCATCCCGTAGTGAAACAGCGGCGTTTGCCACTCAGACGATCACCCTTTCGAATTTCAATACTCATACTCTTCGATTCAAGAGCATTTCTGTGGCAATGGGAGTCTCTTATTCAATCGATACGGCGAGCAGTTGCGTCACCCTGATGAACACTAATTCCACCCTGAATGCGATGGTTGGTATGGTGCCTGGAATGTGTCAAGTGGTGGTGCGGTTCCTGCCACGCACCGACGTTTCCGCAGAGTTGAGTGATTTGTTGGTGGTGACTTATGAATACGCGAACTCTCTCGATGGATTGGTCGAGGCTAAAGTGGGATACAAGCTCGATGGCTTTGGAACGACTGTTTCCGGTCTCATTGCAAATCAGATGGTTGCTTTCAATAGTGTTGCCAGTGTGACTGGTTCTGACTCGCAATCGATCACACTGACCAATTCCGGAACCGAGTCCATCACGATCATCGGATATGAGCCAGAGTCCGGATTCTCCAGCGCATTCACTGCAAACACGTCCAACTGTGGTACGGGAACTCTAGCTGTCGGTGCCAGTTGCACCATTAGTGCGATTTTCAGCCCGGGTTCAAGCGGTAGTTACACGAAAACGTTCACGGTGAAATATGCGGGCGCCATTCATACAGAAGAGAAAAACGCCGTGATCACGTTCAGCGGAACCGGATTCTGAATCATTTCTGCCATCGAGAGGTCGGATCAGAACATGTACTTCTTGTTCGCGATGTTGACGAGAATCGCCACGCCGCTCATTGCGGTCAAGAGGGCCGATCCACCATAGCTCAGAAACGGCAACGGTACCCCCACGATCGGAAGCATTCCCATGACCATTCCCATATTGACGAAAACGTGCCAGAAAAAGATCGAAGTGATGCCGAAAGCGAGCAGGGTGGCGAATTTGTCATTGGATCGGTAGGCTACACTCAGTCCGCTCATGATGAACAATGTATAGAGTAACAGCAGGATACTGCACCAGACGAATCCCCATTCTTCGCTGAAAACCGAAAAGATGAAGTCGGTATGGTGTTCCGGAAGGAAGTTCAAGTGAGCTTGCGTCCCTTTTTTCCATCCTTTTCCGAGCATTTGGCCTGAGCCCACCGCAATCATCGATTGAATCGAGTTATAGCCCGCGCCTTTGGGGTCACTCATCGGGTCGAGAAAGGTGGTAATCCTCATGCGTTGATACGGTTTGAGGCCGTAATTGTAGATCACTGGAAGTGCAAGAGCTGCAAGGATGGTCAGCCCGACCAGAACTTTGGGCGAAATCTTCAGGAACAGGAGCATGCTTCCGTATACAAGAAGGATGATCATCGCAGTACCGAGGTCGGGTTGGACCAAGATCAGCGCCAATGGAATCATCACGAAAATGGTTGGCATGATCAGGTCCCTGATTTTCAGTCCATTGGATGTGCTTTTGTTCTCGAAGTATTTTGCGAGAAAAATCACCATGGAGACCTTCATCAGTTCCGAGGGTTGCAAGCTGAAGCCACCGAAGCCGATCCATCGTTTCGCACCAAGAGATGCCTTACCCACGGCAAGGACCGCGACCAGCAATCCCAGGTTTGCCATATAAATCAGATATGCCAATCGGGAAAGGAACGAGTAATGCGGAAACATGATCAGGATGGTACCGATCGATCCGATCGCGATGGTGATCAATTGGTTTTTCCAGAGTCCGGAAGACTTGTCTTCCACCGCTGTGGCGCTGGAGAGATTGATCATTCCCCAGGTGAGAATGATCACTTCCAGAATCAGCGGAACCCATTTCAACCACTTGAATTCCTCTTCGTAACTGGTCGTCCGATTCGGGTCAAACTGCTGATCAAGGTTGGTTTCCATGGATGAGTAACTCATGCATCATTCTCCTGAGGTTGGCTTGAAGGTCGAGCCCGGTTTTTTACGTGCTTCGGCCAGAGCCTTGTCATTGTAAACATCCGGATAGTATTTCCGGAGATAAGTCTCGATCACTTCCTTGGCGATCGGTGCGGCACCGTGGGATCCTGAGCATGCGTGTTCCGCATAAACCGCAACCACAATTGAAGGGTTCTTGATCGGAGCATAGCCCACGAAAACTCCGTGGTGGCGCTGACGGAATCTCAGGTTTTCACATTTTTGATAGATCTTCTCGGCCTTCTGGGTGAAGACCTGAACGGTACCGGTCTTTCCTGCGAATTCCATTCCCGGTTTGTGCATCCAGTTCGCGGTACCGCCCGGTGCATTCACCACTCCCCAGAGGCCTTCGGTCACCAGATCCACTGTTTCTTTCTTCAGGTTGGTCCGGTCGAGCACTTGAGGGATGTTCTCCTTGATTGTTTTGGAGTCCTCATTCTGGACCGTTTTGACGATCATCGGTTTGTAGAGTGTTCCACCATTGATCAGGGAGGCATACGCATTGGCCAATTGAATGGTGGTGGTCAATACGAAGCTTTGTCCGATGGCGACGTAAAGGGTCTCGCCCGGACTCCATTCGGTGTTGAAACGGCGTTTTTTCCATGCTTCGGTTGGAATCAGACCGGGGACTTCACGTCCGACTTCGATGCCGGTTCTCTTGCCCATTCCCAAGTGCATGGCATATTTGGCGATGTCATCCACACTCTTGAGTTTCTGGGCTACGCGATAGAAAAAAACGTCACAAGAATGGGTGAGTGCGGAAACCACATTTACCGATCCGTGCCCCTCTTTTCTCCAGCAGTGGACTTTTCGGTTCCCAAGCATGATCGAACCGCCACAGTTGAAGGTGGTGTCCTTGGTGATTACGCCTTCTTCAAGAGCGGCAATCGCTGTGATTGCCTTGAAGGTTGATCCTGGAGAGAAGTGATCCTGAATCGCCTTGTCGCGAAGTGGATGGTTCTCATCTGAAATCAGTTTTGCCCAGAGTTCCGCATCCACACCACGGGAAAGATCGGCAGGGTTGAAGGATGGTCGGGAAACCATTGCCAGCACCTCGCCGTTTCGCGGGTCAATTGCGATCAAACCGCCTTGTTTTTCACCGAATCCACGGGCTGCAGCCAATTGCAGGTCACGGTCGATGCTCAGCACGAGGTTTTTACCCGGAACGGAGGGTTCTTCCTGGTTCTGTGCGAGGACACGTCCCTTGTTCTTGGTGATCTGGATGCTTCTTCCAAGCGCATCGACTTCCACGAGTTCCGATCCGTCGACTCCTCTCAGATTGTCTTCGAATTGCTTTTCAAGGCCGCTTTTTCCGACAGAATCATCCAATTGGTATTTGCGGCTGGAATTCTGTCCAATGGACAAGTTCAGGCTGGGCAACTCATTCGGGCTGATTTTGCCGATGTAACCATAGAGATTCGAACCGATGTCTTGATCGGTGTTCATGCGGGAAATGCCCATCTCCACCTGAACTCCCGGCATGTTGATTTTCCAGGTTTCCAATGCGGCGACTTCATCACGGGTCAGGTTGTCCTTGATCAGGACCGGCATGAAGGATGCCTGACCGCGGACTTTATTCAATTTCTTTTCGATGTCCTCGACGGGCATCTTGATCACTTTGCTGAGTTGTCCGATGACTTCTTTTGGTTTGCCCGATTCTTTCAGGTACTGAGGCGTGATGTTGACGTAAAATGCCGGACGGTTATCGATCAGGATTTTTCCTTCGCGATCGAAGATCATCCCGCGCGGAGCGGGGATCTTCACGCGTTTGATCCTGTTTTCCTCGGAATACTGGCGCATTTGATCACCGTTGATCATCTGCAGGAAAAACAGTCGGGAAAGAAGCACTCCAACACCGATGAACAGGATTCCGTAAATGAACTTGAATCGATCCTGGAGGAATCGAATCTGCTCTTCGTTACCGATGAAACTCATACCAGCTCCTCATCAAGATGGAAATTCCGCTCATGATGGCGTTCCGCATCCGGGTTTTTCAGGGTGATGTTATCAAAACGCATCAGCCACTTGAACGTGATCACAATCAGCACCGCATGGGTGAGGATGGTCGGAGCGATCAGTTGGAAGGTGTGATAAAGCACGTTTTCAGTGCGATTCATCAGGAAAAGGATGAAAAGCACCAAGAGTCGTGAAAAAGCCGAAAAAAGGATTCCTACGAGGGCAAGAACTCGGCTGTTGGTGATCTGGAATTGTTGGTAAAGAAAACGAGCCACCAGGTAGATTGCCATATAGACGCAAAGATAGAATCCCTGAGGCGCGGCAGAATGGAGTTCGGTCAGGTAACCGAAAAGCAAGGTCAGTATGCCGCCTTCGACAAAGGTTCTGCGGATGGCAACCCACAAAGTGAAGAAAATCATGAGATCAGGTTGGAAAAACGCGATCGACGGATGGTTGAAGAGCGAGCTTTGCAACGTGAGTGCAAGCAGGGCGAAAAGCAAGATGCCCGGCAGGTTGGTCAATTTCAAAAGTTTGGCCTTCATCGGGTTGGGTTACTCCTGTTTAGTGACGACCATGACTTCTTCGAGCTTGGAGAAATCGACGTTCGGTTTGACTTCCACTTTCTGGGTCACCCCGAAGGATTTGCGGGTGACCTTGATCACGGTTCCGACGGGAATTGCTTTCGGGAAGCTTCCGCCGAGACCGCTGGACAAAAGGATGTCGCCCGGCTGGATGTCATCCACGCGAAGTGCGAACTTCAGCTGACATAGGGTATCGTTCAACCCCTCGACGATCCCGCGTGCACGGGAGCGGAGAATGTAGGCATCGATCGCCGACATCGGGTCAAGGATGGTGACGACATCCGCGGTGTGTTCGGTGGTGCGGAAGACTTTTCCGATCACACCCTCGATATTGAGAACAGCCATGTTCGGCTCGATGCCGTCGAGACTGCCGCGATTGATTCTTACTGCGCGGAATTCACTGGAAACGTCCTTTGCGATCACGCGTGCGATCACCGTGGACATCTTGTAATTCTCCTTGAACTGGAGAATGTTGCGGAGACGGATGTTTTCCTGCTCCAGTTCGCGCAAATTCAGGATCGTGTTCACGAGTTTGCTGTTTTCGGTGATGAGCTCGTCATTCTCACGGTGGGTTTTCCAAAGAAGAATGTAGTTGTTCCAAGAGCTGACTGAGAAATCCAGTACCCAATTGATCGCAACTTGGAAGGGTGAAGTCACGGCCAAAGCGAAACGGTCATAGAACTGGTAATCGCGGGGCGATCGGTTGCCGGTATCAATCGAGAGGAT